>NZ_BADT01000170.1 GCF_000239855.1 Pseudoalteromonas sp. BSi20652 | reverse complement strand
CAGAGTTATTAAAGTATGGTGGGCGCAGGAGGATTCGAACCTCCGACCGCTCGGTTCGTAGCCGAGTACTCTATCCAGCTGAGCTATGCACCCATACTTTAAAATCTCACAAAACACGCCATTAAAAGAAATGGTGGAGAGGGAGGGATTCGAACCCTCGATAGAGCTACAAACTCTATACTCCCTTAGCAGGGGAGCTCCTTCGGCCACTCGGACACCTCTCCGTCTTGTGGGGCGTATAATAAAGATTTCAGAAAATATGTCAAACACTTTTCTACCAAAAACGACTATATGGTTATAGATTGCACATATGCTTAGTTTAAAAGTGTAATTAGTTTGAAATTTAAGCGGGTTACGTATTTTTATCTGAAGGATTAACACCTAGCACGGGAACTAAGTCATCAGTTAACTGAGCCAAATACTGTTCTTGGTAACCTAATTGTTGAAATTCAGCAATACAAGCACGGTAGTAAGCGTTTCTTTCTTGCTCAGATGTGCATTCTTCTGATAAATCATCTACTCGTTTGTCTTTCATACTATTATTCTAAGTCCTTTAAGAATCTATATTTAACTGCTAAATACCAAGCAGTATAAATTTCATGCGAATTCTAGCTAAAACCTTTACATAAATACAACTTATGTTTAAAAAAAATCACAATAAAAAGTTATAGCACTGTTAGTTTTAATATTAAAAACATCCAATAACAATAAGTTAGCTAAGCTGAATTACACATTAACCAACACTAATAACTACATTTAATTTTTAGTGTAGTACTTATTAATTAAAATACTAATACCGAGCAAATAAACGCCGCTATTAAGCGGCGTTTATTAATTTACTTTGTTCTACCCAAAGCTTAGTCAGCTTGCGGGCGCATATGCGGGAACAAAATAACGTCTTTAATTGTTGATGAATCAGTAAACAACATTACTAAACGGTCAATACCAATACCTTCACCTGCAGTTGGTGGTAAACCATACTCAAGTGCGCGTATATAGTCTTCATCGTAATGCATTGCTTCATCATCGCCTGCGTCTTTCTCTTCAACTTGACGAGTAAAGCGCTCAGCTTGGTCCTGTGCATCGTTAAGCTCCGAGAAACCATTTGCAAGTTCACGACCGCCAACAAAAAATTCAAAACGGTCGGTAACAAATGCATTTTCGTCGTTACGGCGTGCAAGTGGTGATACTTCCCACGGGTAGCCAGTAATAAACGTAGGTTGAATAAGCATGTGCTCTGCTGTTTCTTCAAATATTTCACATAAAAACTTACCTGGACCCCAAACACAGTTTTCAGGAATTTTAACGTGCACTTGTTTAGCGTACGCTTTTAACTCTTCAAAGTGGTTTTCTGGGTCGTTAAATACCGCAGCATCAAACTCAGGGTTATATTTTAAGATAGCGTCCGCCATGCTTAAACGTGTAAACGGTTGACCAAAGTCGTATTCAACTGAGTCAATCACTTCGCCGTTTTCGTCCTTAGTTGTATTAACTACAACTGCACTACCTAGTACGTTTTGTGCAACAGTACGAAGCATATCTTCGGTGATGTTCATCAGGTCGATGTAATCAGCGTATGCTTGGTAAAATTCAATCATTGTAAATTCTGGATTATGGCGCGTAGATAACCCTTCGTTACGGAAGTTACGGTTAATTTCAAATACACGATCAAAACCACCTACCACTAAGCGCTTTAGGTAAAGCTCAGGCGCTATACGTAGGTACATGTCGATATCAAGCGCGTTATGGTGAGTCACAAACGGACGCGCAGATGCACCACCAGGTATAACCTGAAGCATGGGTGTTTCTACTTCCATAAAGTCACGGTCTGCTAAAAAGCGACGAATACCTTCAACAACTTGTGAACGAATGCGGAATGTTTCACGCGTTGCTTCGTTAGTAATTAAATCAACATAACGCTGACGGTATTTTGTTTCTTGATCTGATAAACCATGGAATTTTTCTGGTAACGGACGAAGTGACTTAGTTAATAATTGGTACTCAACCATGTCTACGTACAAGTCGCCTTTACCTGACTTATTAAGGGGACCTTTAACTCCAATAATATCGCCAATGTCAAGTTGACCATACTTTGCTTTTAAATCTTTTTGTACGTCTTTAGATGCGTAAACCTGGACACGGCCTTTCATATCTTGGATAGACATAAACGGACCACGCTTAGCTAAGATACGTCCAGCAATAGCCACTACTTCTTGCATCTCAATTAATTCTTCTTTGCTCTTATCACCAAACTGGGCTTGCAAATCAGCCGTGTAATGCTCACGACGGAATTGGTTTGGATGACCGTTGGCTGGGCAATTTTTGCGTATAGCGTCTAACTTGCCGCGACGCTCAGCGATTAACTTGTTTTCGTCTTGGATTTTATCAGTCATTTTTTAGCTCTTTATTAGCTTGGTGGTTATAGGCCAGATTTAAGACTGGCTTCAATAAATTTATCTAAATTCCCGTCAAGTACCGATTGGGTATTGCGGTTTTCAACGCCGGTGCGTAAATCTTTAATGCGTGCGTCATCAAGTACGTATGAACGAATTTGACTACCCCAACCAATATCAGATTTAGCGTCTTCTTGCGTTTGTTTTTCAGCATTTTGCTGCTGTAGCTCAAGCTCAAATAATTTAGCTTTTAACTGCTTCATCGCTTGGGCTTTATTTTTATGCTGTGAACGCTCGTTTTGACACTGCACCACGGTATTTGTTGGTACGTGAGTAATACGAACCGCCGATTCGGTGGTGTTAACGTGCTGACCACCGGCGCCTGATGCACGGTAAACGTCTATACGTAGGTCTGACGGATTCATATCAATTTCAATGTTATCGTCAACTTCTGGGTATACAAACGCAGAAGCAAATGAAGTATGACGACGACCACTTGAGTCAAACGGGCTTTTACGCACTAAACGGTGAACGCCTGTTTCTGTACGTAACCAACCGTAAGCGTATTCGCCAGCAAAGCGAACAGTTGCGCCTTTAATACCAGCAACATCACCGTCGGTCGCTTCAACTAGCTCAACTTTAAAGCCTTTAGCCTCGCCCCAACGTAAATACATACGAAGTAGAATATTACACCAGTCTTGTGCTTCAGTACCGCCAGAGCCTGATTGTAAATCAAGGTAAGCGTCGTTTGAGTCGTGAGGACCTGAAAACATACGACGAAACTCTAAACCTTCTAACTGCTCGTTTAGATCAGTTAATTCGCTTTGCGCTTCATCAAAGGTATCTTGATCTTCGGCTTCTACTGCAAGTTCAAGTAAACCTTCAACATCATCAGTACCCGCTACAAGGTTGTCGATTGTTTCAACAACAGCTTCTAATGCTGATTTTTCGCGGCCAAGCGCTTGTGCGCGTTCAGGCTCATTCCATACGGCTGAATCTTCAAGTTCGGCGTTAACTTCTTCTAGGCGTTCTTGTTTAAGAGCGTAGTCAAAGGTACCCCCGAAGCAATTCAGTACGTTCGCGAATTTCCTTGATTTGATTAATCACAGGATTCACTTCAAACATGGTCATCACTCCAAAATGGCTAGGTAATTGCGCCCCTTTATATGGGATTTTCGCAACAAATTATCGTCAAATGGTAAAAACGCCCGATTTTAACAAAAAAACGCGCGCTTTATTAGCATTTTATGCTTGATGTGTGCATATTTTTTAATGCACTTTTTCAAGCTCTCTAACTATTAACTGTAGTGTAAACTTACCTCTAAACTCATTTATGTCGAGTTGATACGCTACTTTTACAAACTGCGCTTCTGTGTCGGGCCATTCTTTTACATCAACACCAAAGGCGATGGCGTCAACTAGCCGCCCTGATTGATGCTTTAACACCAGCTTTAAATGCTTTTCGCCGACTATGCGTTGCTGTATTACTTCAAAGGTGTGCTCAAACACGGGTTCTGGAAATTGCTGTCCCCACGGGCCCGATTGCTTTAATAACTGCGAAAATTCCATCGTAAAGCACTCGTTTGGCAACTCACCGTCGGTAAATACAATGCAGCGTTTACTTTCTTCACTAAGCTGAGTACTAACAGCAGCATCAAATGCTTTTTTAAAGTCGTTAAAGTGTTGCTCATTAATGCTTAAACCAGCAGCCATTGCGTGGCCACCAAATTTATTAATTAAGTGTGGGTCGGCGGTATTAAGTCCTTCGAGTAAATCGCGCATGTGTAGCCCTTCGATAGAGCGGCACGAGCCTTTAATCTCACCGTTTTCGCCACCAGCAAATATAACGGTTGGGCGGTGGTATTTTTCTTTTAAGCGACCAGCCAAAATACCAATAACACCTTGGTGCCAATCGTCTTGAAACAAGCAAATAGCATCAGGGATGTTATCGTCGCTAAATGCGAGTCTATCAAGCACGGCTTGCGCCTCTGCCTGCATGCCTTGTTCTATTTCGCGCCTTGCAAAGTTTAAGCTATCGAGCTCGCCCGCGATACTACGCGCTTGGTTTATATCGGTGCTAAGTAAGCACGCTATGCCCAAACTCATGTCGTCCAATCGCCCTGCAGCATTTAAACGCGGCGCAAGTGAAAAGCCAAAGTCGCTTGCGCTTAAGCGGGCAGCATTGCGGTTAGCCACTTCAATAAGCGCGGTAATGCCAGGGCGTGTTTTACCACTGCGAATACGTGCTAAACCTTGATGTACTAAGGTGCGGTTATTTGCATCAAGTGCGACCACGTCAGCAACCGTACCAAGCGCTACAATGTCGAGCAAGTTCGCTAAATTAGGCGGCGGTTGCTGTTCAAAATAACCAAGGTCTCGCATTACGCTTCTCAGCGCTATTAATAAGTAAAAAGCAACGCCAACGCCTGCTATAGATTTAGACGGGAAGTTACATTCGTGCCTATTTGGATTTACTATTGCATCGGCATTTGGCAGCTGATCACCTTGTAAGTGATGATCTGTTACCAGCACTTTTATACCAACCGCTTTTAAAATATCAATACCAGCAATACACGATATGCCGTTATCTACGGTGATCACTAAATCAGGTTTTATTTGTACTATTTGCTCAGCAAGCGCTGGGCTCAAGCCATAACCTAAGCTAAAGCGATCCGGAATTAAGTAATCTAAATGCTTAAAGCCAAACATCTCAAGGCCTTGCATTAAGGTTGCAGTGCTAGTTGCGCCATCGGCATCAAAATCGCCGACAATTAATATTTGGCTTTGCGCTTTTAATGCTTCAATTAATAAGTCACTGGCTTTGTCGATGTCTTTAAACAATTTAAAGTCGTGGAGCGTTGCTACACTGTTATTTAGCTCATCAGCATTGAGTACATTGCGGTTAGCATAAATTTGTTTAATTACAGGATGTAAGTTACTCGGGAGATGTGAGTCGTCAACGTTTTCACGCGCAATGATTAGTTTTTTCATGCAGAGTTTTAACTTATTGAGTCATATTAAAAAGACAAAAAAGGCCATTAAGGCCTTTTTATTAGCTATAGAGCATATTATGACGCTTTGTTAGCTTCTAATGCGGCTTTTAATGCTGCCGCTGGCTGATAACCAGGGATCATCGTACCATCTTCTAAAACGATTGCTGGTGTGCCGCTAATACCAAAGCCTTGACCTAATTGGTAGTGCTCGGCAACGGGTGCGCTACATCCTGAAACCACTTTTGTGTCTACACCTGATTTAGCTTCTGTTAGTGCTTCTTGCTGATCTTTAGCACACCATACATTCATTAAATCTGCATAACCTGAGCCTTGCAGCCCGCCACGTGGAAACGCTAAATATTTAACGGTAATACCGGCTTCAAGTAAATCGTCTAACTCGCGGTGTAATTTACGACAGTATCCGCAGCTAATATCGGTAAATACAGTAATACTGTGTTTTTCGTTTGGTGCTTTGTACACTATCATCGAATCTTCGTATTCTTTAATGCCTTTTTGACGCACACCATTAAGCGCTTGCTCTGTTAGGTTATTACGATTATTTAAATCGATTAACGTACCTTGCATTAAAAATTGACCATCTGGGCTTGCGTAAAGCACCCCTTTATTGGTGATCAATTCTTTTAAACCGGCTACTGGGCTTGGATTAATTTGCTTAACAGTTACACCAAGTGTCGCAAATTTAGTAACAATAGGATCATTAGCATCTGGTGTTACAGCAACGCCATTTGCAAATACACTAATACTTGTGCACAACATGGCACCTGCTAACATTAATTTTTTCATAACTTCTCTCTATCCTAAAAATACTTAATATATTGACCGGCTTAATGATATTTACTTTCAAACTTACGCACGCGGATGATGCTGCGCGTGTACCGACTTTAACCGCTCATTGGCAACATGGGTATAAATTTGCGTTGTTGATAGATCGCTATGACCCAACATCATTTGTACCACACGTAAATCTGCCCCATGATTTAATAAGTGCGTAGCAAAAGCATGGCGCATGGTATGAGGCGATAATGGAGACTCAACTGCTGCCAAAATAGCATAGTGTTTAATTCTATGCCAAAAGGTTTGTCGCGTCATGCCTACTCCGCGTTTAGACGGAAACACAAAATCGGTGGCGTGTTTTATCATTTGCGCACGCCCACCCTTTAAAAATTGCTCAAGCCAATACATGGCTTCTTCACCCAGTGGTACTAAGCGCTCTTTATTGCCTTTACCTTTTACAAACACCACCGCTTGGCGCAAATTAATTTGCTCCAAGCGCAGCCCAACAAGTTCACTTACACGCAAACCCGTTGCATAGAGTAGCTCTAACATAGCCTTATCTCGCAGTCCCATCGCCTCTTCTGTATTAGGTGCATTTAATAATGCCTCTACTTCAGCCTCTGAGAGTGTTTTAGGTAACGATTGCCCTGCTTTTGGCTGAGAAATATTTAGCATGGGGGTATCGCTAATTAGTTTTTCGCGCACAAAGTACTGATAAAAACGCTTTAGCGCACTAATACTACGTGCCGTACTGCGTGGTTTTAAACCTAAATCGACTCGGTGCGCTAAGTAACTTTCAACATCAAGCCCTGTTACCGTCATTAAATTTTCGCCCTTTAAAAATAGGCAAAACTTATCTAAATCACTGCGATAAGCACTTAATGTGTTTTCGCTTACGCCTTGTTCTAAGTACAGGCTATCTAAAAAGGTTTCTAGGTAGTCGCTATTACTGCTCATACTGCTATTATTTTCAAAAGAATCGTCAGATAGCGTTGTCACATTATGCTCTCATGCTTTGCTAAGGTATCAATTAAAAATACCTTACGGTAAACTTGAGCCTATCATATCAGGCAATTACACAGTGATAAATACGATGCAAATTGGTTTATTTTTTGGTTCTACTACGTGCTACACCGAAATGGCAGCAGAAAAGATTCGCGACATTATTGGTGCCGATATAGTTACCCTGCACAATATTAAAGACGAGCCACTAAAAAATGCAGAGCAGTATGACTTTATCATCTTTGGTATTTCAACATGGGATTTTGGTGAAATACAAGAAGACTGGGAGTCAAAGTGGGACGACATAGCCGACGTAAACCTAAATGGTAAAACCATTGCTTTATTTGGCATGGGCGATCAGCAAGGTTACGGGCAGTGGTTTCAAGATGCGCTAGGCATGCTACACGATGAAATAAATACGCAAACATTTACTCAGCTTGGTTTTTGGCCAAACGACAGTAGTTACGAGTTTGAAGCTTCAAAAGCATTAACCCCTGATGGTAAACAGTTTGTAGGACTCGCACTCGACGAAGACAGTCAATACGAGCTAAGCGACGACCGCATTGCAACATGGGTTGAACAGGTAATGACTGAATACGGTGAAACGCTTTAATTAATAAGCTAATAAATAAAAAGCAAAAAGCCCGCAACTAGTTTAGTTGCGGGCTTTTTAACTAGGGTCTGTTGAACTTTTAAGGTTAAATTTGCAGCAGTCTGTTTGGTATTTAGGCAAGGCAGAGCCTATGCAGTGTGGTTATTCCCCATAAATGGGCGATAACGTAGCATTAATGCCAAACAGGCGCTGCCCAAAGGGTTCTTCCTAGGGGCTACTTACTCTTTGTTGCTCGGTTTTTACTTAGCCCACTAGGTTACAAATCTCGCGCCGCGATTAAATAGCCCCTAGTTTGAACAAATTTTAATCCGCAAAGTTCAACAGACCCTAATAATATGAGTAATTTATTGAAACGTCATCACGTTTGTTGTTTGTGGGTAATATCCATCAGCCATCACAATGTATGGCAGTAAATTACTTAACCATTTTTGCTGTACGCTTTCGCTATAGTTTAAGTAAAGCTTACCTTCGTGAATATAAAATGCTTCTGGGTCTATCCCTACGGTATTCCCCTCATCAGCCATTGCATAAGCACACCATCCACCATATTGCGGTGCATAACGTTTTGGGTCTTCTGCAAATGCCGTTTTGTTTTCTTCACTCGAAAAGTGCCAGTTGGCACCTAAATAACTAAACGTGTATTTGTCGCTGCCTTTAATGGCTTTATTTTGGGTAAAATAAGCAACACTGTCGTACCCTTTAATAGCCGTGTTATTAAACCAACCCGTATTTACAGCATCATCCTTTGCGTTTGCCGCACCGCTTATTAACAGTGTGCTAAGCATTATTAAAGCAACTATGTACTTAATCATATTTTACCCTTTTATTTACTCAAAATTTTATGCCAATTAAATATGGCAGGCTTAGTGAGTAAGAAAGGCAAAGCGCAAAAATGATTTCAGTTAACGGTTAATTATTTAACGTTTAGTAATTAAGTAAGTAGTAAAACTTACTCAACTCTTAGCCAATATTGGTTTCGGTAAAAAAGCCAATGTAGCCGCGTACTTCGAGCTTTTTACCTTCATCTTGCGGAGTTAATTGTAAGGTGTAGGTTTTACGATTTGTTGGGTCGAGTATTTCACCGTCTCCCCATAAGCCATCATCTTGTGCTTTTACATCGGTGATTATAGTCATTCCTAAAATAGGCTGATCTTTTAACTCATCATCGCATTTACTGCATATATCGTTTTGTTTTACAGGGTTAAGAATGGTTTCAACTTTGCCGCTTAATACACCGTTGGTTTGGGTAATACGTACATACGAATTAGCGTGGTTTGTATCCTCATCAATGGTTTTCCAAAGCCCTACTGGCGTAATAGCAGCAAACACACCTTGGCTTGCAAAAATGGTGGCTGCTAATAATTAATCATAGTAGGTGATTTATAAACACACTCTAAAAGCACATTTCAAATTAAGAACTATCGACCAGTATTAAATCAGACTTATTACTTCACATTTTCAAATAAAATGCTTTGCATAGGGCTATATAATCAGCAGTGTAGGTATTATCTAAGTTTCTAATACACAGAATTGATGATTCTATATCGCTTTTTACGTAGCTAAATGTCATTAAACTGCGGCTAATATCTTTGTTGGGCGTGGCTTTTACTTGGCAATGAGTATTTAAATAAAGCCCATTTTGAGTAGCAAGCTCTATAAATAATGCACCTTCAACGCTTGGGAGTATTAAGCTAAAGCGAGAGCGGCTATGGCTTAAACGTTTAAACGCATTTATTAACTCTTCAAAACTTAAGCCGTCGGTATGGCGCGCGGTATTACGCGCAGCATTATCGCCTTTTAAACTGTGATTAAAATACGGTGGATTAGAGATAACCACGTCAAATTTAACTTCACTACTAAAGCTTTGAATAGTTTGGTGCGTAATACTTATAGTTGGCCACGGGCTATTAGCTACATTTTGTAATGCTTGGGTATAGGCGCTTTCGTCAATTTCTACCGCAGTTATACCAAGCTCATTACTGCGCTGCTTACACATTAATGCTAGTAAGCCGGTGCCGGTGCCTATATCAAGTAATGACTTTGCACCGCTTAAATTAGCCCATGCGCCAAGCAAAATGCCATCGGTAGAAACTTTCATTGCACAGTGGGCGTGTTCAACTTTAAATTGTTTAAATACAAAACCAGACATTTTTTCACCTTTTCATTCACCAAGCGCAGCATAGCGCGTATAATCAGGGTAATTGTCCCTTATTTTAGACACTCTATGCAATTTTCTGAATTTGATCTTGATAACAAGCTACTCGATGCCATTAATAAAATGGGCTATGAGACGCCAACCAGCATTCAACAACAAGCTATTCCTGAAGCACTACAGGGGCGCGATATTTTAGCATCTGCGCCTACTGGTACAGGTAAAACAGCGGCATTTTTAATTCCGGCTATTCAGTACTTACTGGATTTCCCACGTCGTGACCCTGGTTTTGCGCGCGTACTCGTTATGACCCCGACTCGTGAGCTGGCTTATCAAATTCATGAACAATGTGAACTGCTAGCTAAACGCACACACCTAAAAATTGGTGTAGTAACAGGCGGTATTAACTACGGCACGCATAAAGAAATTTTTGAAAAAAATAACGATATTTTAATCGCCACACCAGGTCGATTAATGGAATACCTAGAAACCGAAAACTTTCATGCTGAACATGTAGAAATGCTTATCATTGATGAAGCAGATCGCATGTTAGACATGGGTTTCAAAAAAGAAATGAGCCGTATTTGTGACGAAGCTAAAAATCGTCGCCAATGTTTTTTATTCTCAGCAACACTTGAAGGTGACAGCGTAGAAAGGTTTGCTGAAAAAACATTAAACGACCCTGCTCTATTAGAAGCCGAATCGTCACGTAAAGAAAAAGCTAAAATTCACCAATGGGTACATTTAGCCGACGATTATCATCATAAACTTGAATTATTAGTTAATACGCTCAAAAATCCTGACGTAACTAAAGCAATTGTGTTTGTTAAAACTCGCGAACGTCTAGAAACATTGATTGGTGAACTTACAACTAATGATGTAAAAGCGGCGTGGTTACGCGGCGAAATGCCACAAGACAAACGTATGAAAGCCATGGAAAACTTCCATAGTGGCAAAACAAGCATATTAGTTGCTACCGACGTAGCTGCACGTGGTATTGACGTATCTGACATCAGTCACGTTATTAACTTTGATATGCCGCGCACTGCCGACGTATACGTACACCGTATTGGTCGTACTGGCCGTGCTGGTAAAAAAGGGATTGCAATATCATTAGTTGAAGCACACGACATTGGTATTTTATATAAAGTAGAGCGCTACGTTGAGCAAAAGCTAAAACGCCGTGTAATTAAAGGTGTTGAGCCACAGCATAAAGAAGCTAAGCCACCTGCTAAAAAGCGTAAAGATCCTGTAAAAATGAAAGCCAAGAAAAAGGCTAAGGTTAAAAAGAAAAGTAACCTAAAACATTTTTATACTAAGCCGGCTCTTGTCGGCTTTTTAATGCAAGCCTTACAGGCTTTGCTATTTGCACCTGTTACATATGTAACCCAAGCATGTAACTCATACTCATTTAAATGTAATTTTTGCCCACTTTAATTCCCACTTAATAAAATTCCCTTATATTTCAGTACGTTAACTGTGGCACCGAAATTGTAACTACAAGATAACCTAGCCGATGGAATTTCCATTTAGTGGCTGCACTATTCATCGTAATGTAAGGATTAAGTTGTGAACCGCCTCAAGTTAACTATCGCTTTAGTATCATTTTGTTGTTTATTTTTATTAGCTTGCGCTACAAAGGTAAGTGCAGCAACCAACATGGCCGTAGTCAGCAGTGTAGCCACTCAACCTAACCTTCAGCAAACGATTACCAGCACACTTCGTACTAATCCTAACTTTGCATTAAGCAATATCCGCGTTGTAGTTAAAGATGGTGAGGTAGAATTATACGGTCAAGCGCAAACAGGCTTTGAACGTGCTCTTGCACAAAAATTTTTAGAAAATATGGATGGGGTTAAAATCATTCGTAACAAAATTAGCGTTATTTAATACCTACCACATAAACCTATTTTTATAACTAATTCATAAGCGCGGCTTGTTACTCCAACACAAGCTGCGCTTTTTTATATTCTGTTTAAGGCAAGTTTTGCAGCTGCGCACAAATATAAAATAAAACCTATGCAATGCAATTACTCCACACCCTAAAACGATAGCTCACACTTATTTTGAAGAGGGTAGATTTAGAGTTGATGATAGCGTGTTTGTCTTTGGCTCTTTTAGCTTTGAAATTAACTCAGTTAATATTGCAAAAACTTACACAGATTCCTCAGCAGATCTACCGGGGCTGAAAGAAGATGATTTAGTTATTGAAATAGATGAGGGCGTTATTTCAGAGTGTGTTGCAAAGGTAGTAAAGAAGTCGGTGGATAAACACTACTTTTACTTATTAATACTCCCATGGCCAAACGCAACTAATTAGAATTGATATTCAATAAACACAAACTAGGTATTTAAACTTTTAGCTAATAATCCGTTTATGAAAAAAAACAGCGCAATTTTACTCTGTAAAAATGCGCTGTTGGTAAGTAACTATTTCCCAATACTTTTGCCTAATGAATTTTAACTAAATTACTCACTTTGGTTAGAGTCAGCACCGTCGCTACTGTCTTTATTTGATGACTGCTGGCTTATTTTATCGCTTATCATGGCATCGAGCTTTTCACCGCCTTTAATACCAAAATCGAGCGTACGAATAGGAAATGGAATACTAATATCAGCTTCATCTAGTGCCTGCTTAACAGCAACAACACCTTTGTGGCGAACCGTCATAAAGTCTGGCTCGCCTGGGTATTTAATCCAAAACCACACCAATAAATTAATGCTGCTGCTACCAAAGCCTTCAGCGTATACAGCGGTTTCGTCTTTGCGTATTACAAAGTCAAACTCGTTAATTTTTTTAACAATGGCATCTTTGGCTTTGTCTATATCATCACCATACGAAATACCCACAGGCACTTCTATTCGCCTAACACCTAAGGTGCTGTAATTTTTAAGGACATTTCTAAATAATACTTTGTTAGGTACAAGTATCAACTGCCCGTAAAAGCTCTCTATTAGCGTGTTACGCAAGTTTATTGAATGTATTGAACCAAACACGTCATCGGACTCAACAACATCACCTGCTTTAAACGGCTTACGTATCCCCATGGCGATACCTGCAATTAGGTTTTCGGTCATATCTTGAAACGCAAAACCAATGGCTAAGCCTACAATACCCGCACCGGCAAGTAATGAGGTAACTGTGCCTTTTAAACCAACAAAATCAAGTGCTATAAATAAACCTACACACAACACAATAACTTTAAATATTGACGCCATTAAGTCGGCAATTTGGGTTGAGTCGAGGGAGCGACGTAATACGTTTTTCATGAGCTTACCAGCAAAGCGCGCCAATATTGAAAACACAATGGCGATAACAATTGCTACTATAAAATTAGGAATGTGGCTTATAACAACATCAAACCACCCTCCGAGCTTTTCTTCTATTAGTTTTTCGGCTTCGCCAACTGACGGAATACTGATCATTTTATTTGCACCTATTTAATTAGTGTTCTCATTAATATTAGATAAGATTGCAAATATAGCGCCAACATCAAAAAAGCCATGCAATGCATGGCTTTTCAATTTTTTATTTAAGCGTATGAACCTAATTTTGTTCGTCGCGCATAAATACCGGCTCAAGCTCTTTAACTGTTGCCTCGGGGCTAAAGTAATAACCCGCCACAGTAAACTCTTTAAGTTGGCTTAACTGCGTTACTTTATTCTCTATAATGTAACGGGCCATCATGCCGCGTGCTTTTTTAGCGTAAAAGCTAATGACTTTATATTGGCCGTTTTTACAGTCTTTAAAATGTGGCGTAATAATTTGCGCGTTAAGCGCTTTTTTATCTACCGCTTTAAAGTATTCGTTTGAAGCAAGGTTAACTAGATATTGCGCGTCTTGTGCTTTTAACACGTCGTTTAGTTTATTCGCTATTACGCTGCCCCAAAACTCGTATAAGTTTTTGCCACGTGAGTTTTCAAGCTTGGTGCCCATTTCAAGGCGGTAAGCTTGCATTAAATCAAGTGGTTTTAATAAGCCGTATAAACCCGAAAGAATACGTAAGTGGTTTTGTGCGTAATCAAGCTCGCTAGCTTTAAGCGTACTTGCATCTAAACCGCCATATACATCGCCATTAAAGGCAAGTACCGCTTGTTTAGCATTACTTTGTGTAAACGGCTGCGCCCACTCACTAAAGCGCGCTGCGTTAAGCCCAGATAGCTTATCGCTGATTTTCATTAAACTGCCAATTTGCGCTGGTGTTAGTTCACGGCATACCTTCATGAGCGCTTCGCTGTGCTCGAGTAACTCAGGCTGAGTGAACTTGTCTGTTGCGGGGGGCGTTTCGTAATCAAGATTTTTTGCAGGTGAAATAACAGTGATCATAGTTAGCTATTGACTTGTAATTTATTTAGTGTCAATTTCAACATTAAATGAAACGAAAAGCACGTTTTGTTTAAATAAATCCTCTCTTAATAACCCATGCATTGCCGTTTTTCTATTGGTAAGGACATAAGACCTATCAAGCATTGTCACACTGTTGCAGTATGGATTGTATATATTAAGAGTGATTAGATTTTCTTTTAACTTGCTTGGAATGAGGAAAGCAAATGACTTCAGCTCTACAAAGGCTAAAACAACATTCATCTATTGTGGCCGATACTGGTGATATTGAAGCTATTAAAAAGCATCAACCAGAAGATGCAACTACAAACCCGTCGCTTTTATTAAAAGCGAGCGAGATTGAAGCATATAAGCCTTACCTAGATAAAGCTTGGAGCTACGCAAAAGAAACCGAGCAAGAGCCTGCTAAACAACTTGAACTAGCATGTGACTACTTTGCCGTATTACTAGGTAAAGAAATTAGCGCTATTGTGCCTGGTTACATTTCTACTGAAGTAGATGCACGTCTTTCGTTTAATACGCAAGCAACGATTGATAAAGCACATACCCTACTTAACCTTTACGAAAAAGAAGGTGTAAGCAAAGACAAAATTTTAATTAAAGTAGCGTCTACGTGGGAAGGTATTAAAGCCGCTGAACAGCTAGAAAAAGAAGGCACTAAATGTAACCTTACTTTATTATTTAGCGATGCCCAAGCCCGTGCGTGTGCCGATGCAAACGTATTTCTAATTTCGCCATTTGTTGGTCGTATTTTAGATTGGCACGTTGCTAACGGTATGGAAAAACCAACCGATCCGCTACAAGATCCAGGTGTTCAGTCAGTACGCAGTATTTTTGAATTTTACAAACGCCATGACTACAAAACAGTTGTGATGGGTGCAAGTTTCCGTAATACAGGCGAAATTATTGCTCTTACTGGTTGTGACAAGCTAACTATTAGCCCTAATCTTTTAGAAGATTTAGGTAACCTTGAAGGCGCACAAGAATACTTACTGCAAAGCGATGTTGCACAAGAGCCAAAGCCAGAGCCTTTAACAGAAGCACAGTTCCGTTGGTTACATAACCAAGATGCTATGGCTACTGAAAAACTGGCTGAAGGTATTCGCTCTTTTGCTGATGCACAAGAACAACTAGAAGCGCGTTTTAAAGCAATGTAATTTGCTATAATCGTGTTTTAAAAAACGTCGCAATAGCGGCGTTTTTTTATGCCTAAAATACGTAGCCTCTTTATAGACTTTTCGTATAAACCTTCATCAATTAATCACACTTATGTAACATAACTGTCACTTTTTTATTCTATTTTAGTTATGCCTGTGGTATAGGTATTCTTGAGGTCAATAAAATCAATAGGAGAAGTTCATGGATAGCCTAAACGATATATTAGAGATATTAGAAGGACCAGATACAGCAAGGAAAACCTCTCAAAAAAATAAAAAAAGAAAATGGCGGGAAATAGAAGCGATTAAAGACAAACACCGCTTACGTAAAGAACTACAAGAACTAGACTACTTTACAGACAGTATTGAAATTGAAGAGCTCGATTTTTAGTACAATACACTCTAACTAAACAAAAAAGGCTTCCGTATTAAGGAAGCCTTTTTAATGCGTTGAAAAATTTAAGTGCTTTAAAATCTCTTAACCTAAACTCTATCGTAAGTAAAAAGTTTAAAAGTTACTAAACTTGCCAGTTAATCGGCTTTTCACCTTGGGCCTGTAATACCTCATTCGTTTTTGAAAAGTGCTTACAACCAAAAAAACCTCTATGAGCCGAAAGTGGCGATGGGTGCGGCCCTTTTAAAACATAATGGCGAGCGCTGTCTATACCTTTACCTTTTTTTTGTGCATGTGCGCCCCATAAAATAAATACCACACCTTCGCAGTGCTTATTAATATGCGCTATTACATTATCGGTAAATTGCTCCCACCCTAAATGCTTGTGAGAATGCGCTTGCCCTTGCTCAACGGTCAATACTGTATTGAGTAAAAATACCCCCTGATCTGCCCAACTTTGCAGGTAACCATGCTCAGGAATAACAAACCCGCTGATATCGCACGCTAACTCTTTGTACATATTTTTAAGCGACGGCGGTAGCTTTTTTACATCAGGCAATACTGAAAAACACAAGCCATGCGCTTGCCCTTCTCCGTGGTATGGGTCTTGTCCCAAAATTACAACGCGGATGTTATTAAGCGCAGTGGCATCAAAAGCACTAAATACTTGAGGTTCAGGCGGATAAACAGCAACACCTTCATTGCGGCGATTAGCCACATACTCTAACGTTTGCTGCATGTAAGGTTGCTGTAATTCACTTTCTAAAAACGTAGCCCAATCGCTCATTGTGTACTCTTAATCTGTTTACGTGATGCGTCTATTTTATCACACATATCCGCAAGCCCATCTAGCATGCGCGCAGTAAAACGATGTAATAAATCGGCATTTACGCTAATAAACTGATCATTTTTAACTGCTGGCACTTCTGGCCACTTTTGCCAATTAACAACCGGCTGTAGTGTTTTTGATTTTTCATCAGGAATAATAATAACTTGTGGCTTGGTAACAATGACATTTTCGATACTAATTTGCGGGTAATCTGTGACGCTATCGGCAAATACGTTGCTCACATGGCATGTTTCAATCAGCTGATTTATCCATGTGTTTTTACTTACTGTCATCATGGGCTCAGCCCATAACTGATAAAATCCGGTTATATTTTTTTTATCTTGCTGGCTTTTAACAATACCCCTTAACTTTTGTTTAAATGTATTTGCCGCTTGCTGGCTTTGCTTAATATTCCCTGTAAATTCACCAAAAGTAAGTAACTCATTGGCTACAGCGTCGATTGTGGTGGGGTTACTCAAATATACTTTTATACCTAAACGCTCTATTTGGGCTAAATCTTCGCTTTGATTTCCGCTTTTCCATGCAATAACTAAGTCAGGTTTAAGCGCGAGTACTTTCTCAAGCGATATACCGTAATAACCCCCTATGCGCTCAATACTTTGAGCCTCTACAGGATAGTCGGCGTAATCAACTGTACCCACAATATTATCGCCCGCTCCTATGGCAAATAGGTTTTCGACTATATGTGGTGCAAGCGCTATTATTCGCAATTTTTTAGAATCATTAGCCTGCTCTGCAAGTGCACTGCCCGAAACACTAAAAAGCAGTAGTCCAATAAAAAACGCTCTAAACATTAGTAATCAAATCCTTCAAGCGCTTTTATGCCTGAATCGAATGCGTGTTTTACATTACGCACTTCACTTACAGTGTCGGCAAGGTCTGTTAAAGTACGGTGTGCTGCACGTCCTGTAATTATAACTGACTGCATGGGCGGACGGTTATTAAGTGCTGTTACTACTTCATCCAAATCAACGTAGCCGTAGGTCACCATATACGTAAGCTCGTCAAGCAATACTAAATCAATACTGCTATCAGCAAGCATACGTTTTGACTCTTGCCATGTAGCTTGGGCGGCTGCGGTATCAGCTTCTTTATTTTGTGTATCCCAGGTAAAACCGGTGTTCATTACTACAAACTCAACGCCTGCACCTTGTAATAAGTTACGCTCGCCACACTCCCACGTACCTTTAATAAATTGGCAAACCGCCGCTTTTTTACCATGCCCTACGCAGCGTGCTACAACGCCAAAACCCGAGGTTGATTTACCTTTACCGTTACCGGTAATTACCTGAAAAATACCTTTTACATCTTGCGCGGCAGCAACACGCGCATCCACTTGTTCTTTTACTTTTTGTTGGCGCTGCTTATGCTTATCGTTGTTTTGTTCAGTCATTATTGTGCCCTTCATAAATCGAGATAATTTGCTGTATGTTTAAATGCGTTTCGCACATGGTTGCTAAGCGCTCTAACTGCTGCTCGCGGTGATCGTCAATACTAATTGGATTAATTGTGGCGCTTGGTTTTACCCATTTTAAAATTTGCGATGTAGCATCGGCTTCATCAAACAAACCATGCAAATAGGTGCCCGCAATGGCGTTATCGTCACTAATAAAGCCATCAAATGTAAAACCATGTGGGTGGTTTTCATCAAAGGTTAAAAATGGCTTATTAAGCGCTGCACCTTGGCTAATTCCTGCATGTATTTCGTAACCACTACAGAGTGTTGATTGGTTGTTTAAAAGTAGTGTAGCGGTTATTTTAGTTAATACTTTTTGCGCTGTCAGCGTGGTTTCAAAGTCGCACAGGGCAAGCCCATTTACTTGTTTTAATGATGATTCAACTCCCTCGGGATCGTTGATTGTATTGCCCAACATTTGCATGCCGCCACAAATACCAAGTACTTTGCCACCGTAGCGTAAGTGGCGCTTAATTTGAGTGTCCCAACCTTCATTTTTCAAAAAGTTAAAATCGCCCAGCACATTTTTACTGCCTGGGAGAATTATCAGATCAACATCTGGGATCGTTTGGGTATGGCGCACATAATTTATATTAATGTTTGGGTGCAAACGCAGTGCATCAAAATCGGTGTGGTTACTAATGTGGGGAACAAGTAGCACTGCAATATTAATTTTGGCGTTGGTTACGTTATTATCAATAGTGACGGCGTCCTCGGCATCAAGCGCAAGGTCGTGTAAATAAGGTAATACGCCAAGTACGGGTTTATTTGTGTATTCTTCAAGCCAATCTAGCCCGCCTTGCAGCAAACCTATATCGCCTCTAAAGCGGTTTATAACAAAGCCTTTTACGCGCGCTTGTTCTGACTCGCTTAACAACGCAAGGGTACCCACCAAATGTGCAAATACACCACCTTTGTCAATATCGGCAATAATAATGACAGGGCAATCTACCTCTTCGGCATAGCCCATATTGGCAATATCATTTTCACGCAGGTTTATTTCAGCAGGGCTCCCAGCCCCTTCAACAAGGAGTAATTCAAAGCGTTTAGCTAAGCGGTTATGTGAGGTTATTACTGCATCCATCGCCACTTTTTTATAGTCGTGATATTTGCCCGCTTCCATATTACTAATGGCTTTTCCGTGAATAATTACTTGCGCGCCCGTATCGCTATTAGGTTTAAGTAAAATAGGATTAAAGTCTATTTCGGGCTCTACTTTAGCTGCTATTGCTTGCAAAGCTTGCGCACGACCAATTTCGCCACCGTCTTTTGTTACTGCGCTATTAAGTGCCATATTTTGTGGTTTAAAAGGCGCAACCATTAACCCGCGCTTAGCAAACACCCTGCAAAGGGCAGCAACTAGAGTACTTTTACCTGCGTCGGAAGTAGTACCTTGCACCATTAAGGTTTTCATGGAGTTACACCTTTCGCTTTCTAAAAAACAATAAACTTAAAAAGAACACACTGCCAATAGCAGCAGTAATAACACCTACAGGCAACTCTTGGTTTTTTAGCAAGGAGCGCGAAAGCACATCAACCCACACCATAAATGTACCACCCACCAAACTCGTTACCAGTAATCCAGCTATGGAGCCTTGAGATATAAAAAAGCGCACTATGTGCGGTACCATTAATCCTACAAACCCAATACCGCCACACATAGCCACCAGCACAGCAGTAATTAACGAGCTCAAAACTAGCATGAGTATTCTAAAGCGCTGAACCCTCACACCTAATGTAATTGCGCTTTCATCGCCAAGTAACATAGCATTGAGCTGCCTTCTAAAGCTCAGCATTACAAACGTACACAATGTAATTACCAACAAAGGCAACCAAAGGGTAGCCCACTGCGCACGCGCAAAGCTGCCCAGTGTCCAAAATAAAATAGCGGCCACCGCCTGAGGATCGCTCCAATAAAGCAACAGGCTGGTAAATGCACTAAATAAAAACGATAGAGCAACGCCAGCTAATAACATTGATTCTACCTGTGCACTTTGCTGCCTACCTGCAATAAGTATTAATAAACCCATGGCGAGTAAGCTGCCCAGTAGTGCTGCTGCAGATAGCATAAAGCCTGCGCTAATGCCTGCTAATGCCATAAGTAACACCACGCCAAATGAGGCACCCGACGATATACCAAACAAGTAAGGATCGGCTAAAGGATTACGCGTTACCGTTTGTAAAATAAGCCCCGCAATGGCTAAACCAGAGCCTGCTAAAAAAGCGAGTAATGTGCGTGGCATTCTTAGTTCGTAAATAATACGCGTATTAAAAGACGCCTCATTTGAGAGTAAAAAGCTATTAAACACATCTTGAAGTGAGGTCTCTGCTGCGCCAAAACTAAGTGCTGTAAATAAGCTAAATAAAGCAGCTGAAACACTTATAAGTAGCGCAAGTGAGTGGCGAATATCAACTGCGCTCATATTATTCATAACCATAAAAGTAAGTGATATGAGGAATGCTATTTCCCGATTTCGATATTTGCGGGTGGTTATTTACTTGGGCGCAGACACCAAAAACGTCGCCTAACATGTTTTCGGTTAGCACCTCGCTTGGCGTGCCTATATGCGTAATTTCACCGTTTTTAATAACCACTAATTCATCGCACATTGCAGAGGCTAAATTTAAATCATGAAACGATGCAAACACCGTTACACCCAACGATTTCGCAAGCTCCATTACCTGTATTTGGTATTTAACATCTAAATGGCTGGTCGGTTCGTCCATTATTAATAGCTGAGGTTGCTGGACTATCGCACGGGCTATCAAGGCACGTTGTTTTTCACCACCTGAGAGCGATTCAAAGCTTTGATCGCTATGATCTGCTAATCCTACAGTGCTGATAGCTTGGGTGATTTCTTGTTTATCAATGTTAGTTATTGAGCTAAATAGCGATTTATGAGGCGTTAGCCCAAGTGCAACAACATCAAATACGCTTAAGTTAAATTGCGACGGGGTTTCTTGTAAAACAACCGCTACTTTTTTTGCGTACTCATCACTTTTTAGCTGCCAAATATCGGTGTTGTTAAATTCTATAACACCTTCAGTTGGTTTATTAAAACGATATAAACAACGCAATAAGCTCGATTTTCCTGCGCCATTGGGGCCAATTAAACCAACAAATTTACCTGTGGCTATTTTAAGGTTTATTTTTTGAGGATCGTTTTATTGCCAATATCCCACGATACGTTTTTAACGTTTAGTAATGGTGTATTTAATGGCGTTTGAGTGTGCAATAGTCAGTCCTAGAAAGGGTTAAACTCACCAAAAATGCGATAAAAATACTAATGCACTACAAGAAAAAATGAGTAAACCCGCTCGTTAAAAGAATTTATACCAATTGTATTAAATTAGTGATTTATTATTGCGACAAATAAATAGCTTAATAACAAGGCGAAAATTATGACATATAGTTGTTATCACTAATTGCTCCCTGCATTGCTCTACCTCCTGCATCTATGCAGTCGTATATCAATAATTTTTAACGAAGCTAATAAGTTATTTAATTCGCTAGAAAGCTCATGTTTTTAATAAAATTGGTATTATACCATTTGTATCTGACTTACAGCTCAGCTGCTTACAGTTGCGGGAACAGTCGAGGACTCGCACCTCATTCCAAATGAAGCTCTATTATGGGCGGCTAAGTAAATAATTTAAAGCAAAAAAAACCGCACTCAAAAGAGCACGGTTAAAAAGGGAGTGTTTTAACTAATTTAGCGAATAGTTAAAACTTGTATTCCATACCTAAGCCTACGTAGTCTTGGTCAACATTGTTGTCCATATCGAAGCTTGAGTAAAAGCCAAATACTTTAATGTTTTTATTTAATTTGTGATCAAGACCAACTGAAATTGCTGACTTATCGTCGCTGTCGTCAAAGTCCATATCTTGGTATTGTACTTTAAATGTGTTGTTACCCATGCTGTAAGCTGCGTTTAATAAGTAACCATCAGCCTCTGCGCTGCCGTCTACTTTTTCTTGTGTTTGGTACATTGCACCTAATGTAAAACCTTCAACTTTACCTTGAATTGATGCACGTACTACATCGTAGCCATTTACTTCGCTATCGGCTGCAATTGACGCGTATACCGCGCTCTTTTTAAGTGCAACGTCACCATAAGTAACCGCCATTGAATAGCCGTTATCCGCATCTACATCATCTTCAGCTATAAAAGTAGCAAGCACTTTAAAACCTTCGTATGAGTTTGACGAATAGCTAACTGAGTTACCTAAACGATTTTCACCTTTAAAGACATTTTTAATATCGCCTTCAAGGTCGTTAAATAAATCTAACTTACCTTGAGATTGCTTAAGTGCAGTATCGTTACGCCCAATTACCACTTGGCCAAACGCTCCTTTTAAACCCACATATTGGTTACGCGCGGAAATATTATCATCATCGCCTTTTGAGTCTGCGTCCGTTACGTCAACTTGAAACTCAAACTTATATACTGCTTCTAAACCATCGGTTATTTTTTCAGAACCTTTAAGGCCAAAGCGAGATGCATTACTTTTAATTTCAGTAAAAGACCCTTCGCCATCATCAGATGATTGCACGGTTACATTCGCTTTGCCGTATACATCTACATCGGCAATTGCATTAAAAGATAAACCACTTAATAGTGCTAAGCATAAGCTCGATTTTACAAATTTCATGTTATTTCCTTGGATAATCACAAAAGACTAATTTTTAAAACTGCTGCATTTTGTCACCGATAAATGACAGAAATATTACAACGGAAACATTTATGTCTTTTTTAATTAATAAAAATGCATTAAATATGAAATTAAAACAACACGAACACTAGAAACTAATATTTATCGAATAAAACTAGCTGTTAAGCATTAGGCTCTATTTTAGGTAGCAAATTTATTAAGGTTTCTATTAGTTCTTTTTGCTCGTTATCTCTATGATAGGCCACAAATATATCTCTTGACGTATTTTCTACGTTTTTTACATGAAATAATTCACCTTTCTCTAAATGCCCTTGCACCAATACTTGAGGAATAAATGCACTACCACCACATTGTAGTATTAAATCAAGTGCAATACGCCCAGTACTTGTTCTAAAGTAAGGCGATGTTTTACCTGTAAATTGGCGTGCGTGCCAAAGGGAAAAAGTAGTTCCCCAATCAACATATACATATTGATTATCAAAAAAATTCTCATTCGTTGCTGTGTCGAATCCGCTTACTGGAATAATTGGTAATTCACAGATTCGCTCTACTACTAACTCATCAACTTTTGGTGGATCAAATAATATTGCAAGATCGAGCGTGCGCTCTAATAACAGCCGAGTGCTCTCCTGTTGTGCTTTAACTTCAGCAACCAATGAAACACCCGGCATTGCCGATACAATATTAGTTATTCCAAACTGTAAAAAAGCATCCCAAATATTAGGCGTTCCTGCTAAGCTAATTTGCTTATGCATATTATCGGCAAGCGCAACATCCACTTTGGCACGCTGCATACCTGTAATAATCATTTGTGCGTGCGGCAATAAACGCTCGCCTGGTGCGGTAAGTTGAATATTATTGCGCTGGCGAATAAACAAATTAACACCAAGCCCTTGCTCTAATTGGCGAATTCTAAAGCTCACTGCAGACTGCGTAATATAAAGGTTTTCGGCCGCTTTACCAAAGTGACGCGTACGCACTACTTCAACGAATGTTTTTAATAAATCGATATCCAATTTTTTATCCTCACGATAAAAATAATTTGTTTAATAAATTGTCAAACTTGCATCATACTCCAGCTAATTAATAGGGTATGAGGATAAAGCTATGAGCAATAACATTTCATTACTACGCCAAGCATTTGTTAGCCAACGTCAATTTTATGATGATCAGAATTTTCCACGTGGTTTTAGCCGCAGCGGAAACTTCACCTTATTAGAAGCCAGTATATTAGAACAACATGGTGTTGTTTTAAGAGGCTTATATAGCAAAACAATTGAGCCACAAAACGAACATCAAGAACAGTTTGTAGCAGTCGTAACAGGCTCACAAGAACCTACCAACCCAATCGAACGAGCTTGGATAAAATACTTAAAGCTAACAACTTGTAAAACTAAGTTTCATACCTTATTTGGCCGTTCAAAAATATCGAGCCCTGCGCCTGTAAGTCAAGATTATTACTCAGACTCCGATAGTCTTTAAGTACCTAAGTTATTTGCTTTTTTGCGTTTTAACAGTTACAACTTATATAAGCAAATATTTTTGCAAAATATAACCAAGGCTGTTCCGTGACGCGAAAAATACTAATAGTTGAAGATACGCCTGCAATGGCGCGAGTGCAAAAGCACATCGCGCTTAAAGCTGGTTATGAAGTCGATGTAGCGAAGTCATTAGCACAAACAAAAGAGCTTATAAGTAATAATAACTACTTTTGCGCCGTGGTTGATTTTATTTTACCTGACGCTCCCAACGGCGAAGCTGTACCCTGCACTGTTAAAGCTGACATACCAACTATTGTAATGACGGGTAACATCGACAAAAAAACCCGCGACACTGTAGAAAAATACCCAATCATTGATTACATCATTAAAGAAAATAAACAAGCGTACCAATACCTAGAAAAACAATTGCAGCGCTTACCCCGTAACGAAAATGTAAAAGTACTGGTTGTTGATGATTCTAAATCGACACGCCGATACATTTGTAGCTTATTAGTTCGTCACAAATATCAAATTTTTGAAGCTCAAGACGGTCATGAAGCATTGGAAAAGCTCGAAAAATCACCAGACATTTCAGTCATTATTACTGATAATGAAATGCCTAAAATGAATGGGGATGAGCTCTGCAGTGAAATTCGTCGTTTATATAGCAACGATGAAAAAGCTATTATTGGCATTTCGGGTTCTGACTCTATAGGACTTTCTAGCTTGTTTTTAAAAAATGGCGCAAACGATTATCTGCACAAACCTTTTAACAATGAAGAGTTTTACTGCCGATTGAGCCAGAACGTTGACATGCTTGAGCAAATAGCCACAATTAAACACCAAGCAAATACAGATTACCTAACTAACCTGCCTAATCGTCGCTACTTTTTTCAAGAAGCTGAGAAATCATTAAAGCAAATTAAACACGTTAAAGTTGATGGTGCTTTAGCGATGCTTGATATTGATCACTTTAAGTCAATTAATGACACCTACGGGCACGATGTAGGCGACGAAGTATTAAAAAGACTCTCTATTTGTTTTAGTAAATATTTTACAAAGCATTTAGTTGCTCGTTTAGGTGGGGAAGAGTTTGCCGTTTACTTTCTCGATATAGACAAGCAAGAAGCGCTTAAACGCCTTGAAGGCTTTAGATACTTTGTAGAAACGAACAGCCAAGAATTTAGCGCATCAAAAATTAAGTTTACTATTTCAATTGGCTTTGCAAGCGGGCCTGTTTATCATATTGATGAATTATTAAAACAGGCCGATTTAAAGCTCTACGACGCTAAAGAATCAGGTCGAAATAAAGTAGTTAGTTAAACAACTTCTGCGGCTGTAATAGCCGCTTTTTTACGTTTACGTGATTGATGGTAAGAGTCCCAACTAAAAATAGCGAGTGCACTCCAAATACATGCAAATGTTACTACACGCTCCGCATCAAACACTTCACCATAAAATACCACTGCCAGTATGAACATTAAGCTTGGACCTATGTACTGGAAAAAGCCAAGTGTAGTATATTGCAAGCGTTTAGCGGCGCCAGTAAAACACAGCAGTGGTAGTGTAGTTACAATACCTGCACTAATGAGTAATACATTGGTATGCCAGTCGTTAGCTGGTAGGCTCGACGTTGCTGTTGGGACCATTAACCACCAATAAATGAGTGCAACTGGCAATAATATAAGCGCCTCAAGTAATATTCCTGGCAGAGCTTCAACAGGTAGTTTTTTACGTAATAAACCATAAAGCGCAAACGATATAGCCAGTGAAAAAGCTACTACCGGAAACGAGCCAAAACTAATTAATTGCAGCACAACACCGGTGAAGGCAAGTGCTACAGCAACACCTTGAAACTTACGCAGGCGTTCGCCTAAAAAGAGCATCCCCAGTAACACATTTAAAAGAGGGTTTATGTAATAGCCCAAACTTGCATCAAGCATGTGGTTGTTATTTATAGCCCATATAAACAAACCCCAATTAAATCCTAGTAATGCTGAGGTAATAACAAGCATGAGCAAGAGCTTAGGCTGCACAATAATGCGCTTAACCGTCGCCCAATATTTTAAAATACTTACGACCAGTACTAAAAACACAACCGACCAAACAACCCTGTGCATTAAAATTTCAAAGGCAGAAACATGCTGAATCAACTTAAAATATATTGGTGCAAGACCCCACATAAAAAAAGCCAGACAAGCAAAAATAGCACCTTTACGCTGCTCGGTATCAATCGACATAATAAACACTTAGTGATTCAAAAGGTCGATAGTTTACTTCTCATAGGGGTTTTATCCAACTAAATACGTACCTGTACCAAAAGCAATTTGAACCGACTGTTCATTATGTAATTCCATTCGACATACACATACTTTATTACCTGAACGAATAAGTGTGGCACTGGCTGTAAAACTCTTCCCTTTGCCTGGGCGTAAATAATCGGTACGCAAGTCTATTGTCCCAAGCGTTGCTAATCTGTTTTTTACACTCACCATATCTAAATCTATCAATTTATCTATAACACTTGCAGCAGCGAGCATACCGCCTACATTATCAAGTACGGCTGAAATAACACCACCGTGTAGTATTTTTTGCACAGGATTGCCAATTAAAATATCCTGCCACGGAAACGTAATTTTTGCCTGCTCAGGGCTAAGCGACTCGACTGATATTTTTAAAAACTGATTAAACGGCATACCATTTACAAACATCGCACCAACCTGTTCAATTAACATTTCTTTATTCATTATTATTCTCTATGTTTACGTTAGCGATACGAGTAGAACATACCTAATGTAAAACTACGAGACTCCACTTAAATAATTTATCAAGTAACTCAGCTAAAGACATCTTGCTAAAAAACCACTAAAATACCGCCAATGAATACACTAACACCACCACCTAGTACGCTTGTGCGTAAACCTGAAACTGTCCTCAAACAAGTGTTTGGCTACAGTGAATTTCGCGACGGTCAAAAAACAGTTATTGATGCTGCCATAAATGGGCAAGACTCACTTGTATTACTGCCTACCGGCGGCGGAAAATCGGTTTGCTATCAAATACCGGCTTTAGTGCTCGAAGGCGTCACTATTGTTATATCTCCGCTTATATCGCTCATGCAAGATCAGGTAACGCAACTGCAGGCTCTCGGGGTAAAAGCCGCTTATGTTAATAACAGCTTAGCCCGAGAAGAACAGCAATTGGTGTATCAACAGCTTCATCAGGGGCAAATTAAGCTTTTATATGTGGCACCTGAAAAAGTATTACAACGCGAATTTTTAGAGCGTTTATCGCATTTAAATGTAAGTTTATTTGCCATTGACGAGGCGCACTGTGTGTCGCATTGGGGCCATGACTTTAGACCTCACTACTTTCGCTTAAACGAATTAAAGCAACGTTTTGCACATGTCCCAATGATGGCATTAACCGCCACCGCCGATAAAGCCACACGGTTTGATATAGTTGAGCAATTAAAACTACAACAGCCTTATATTCATACTGGCAGCTTTGATCGCCCTAATATTCGCTACACCATAGAAGAAAAATTTAAACCTATGGTGCAATTGCTTCGCTACCTAAAGGAGCAAAAAAGCCAAAGCGGTATTATTTATTGCACCAGCCGTAAACGCGTAGACGATATAGCTGAAAAAATAGCAGATGCAGGACTTAATGCTGCAGCCTATCATGCAGGTATGAGTAACGAGCAACGACAATTTGTACAAACCGGGTTTGCCCGTGACGATATACAAATAGTGGTCGCAACCGTTGCTTTTGGTATGGGCATAAACAAGCCTAATGTGCGTTTTGTACTGCATTATGATATTCCAAAAAGTATAGAGTCGTACTATCAAGAAACAGGTCGAGCTGGGCGAGATGGACTTGCCGCAGAAGCTATAATGTATTTTGATCCAGCTGATATTGGTCGCGTAAGGCGCTTTTTTGAAGACATAGACGACGAACAACGCCGCCGCGTAGAAGAACAACGTTTTAACGCGATGGCAAGCTTTGCAGAAGCGCAAACATGTCGTCGTCAAATATTACTTAACTACTTTAGTGAATATCAACGCGAACCTTGTGGCAACTGCGATATTTGCTTAAATCCGCCAAAAAGCTTTGATGGTACCTTAGTCGCCCAGCAAGCACTTTCGTGTGTATACAGAGCGGGACAACGTTTTGGACTTGGTTATATTGTTGAATTACTGCGCGGTGCAAACACGAGCCGCATCCGCGATAATAATCATCATGAGTTAAGTACCTACGGCATAGGTAAAGATAAAAGCAGTGAATTTTGGCTCAGTATTTTACGTCAACTTATTCATCAAGGCTTACTTAGCCAAGATATAACACAAGGTGCGTCACTTAGATTAACAGAAGCCGCGCGTGTAATTTTAAAAGGTGAATACGCACTGCAATTAGCCGAGCCACGCCTGCAAGCCAAACACGTTTATCAAGATAAGTTAGCGCAATTTAATTACGACAAAAAACTCTTTGCTCGCCTGCGCGCACTTCGAAAAGAACTTGCTGATGCCGACGATGTGCCACCTTATGTAGTATTTAATGATAAAACGTTAGCCGAAATGGCGCAGCTTATGCCAACAAACGACAGTGAATTTTTAAAAGTGTCGGGTGTAGGTTTTACTAAGTTAAATAAGTACGGCGGCGCATTTTTAACGGCAATTCGACACTACTTAACCACACAATAAGAATTTTATGACCCAAATAGAATATGATCATGCTCATAAATATATTTTAATTAATCCCACCGAGCCACCACACGATGAAGACTTTGAGTTGTGGAGTACGTTATTTTTACACTCGGATGATATAACTATCAGCGATTACGCTGCTGGTGCCGATCGCCACCAAGTTCGTTTTACCTATAATCATCAAACCTTTAATTTAAACTATGAGCATTACAGCCAAAGCATCTGGATTAATGCCGAAGGGCTTGAAGCTGAGCACTTACTCGCCGCTTTAGCATTTTATTTAAGCTAGCTTTTAATACCCCGCGCACAGGCGGTTCTAAACCAGGTTGGTTATTAACAAAAGTGAATATGAGTAACAATTAATTAATTTCAAAATCCATACCTTTTACTTACATTATAATAACAATGATGTAAGCTGATATTACGGTAGTCATTTGCTACGTAGCAGTAAAGAGGTTTAATGGTGAACAAGAAGTGGATAGCACAATGTTGTATTAGCTTAACGGTTTTAAGCTTTTATGTGCCTAATGCATTCGCACAACAATCGTCAATGAAAACTGATAACTGCCTTGTAGAACAGACAGATTTAAACACAGATAAAAACTTACGCCGAGAAGTTCAAGACAAAACAACCCTCACGCACAGTAATAGTAACGCTAAAATAGCCTCAATAAAACTCAAGCAACTTAATGTATTTAATACTGAGCTTGAAGAGGAAAATAATGCCTTATTCCGATTTGCTAACCGCGCTCATATTCAAACAGAGCCCGATGTTATTAATAACCTTTTATTATTCTCCCCTGGTGACAAGTACGATGCTAAAAAGCTCGCTGAATCTGAGCGCCTACTTCGTAAAGAAAGCTACTTATATGATGCACAAATTAGTGCTACCGAAAACTGCGACGGCAATGTTAATGTAGAAGTGGTTACCCGTGATTTATGGACACTTTTACCTGAAGTGAACTTTAGTCGTAGCGGCGGAGAAAATAAATCGAGTATAGGTTTTAGAGAATCAAACCTACTTGGGTGGGGTAAGCGCCTTTCTTTTTCGCGCACGACTGACAGCGATCGTAGCGGTTACTTATTTGTTTACGACGATCCTAATATTTTATCTACTCGCTACCGCGGCCGTTTAGAGTACGCTGATAACAGCGATGGCAAACGCCATTTGCTTGAGCTAACCTATCCATTTTATGCGATAGACACCCCTTTTAGTTACGGTATTTTAAGCTATTCTGAGCAGCGCGAAGAGTCACTATATAAACGCGGCGAAGAGTTTAGCGAATTTGATCAAACTACCGATTTAAACCGTGCATTTATAGGACATTCTAAAGCGCTTAATAATAATTGGACCCAGCGCTTAACCTTAGGTTATACCGACGAGCAGCATACCTTTGAGGCTATAGACACTACTTTTGCACCACTTGCCGATGACAGAAGTTTAAGCTACCCCTTTATAAGCGGCCATTGGTTTGAAGATAACTACATAAAAGTACGCAATTTTGACAGTATATCTCGCACAGAAGATTTAAATTTAGGTTGGAATATTAAAAGCTTAATTGGCTATTCAGATGAATCATTAAGTAATGATGACAGCCGCGCGGTGTATTCTTTTAACTTTAAAAAAGCCCACTTTACTAACGATAATACCTTATGGCGTTTTAGTGCTGATATTGATGGCTATTGGAATAAAGAACAGAAAAAACTCGAAAACTTTATGGCCACCAGCCAAGTTCAATATTATTTAAATACTAGTGAAGACCAATCTTGGTATTTTAAAGCCCGCGTGCAATACGCCAAAAACCTGACTGCTGATCAACAGCTTACTTTAGGCGGTGAAACAGGCCTGCGTGGTTACCCTATGGATTATCAACATGGCGACCGCAGCTTTTTAGTTAATCTAGAAAAGCGTTATTACTGGGAATACGATTTACTTCAGCTATTTAAAGTAGGTGGCGCAGCTTTTGTAGATGTAGGCAGAGCATGGTTTAACAATAAAAATAATGGCGAAAACGCACATGTCTTAAAAAATATAGGCGTGGGTCTTCGTTTGGCACCAAGTCGTGCAAATTCAGGAACCATGATCCACATTGATATTGCCGCCCCAGTTGATAGCTACGATGACGTAGACTCAGTACAGTGGCTCGTGAGCGTTAAAAACACTTTTTAAATAATACAAACGCGTTAAACTAATACCAATTGAATTAAATTGAATTGGTATAAAAGTTCAGGGCCTAATGTGGAAATAATAGAAGTTTTAGAATTGTTTGCATCACAATATAAGTTAATTGTAACTATAATCGCTATTTTGGTTTTCCCTCTGCTATTAAAAATAACCAAAAAATTACTCGAAAAAGCAATTAAGGGGAAAGTTGATTTACACCGAAAATACCGTGCAGAGCTCTTACTAAAAATTATACTCGCCTTTGTCGTGCTGTGTTTAGTTTTAGTATTTTGGGGTATAGAGCTGCGTGGTTTATTGGTTTTAGGATCCTCTTTATTCGCTATGTTGGGCGTGGCCCTCTTCGCTGCCTGGTCATTATTAAGTAATCTCACCGCATTTTTACTAATGTTTATTCAAAACGATTGCCGTGTTGGCAATTGGGTACGAATTATTGACGGTGCGAATCATGTTGAAGGTCGAATAGTAGAAATGGGCTTAATGAATGTAGTGCTTGAACATATAGATGGGCACCGTGTAATTTACCCTAATAATTTATTTGTGATCCGCCCTGTCATGGTTTTAAATAAAGAACCAAAGCCAACCAAAACACCCGTTATAAAGCGTATTATTGGCCCTAAAAAAACATAGTTTAAAAAGCATCGTTAATAAAGCAATATTCACAAAAAAGCCGCAGTAAGTAATTACCTACTGCGGCTTTTTAATGTTTGACTAAACAGAGTTCAGGTTGGCTATTAGTTATTTAGTTCAGCTGTTTTAAGCTCGTCATCTAAATCGTTTATTTCGTCAATAAAGTTCTCTAGTTGCTGCTCGACTAAACTATTGTCATTTGCAAAGTAAGCAAGGTGGAATACCGCATCACCTTCATTTACTAATGGCATAGTTTGCTGACCAATAACAATACCGCCTTTGGGCGCTAAAAGCTCAAGCTCTGAGTCACCTAATGGGCTACTAATATAAGCAAGTACTTGCCCTTTAGTTACATGCTCCCCTAGTGATACTTGTGCACGCACAATGCCATCAACTTCAGCGCGTATCCAACTAGTTGAACCTGCAATTATAGGATCTGGTAACTTTTTAGGACGCTTGCCACGGATCATTTTTAAATGACGCATAACATAATCAACACCCTGTACACCTGCCGCAATTGCGATTGGATCAAAACGCAGTGCTTCACCAGCTTCATAAGTTATAACCGGTATACCTAGGTTTGCAGCTTCACTTCGTAATGAGCCATTACGCAATGATGCATCTATAACTGCAGGCGTGCCGAATGCTTTAGCCATTTCAGCGGTTGCTTCATCGGCTAAGTTAGCGCGAATTTGCGGTAAGTTAGTTCGATGAATAGCGCCAGTATGTAAATCAATAATATGGGTACAATGTATTGCCACTTGATTAAAAAACATATAAGCCATACGCCCAGCAAGTGAGCCACGCTCAGAACCCGGAAAACTACGGTTCATATCACGTCTGTCTGGTAAGTAACGCGATTTATGAATAAAGCCAAACACATTCACAATAGGTACCGCTATTAGCGTGCCACGTAGTTGGCTAGGATCTATTTTAGCAAGTAACTGACGCACAACTTCTACGCCATTTAGCTCATCGCCATGAATCGCTGCACATACCATCAGCACAGGCCCTTCCATTACACCATTAACCACTTCTATAGGAATATTAAGTGGTGAGTGGGTATAAAGTTTAGCCGCTTCTAAGGCGAGTGTTTTACGCTCGCCAACGCCAATATTTTCGCCTAATAAAGTAAAAGGTCGGTTAATTTTAACCTTTGCCACGTGTTGCTGTTCCTTTACTTGAAGCATTTTTTTCGATGAAATCAATCACCATACCGGCAATGTCTTTACCTGTTGCTATTTCAATGCCCTCTAAACCTGGTGATGAGTTTACTTCCATCACTAATGGCCCACGAGATGAGCGAAGTAAATCTACACCCGCTACGTTTAAACCCATTGATTTAGCTGCTGCTACTGCTGTTTTACGCTCTTCTGGTGTTATACGAACCAATGTAGCGCTACCACCACGATGAAGGTTAGAGCGGAACTCACCTTCTTGCGCTTGGCGTTTCATTGCTGCGATTACTTTGTCGCCTAACACGAAACAACGTATATCTGCACCACCTGCTTCTTTGATGTATTCTTGAACCATAATATTAGCTTTTAAGCCCATAAATGCTTCAATAACACTTTCTGCCGCTTTACGTGTTTCAGCAAGTACAACACCAATGCCTTGTGTACCTTCCAGTAATTTAATTACTACCGGTGCGCCACCTACCATTTCTAATAGATCTTTTACATCATCTGGTTTGCTCGCAAAGCCAGTTACTGGCATACCAACGCCTTTGCGTGATAGTAACTGAAGTGAGCGTAACTTATCGCGCGAACGAGAGATAGCCACTGATTCGTTTACAGGGTATACACCCATCATTTCAAACTGACGCAATACAGAACAACCATAAAAGGTAACAGATGCACCAATACGCGGGACGATTGCATCGAATTCTTTTAAGTTTTCACCGCGATAGTGAATTTCTGGTTGCTCTGAGTTTATATTCATATAACAACGCAGTGCGTCGATTACTTTCACTTCGTGTCCACGTGCTTCTGCAGCTTCGATTAAACGGCGTGTTGAATATAATTTTTTGTTACGAGATAAAATACCGATTTTCATAGTTAAACCTTACGACCTAATAGTTGAGATAAAGCCGGGTCAACGACTATACGATTTTCCATGGCTGTACGCCCTAATAACATTCTAAACTTCATTGTTGCTCGGCTTGTTAACGTAATTTCGATAGGCCAGCTATGTTCACCTGCATGCAATGTTGTCTCTATAAAATAACGTAATTCTTTTTGCCCACTAGAGCTAGTTACATACTTCTTTTTTAACTTTTGCATTGCAAGTGACTTGCGTTTGCTCATCGTCTTGCAACGGTTGGGCTGTAAATTTAACCCATTTTTCTGAGTCAACTTCGTATTCTTCAATATTGATTGCATGAATACATGAAGTGCGGGCGCCGGTATCAATTTTAGCTTTTATTCGCTCGATGCCAAGCTCTGGTAAACTTAGCCACTCACGCCAACCAACTGTTATCTTTGCTGTCATAAATGTGCCCTTATTAAAAAAGTGACTTATACGCTACAGGTCAAAAAATACCAACGAAATAATTTTATCTAGTCGATAAGTGAATTTGATTGATCTTTTTAAGTAACCGATTGCACAATGCCTACCTTACTGCTGAGTAAAAAGCACTCTGTTCAGTACTTGCATACTACTGCATTAAACTTATTAGCAAACTTAACTTATTAAAAGTAAAGGTAAGTCTGTAAGCAACTCAGTAGATACACTATAGTTAACGGTATTAAAAATACACTATTATGAGAAATAATTATGATTAATGGTTTACTACATGCACTTGTACTTGATGAACAAGGTGGCGCTCACCCTATTGAAAGCACTAATGAGCTAAATAGCTGGCAACCAAGCCACGGAAAACTTTGGGTGCACATGGACTATAGCCAAAGTGAAGCTGTTGAATGGCTCAAGGCACAGTCTCATTTAACAGATTACGAACTAGAGTCTTTAATTGCTGATGAAACACGCCCACGTATTACAGCAACAACTAATGGGCACATGTTATTTTTACGTGGTGTAAATTTAAATCCAGCACAAAGCCCTGAAGATATGGTTTCAATTCGTTTATTTATTAGCGAAGACATTCTTATTACTACCCGCAAGCGCCGTTTATTATCGGTGCAAGATACGCTCGCCTGTTTAAATGAAAATAAAGGCCCATGCAATATTTCTGAGCTAGTATGCTCTATTACACAAAAACTAACTTCTCGCATGCAAAGCGTTATTGACTCACTAGATGAAACACTCGACGAATTTGAAGAAGAAATAGATGAGCCCAGCAAACCTTTTGATAACCAAGGCTTATCACAGTTACGCCGTCAAACAATTGCCTTAAAACGTTATTTAAAACCGCAAAAAGAAGCCCTCAGCTCAATGGTAAATAACCACTACCCTTGGCTTTTTGAAGATGATAAAGCAAAGTTAAACGAAACCACTAACTTACTTATTCGCTATCTTGAAGAGCTAGATAGCTCAATTGAGCGCGCGCAAATTATTCAGCAAACGATCACCAACCAAGTTTCTGAACAACTAAATCAGCGCATGTATGTTATGTCGGTAGTCGCAGCTTTGTTTTTACCACTAGGCTTTTTAACTGGCCTTTTAGGTGTAAACGTAGGCGGTATACCAGGTACCGAAAGTCCTTACGCATTTAGTGCATTTGTAATATTTTTAATTGTACTGACTGGTGGTATTGGTGTGTATTTTAAAAATAAACATTGGCTGTAGTTTTATAAATATTAAAAAGACCATCGAACTTTAAACTGAGTGGTCTTTTAACTAATTAGTTAGTTTTGCGCGTGGAACTAACATCAGTCATTGTTATTTTAAGCTTTGTAATACCTAAATATTTAAAGCACTTTTGAATAAATCTGAGTTTACTGACTACCCACACTCATCGAACATATGTGGGTCTTGCGATTATAGGTCATTAGTAAAAAGCCATCAAAACGAATATCGCTTGAGCTGATATTATACTTAGCAAAGACCTACAATGAACTAGTATGAACTTGAATAAAGTTTTAAATATTTTGCCCACAAAAAAACATAAAATTTCTCGCTTTTAAATACCCGTTGAGATCATTAATCCCAATTTTTCTCTTACCAAGTAGGCACTCAATGTGTATTGCGTTCACCAACCACAACTTGATAAACACGCCCTTAACTGCCTTAAATTTTTAATGATTTAAAAACTTTGTGAGCACTAACTGAAATAACGGTGAGCTCTGTTTCATCCCAGCGGCCCCAACCATCTTCAAATCAGCGTTGTTGATCGTTGCCGATTGTCCAAAAATCACTCTAGCGGAGCATCGCATTGCCGCAAGCATAAATAGAGATTTTGGTTAATATTATCTGGCAGATTCAACTTTGAGGTGAATATTTTATTTTAAAGATATTAAAAAAGACGAGCACTTTGCAATGATCGCCTTTCTTTATAACAGTCAGCTAATTACTCTTGAAAGTAAGTACCCCAACCGTCGTACTCAACTTCGCACTCAACAGCAAGCGCTGCTAGCTTATCAACGTCTTCCATAATGACGTCAACGTCGAGCTCAGCTTCAACTACAATGTCAAAGCTCCAAATTTTATTACCGTCTTCAAGCTCAAGCTCTGCCGGCTCTTCAACATCGTAACCCAATTTAAAAGCAGCCAATGCAGCTTGCTCTAATTTAGGAAAGTCTTCACACACAAAGTGATGCTCTACTTCATAAAGTATTTCAGGGTCTGACCCATCTTCAAGTAGTGAACTTACGATGTCTTCACTTATTTCACGCCAGTTTTCCATTATTTTTCTCTCACTTGAGCATCTAATTCAGTTATTTTAGCAGCCATAATGCTATGCACGCTTTTAGCATGCTCACGCGCGCTAATTTCTTTATCAAGCGTTATAGGCGCTAACATTTCGATGTAAATTGTACCATTATCCCAACGATTTAGCTTAATGGTTTTATGTGTTGTATTCATACATACCGGAATTATGGGTACATCTGCGCTCATTGCGGTGTGAAATGCACCGGTTTTGAATGGTAGCAACCCTCTTCCGTAGCTTCGTGTACCTTCTGGAAACATCCATACAGATAAGCCATTATTTTTAATTTTTTCGGCGGATTTTGAAATAGTTCCCGCTGCTTTGGAGCGATTCGATCTGTCTATTAATATATTACCCGATAACCAATAAAGCTGACCAAAGAATGGGATCCACTTTAAACTCTTTTTACCCAAACTTACGCAGTTTTTTGGCACCATCGCTGGCACTGTAAATAAGTCGTAGCTATTTTGATGATTCGCAACATAAACTGCAGGGCCTGTATCAACTGCATCTTTATGACGTGTTAAAACTAATTTAACGCCAATCATTTTAGCCATTGAGCCAAACCAGCCCGCTATAATATGTACATTATTAGGATGAAATGGTCTTACAATCGAAAGTAATAAACCAAAAATACAACTGAACAATATAAACAGCAGCATAATAAAAACGCGAATAACAGCTAGCAAATGGGCTTCTCCAAAGATCAATTATGATTATTATAGCGTTATTTTGTGACACAGACGAGTCAATAGCGCACAAGTGTACGCTGAAATATGCAAGCTCTTTATTTTAAAACAAAAACGGCCTGCAAATGCAGACCGTTTTTATTTATACAAAAAAGTAATTGGCTACTCTTCGCTAATAACGTCTATTGGTTCATCATCTTGAGGCGTTAGATCAACAACGGCTTCGTCAACACGCTGTAAGCCGCGCGGTAGTTTATTACCCCTACGCCCTCGCTCACCATGATAATGCTCTAAATCACTTGGTTTAAGTGTTAGTTTACGCTTACCAGCATGAAGCGTAACACTGCTTCCTAGTGGCACAACAGCAAGCACTTTTACAAACTCTTCACGGGCTTGTACTTTAGCACCCGGTATAGAAATGATTTTATTACCTTTACCCTTACCTAATTTTGGTAAGTCTCGCAGCGGGAATAAAAGCATTCGACCTTCGTTAGAAATAGCCATACAGTAATCGCTAGCAACATCGTTCACTCTAATAGGAGAAAGTAATATTCCACCTTTAGGAACGCTTACCAGCGCTTTACCATTTTTATTTTTACTCACTAAGTCTTTAAAGTCAGTAATAAAGCCGTAACCTGCATCTGACGCCATAAGCAATACTTGCTCGTCTTCACTCATTACCACGTGCTCAAAATTAGCGCCTGGTGTTAAGTTAAAACGACCTGTCATTGGTTCACCTTGACTACGCGCCGAAGGTAGACTGTGCGCATCGGTTGCAAACGCCCGCCCTGCTGAATCTAGAAATACCGCAGGTTGATTACTTTTACCACGAGCCGAGGCTCTAAAGCCGTCACCTGAGCGGTAATTTAAGCCTTGAACATCTAAGTCATGACCTTTACCAACACGAGCCCAGCCTTTGTCTGATAGCACAACAGTAACTGACTCTGATGGAATTAAATCTTTTTCGTTAAGTGCTTTCGCTTCAGAGCGCTCAATCACTGGCGAGCGACGATCGTCACCGTACATTTCAGCGGCTTCTTGAATTTCTTTTTTAAGCAATGTCGACATACGACGTTCTGAGCCCAAAATTTGCGCTAATTTATCACGCTCTTTGGCTAGTTCGTCTTGCTCACCACGAATTTTAAACTCTTCAAGCTTTGCTAAATGACGAAGTTTTAATTCTAAAATTGCTTCTGCTTGCGTATCAGTTAAATCAAAGCGCTCCATTAATACAGGCTTTGGTTTATCTTCGCTGCGGATGATTTCAATCACTTCATCAATATTTAAAAAGGCGGCTAGTAAACCTTCTAAAATATGCAAACGCGCTAATACTTTATCTAAACGATACTGCAAACGACGACGCACCGTTTCGCGTCTAAATGTTAGCCACTCACTTAAAATACAGCGTAAGTCTTTAACTTGCGGGCGACCATCTAGCCCTAGCATGTTTAAATTTACACGGTAGTTTTTTTCTAAATCGGTGGTTGCAAATAAGTGCGCCATTAATGGCTCAGCTTTAATGCGGTTTGAGCGCGGGATAATTACAATGCGTGTTGGATTTTCGTGATCTGACTCGTCACGTAAATCGGCAATCATTGGTAATTTTTTAGCGTTCATTTGCGCTGCAATTTGCTCAAGTACTTTACCACCAGAACATTGATGCGGCAGTGCTGTAATAACAATATCGCCATGCTCTTCGGTGTAAACCGCACGCATTTTAATAGACCCACGACCGGTTTTATATATTTTATGAATATCGGCTTTTGGGGTAATTATTTCAGCGTCGGTTGGGTAATCTGGTGCATGTACAAGCTCAAGTAATTCTTCAAGTTCTGTTTTTGGTTTATCAAGTAATAAACAACATGCACTAGCCACTTCACGTACGTTATGTGGCGGTATATCGGTTGCCATACCTACGGCAATACCGGTTATACCGTTAAGTAAAATATGCGGTAAACGAGAAGGCAGTACAACAGGTTCGTCCATTGTGCCGTCAAAGTTGGGTGTCCAATCTACAGTGCCTTGACCAAGCTCTTTTAATAATACTTCTGAAAACTTAGATAAACGCGCCTCGGTATAACGCATCGCTGCAAACGATTTAGGGTCATCTGCCGCGCCCCAGTTTCCTTGTCCATCTACCAAAGGGTAGCGGTAAGAAAACGGCTGCGCCATTAATACCATGGCTTCGTAACATGCGCTGTCGCCGTGTGGATGGTACTTACCGAGTACGTCACCCACTGTACGGGCTGATTTTTTGTACTTGGCATTAGCCGACAAACCCAGTTCGCTCATCGCATAAATAATACGACGTTGTACTGGCTTTAGGCCGTCACCTACATGCGGTAGGGCACGATCCATGATCACGTACATAGAATAATTTAAATAGGCGTCTTCGGTAAAACGCCCCATTGTTTGTTGCTCAATTCCTTGCATTAGCAAGGTATCTGTATCACTCATTAAAGCTTACCTAGTTTTTCTTATAGCTTACACGGTAGATTACATTGGCGTAATCATCGCTTACTAACAGACTGCCGTCACCTAATTCTGCAAATGCAACAGGGCGTCCAAATGTTGTTTCGTCTTTCATAAAGCCAGTAATAAATGGCGTATATTTAGTTACGCGACCTACTTCAATTGTTGCCAGCCCTACTTTATAACCTGACTTTTTAGAACGGTTCCATGAGCCATGTTCAGCAACAAATAATTGTTGCTTATAGCTTGCTGGAAATTGCTTACCGTTATAAAAATGAATACCTAATGGCGCTACATGCGCAGCAAGTGCAAGAGCTGGCGACGTGTAATCGGCAATATTTTTACCTTCACCAAACTCAGGGTCAATAATCGCACCGGCATGAACATACGGAAAACCAAAGTGCTCACCTTCTTGCGTTATACGGTTTAACTCATCTGGTGGAATATCATCGCCCATCATGTCGCGACCGTTGTCACTAAACCATAAAGCTTGAGTAGCCGGATGAAAATCAAAACCCACTGTGTTTCTAACGCCCTTGGCTATTGTTTTTATTTGTTTTGTTTCTACATTAAGCGCAAAAATACGACCAAAACGTTCATCTTCAGCACAAATATTACACGGTACACCCACCGGAATGATTAGCTCGCCCGTTGGTGCAAAACGTAAAAATTTCCAACCATGATGACGCTCGCTCGGCAATGCGTCATAAACCACATCAAATTTTGGATCTTTTAATTGGGTATCAATATTTTTAAAGCGAATAATACGATGTACTTCGCCTACATATAAATCGCCATCTTTAATTGCTATGCCAGAGGGCATATTTAGGCCTTTAGCTACAACAATTTTTTTATCTGCTACGCCATCGCTATTATGATCAATAAGCGCATATACGTTACCCGCTTTACGAGAGCCAACATACACAATACCTTTTTTTGAAACGGCTATTTGGCGTGCATTTTCTACATCATTTGCAAATAAGCTTATTTCAAACCCTGGTGCTACTGTGAGCTTATCGAGTATATTTTTCGCCATAACAGGAGCGGTAGTCAGCCCAAGTAACAGCAAACATCCTAGTAGTTTTTTCATTCGCCTCTCCTAGTGTTAAGCACAGGTAATTAAACGAGTGCCTTATTACCATGATCTTCTAACCATTGACGACGATCAGGCGATCGTTTTTTAGCAAGTAGCATATCCATCATCTCCATGGTTTCTACTTCTTCATCAAGCGTAAGCTGCACTAAACGTCGTGTATTTGGATCCATCGTGGTTTCACGCAGTTGTAATGGGTTCATTTCACCCAGACCTTTGAACCGTTGTACGTTTACTTTCCCGCGTTTTTTCTCGGCTTCTATGCGCGCCAAAATAGCGGTTTTTTCTTGTTCATCAAGTGCGTAATAAACTTCTTTACCAATGTCTATTCTAAATAATGGCGGCATTGCTACATACACATGCCCTGTTTTTACTAACTCCGGAAAATGGCGAACAAACAGTGCACACAAAAGTGTTGCAATGTGTAGTCCATCCGAGTCAGCATCGGCCAATATACAAATTTTATTGTAGCGTAGTCCTGACATGTCGGTTGATTCTGGATCAATACCCAGTGCCACTGAAATATCATGTACTTCTTGCGATGCTAGTATTTGCCCCGATTCAACTTCCCAGGTATTTAAAATTTTACCACGTAGCGGCATAATTGCCTGAAATTCACGGTCTCGTGCTTGTTTAGCAGAGCCACCAGCAGAATCACCTTCCACTAAAAACAATTCGGTACGGTCGTTATCAGCAGCGCTACAATCGGTAAGTTTACCCGGTAAAGCGGGACCAGCAGTAACACGTTTACGCACTACTTTTTTAGCTGCACGCAAGCGTGTTTGCGCATTTGAAATACATAACTCAGCTAATAATTCTGCGGTATCTGTATGTTCATTTAACCATAAACTAAACGAGTCTTTTACAACCCCCGATACAAACGCAGCACATGAGCGTGATGATAGTTTTTCTTTTGTTTGACCGGCAAATTGAGGGTCTTGCATTTTAACCGACAACACGTAACTACAACGATCCCAAATGTCATCAGGAGTTAATTTCACACCACGAGGGAGTAAGTTTCTAAACTCACAAAACTCTCGCATTGCTTCAAGCAAACCTTGGCGTAAACCATTTACATGTGTACCACCTTGCGCGGTAGGAATAAGGTTTACGTAGCTTTCAGCTATTGATTCACCACCTTCTGGCAGCCATACAACAGCCCAGTCAGCACCTTCAATTGAACTTTTAAATTCGCCAACAAACGGGTCTTGCGGTAATGTTTCAAAACCTTTAATTGCTTCAACTAAATAATCTTTTAAGCCAGTTTCGTAAAACCATTCTTGGGTTTCTTTTGTTTGCTTATTAATAAACTTAATTCGCAGTCCTGGACACAAAACCGCTTTGGCTTTTAATAAATGATTAAGCTTGGTAATTGAGTAGTTTGGTGAATCAAAATAGCTAACATCAGCCCAAAAACGAACCGTAGTGCCGGTGTTACGCTTACCGACTGTACCAATTACATTTAAGTCTTCTACTTTATCGCCGCTTTCAAATGCCATTCTGTATTGTTGAGCGTCACGTCTTACTGTTACTTCTACACGTGTAGATAACGCATTTACTACCGAAATACCTACACCGTGTAAACCACCCGAAAATTGGTAGTTTTTATTAGAAAACTTACCACCTGCGTGTAATTTAGTGAAGATTAGTTCTACCCCTGGGATACCTTCCTCAGGATGAATATCAATAGGCATACCACGTCCGTCATCACTTACTTCAAGCGAGTTATCTTCGTGGAGTATTACGTCGATACGAGTAGCATGACCGGCCATAGCTTCATCGACACTGTTATCGATAACCTCTTGACCTAAATGATTGGGACGTGTTGTATCGGTGTACATCCCTGGGCGTCGTTTTACCGGATCTAGTCCATTAAGTACTTCAATGGCTTCGGCGTTATAATTTTGATCACTCATAGTTTTTGTCTTTATATCCGCTAAGGCTCTAATTCGTTTTACTAGTTTTATTGTTATATGCGCTAAAGCGTTAATATAGTAACTAACCTCAGTTCAGCCTAACTAGTTTTACGTGATTTTAAGAAAATCTACAATACTTGCAAAGGTGCGTTCAAATTCAACGTAGCTATGATCGCCACCAAACTCTATCAATTGCTTGCATTGCGAATAATAGTTTACTGCGTGTTGAAAATTCAACACTTCATCGCCTGTTTGCTGTAATAAGTACAGTAACTCAGGGGATGCTAATTTATCTACAGCGAGCAATTTAAGTGCCTCAATATGGCTGTTATTTAAATCGTAATGATAATCTTGATACGGATTATAATTAGGTCCAATTAACGACTGTAATAAATTATAGGGTGCGACCGCGGGATTAATAACCACTGCAGGAATTTGATAACGCTGCGATAAATACGTGGCAAAAAAACCACCTAACGAGCTGCCTAATAAAACGGTATTTGGCGTTAGTAATTGCTCAAGCTCAATGATAGCTTGTAGGGGCTCGTGGTTTAAGTTCGGTACACAATAATCAACGTCATAGTTTGCCATAAGCTCACCAAAGCGCACAGCTTTATATGATTTTTGTGAACTATTAAAGCCATGAATATAAATTACGCGCTTAGCCATACCACTTCCGTTTTTACTTCTAGTTTATCTTTTTTACTCTTTATATTTAGCATTCTATAAGCTGGCCCCGTATTTTTTTGCTCCCACTCTGGAGTATATTTTACAAACTGTATTGAGCTCGCTGGGGTTGCATATATGGGCAGCCCTCTAAAATATTGTTCGTAATCATTGTGTACATGGCCATGAAAAAGCGCAGATACATGATTACTATTAACTAAAATATTTAAAAGCTGTGGGCCATTTTCTAATAGATGCTTATCAAGGTAGCCGTTTATTGGCAGCGGATTATGGTGACAAAATATAACTTTACTACTATTCGAATTGATTAAAGCGTCTGTTATTTCGTCTAAATGCGCGCCAGTAACCCATCCTGCAGGTGTAGGACCTTTAGAGTTAATCAGAAGTAGCTCAATACCATTGGCAATAATATGTTTAGCCGAATTTATTTGCCCACCACTTATGCGATTAAGCATTGCTAACTCATCATGGTTACCTGGTACCCAAAATACAGGGCAAATGATGTCACTGGCATTTATAAGTTCACTAAATAATAAGTACGATTCGAAACTATGGTCTTGTGTTAAATCACCACCAAAAATTACGCAATCTATTGACTGCTCAGCGATGTGTGCCAAAGCTTGTTCAAAATGAGCTGCAGTATTTACATTAAAATATTCACCATTTTTATCTGCAAATAAATGGCTGTCGGTAATATGTGCAATGCACAAAGATGATTTATCAAATGTATACGTATCATCAAACCAAACCATTATTTACATCCCAGTTTAATGTAGCTTGTCCGTGCTCTACACAGGCCACTAACCAGTCGTATAAAAACGCATTAAGTTGATACTTTTCATCTTTTTGATGCATTTTAGGGTTGGGGTATCCGTACGATGGTTTTATGCGCTGATGGTAATCGTGATGAATAATTTCAGCTACTTTCGCATCGTGATACAAGCGTACCGTTAAATACAGCGGCGTGATCCCTTTAACCATTCCTGTTAGCTGCCTAATTGAAATATCCATAGTATATTTTGCGCTACCATCAATTTTTGTAGCAAACTCACTGTTGCCAAGTTTAACTTCACGAATGCTTCCTACGTCACGCTCGCTCGGTAACAACTTTAATAGTCGCACATAGTTATGCTCACAAAGTGTTAAATACTTTGGGAGGCTTTGAATATATCGCTTTGTTGCTAATTGTGCTGTCAAAGTACCACCATAATATTAGTAAGAGTTTATGCCCATTTGCTTGCCATTTTTTCGCGATTAAGCGCAAGCCACTGCATACAAATAACCGTTGCCGCATTATCTATTTCACCATTATTGAGACGCACTAGCGCATCATCAACTGATAGAATATGAGTTTTTATATCCTCGCCTTCAGTTTCAAGACCATATACACCTGATTTTACTTGGCTTAAATCTGCACGCGCTAAATATAAATATAAGCGCTCAGTTGTACCACCTGGGCTTGATAGATATGAAAGCATAAATTCAAGCTCGGTTAATTCAAGCCCGGCTTCTTCGTACGCTTCTTTTTTAACAACTGATTCGTAATCAATACTGCCGTCGGTCATTCCGGCTATACATTCTAGCAGCCACGGCGAATGTTTGCTTTTAATGGCACCTATACGTATTTGCTCAATTAAAAGAACAGTATCTGATATTGGGTCGTAAGGAAGAACAGCAATTGCATCACCGCGTTCTAATATTTCACGGCTAATTATTTTAGACTTCCCACCCGCAAAAAGAGCATGTTCAAACTGGTATAAATCAACCTGAAAAAACCTTTATAAAGGTTTTTACTTGGCTTTAAATTCACATCTTCATGTGTAAATTGAACGAGCTTTTGTATCAACCACGTACTTATCCTCTACTTATTTTAAGCTATTAAATGCGTTAATATATTCTGTTACACTTGAACATACTGTTTTACTAATTATTTTTTTGTTATGGAGTAAAACAGGTTAACATGCTTTTAGTACAAAAATTGTCTAAGGACTGAACCTAATATGAAAAAGAACATCCTTGCGGCGCTGGTTAGTTTATCATGCGCATTAGGCGCTACAGCCGCTAACGCTGAAGATTTACTTCAAGTTTTTGAAATAGCGACAGCTAACGATCCTACTGTTTTAAAAGCAAAAGCCCAAGCTGATGCGCAATCTTACCAAAGCGATTTAGCAATGAGCGCACTATTACCTCAAATTGCTTTAACAGCCAGCTATACAAAAAGTGACTCAACGTCGTATCAAAGTGTTGGCGATTTAGCTAGCCAAGTAAAAGTTGAAAGTGATACAGACCAATTCTCTCGTGGTGTAAGTTTAAGCCAAACATTATTTGATTTAGGCGCCTGGAACACTTTAGATATTGCCGATAAGCAAGCTCTACAAGCAAGCGGCCTATATGATGCAGCTAAACAAAATTTAATTGTACGCGTTGCTGAAGGTTATTTTAACGTATTAAGTGCCAGCGATAACCTTGAATTTGTTGAGGCTGAAAAACGCGCAATCGAACGTCAACTTGAACAAACAAAACAACGTTACGCTGTAGGTTTAACAGCTATAACAGACGTACACGAAGCACAAGCTCAGTTTGATAATTCCGTAGCCCAAGAAATTATTGCCAGTAATGCTGTAGAAACTGCACGCGAACAGCTTCGTGAAATCACGGGTAAGTATCACGAAAAATTAAATTTTTTAAATACAGATACTTTCTCAACAACTAAACCAACTAAGCGCTCAAGCGACTTTGTTAAAGTAGCTGAAGATAAAAATATCAACTTACAAGTCTCTAAAGTAACGGTTGATATTGCAAAAGATCAAATTGAATTAGCAAAAGCGGGTCATTATCCAAAGCTAACTCTAAGTGCAAGTTATGGTGACTCTCTTACAGACACTCAAAGAAATGGCGCTAATTTTGATGACCAACCGCGTACAGATTCAAGTTCTGTTGGGCTTAACTTTAGCGTACCTTTATATTCAGGTGGCGCAACGGTTGCTGCAACAAACCAAGCGCGTGCGTTTTACGTATCAGCGAGCCAAGATTATGAAACAAATTACCGCGCAGTCACTCGCACAGTAATTACATCTTATAATCAAGTTGTTTCAGATATTGCGACTTACAAAGCGCTAGAGCAAGCGGTTGTTTCAGCTCAAAGTGCCCTTAAAGCAACTGAAGCCGGTTTTGAAGTTGGTACGCGTACCATTGTTGACGTACTCGTGAGTACGCAAAACTTATACAATGCAAAGCGTAACCTCGCTGATGTACGTTACCGTTATGTGTTATCTACCCTTCGCTTAAAACAAGCTGCGGGTACACTAACAAGTGAAGATTTAGTTGCTATAAACCAAAGTTTAAAAGCAGCTTAAACCACAACATTCGTGTAATTAAAAAACATTCAAAGCCAGCTAACTGCTGGCTTTTTGTATTTTACAGCGCTTAGCGTTAAACTACCGTTTTTATTCTCAGAGAGATTTTTGTGGTCACCTCATCTCCTTTTAAAGCATCTTTTTTAGGCCCTCGATACTGGTTAACGTGGATTGGCGTTTTATTTTTATATTTAATTTCTTGGCTACCACAAAAGCTACAATTGGCAATGGGTAAACAGCTAGGCCGCTTAGTTCACAAGTTTATGAAGCGTCGTCGCCACATCGCAGAAGTAAACGTTAAACTGTGTTTTCCTCATATGAGCGAAGCAGATCAAAAAGCTCTTGTGCTCAAAAATATGGAAAATACAGGCATTGCGATGGTTGAGACCGGCATGGCTTGGTGGTGGCCGCAGTGGCGAGCGCAAAAAGCACTCGGATCTTTTAAAGGACTTGAACACTTTGAACGTGTTCAAGCGTCTGGTAAGGGGGTTTTATTACTTGTACCTCATATTCTGCATCTTGAAATGGCTAGCCGCATTATGGGCTTAGAATGCCAAGGTATCGGCTTTTATCGTCCTCATAATAATCCGCTTATGGAATACTTTACAACGAATGGCCGCCTTCGCTCTAACGAATACCTGATTGGCCGAAAAGATGTAAAAGGTTTATTAAAAGCATTAAAAATAAAAAGGTATGTTATTACTTACCGGATCAAGACTACGGCCGTAACCGCTGTGAGTTTGTCCCATTTTACGCAGTACCTGACGCGGCAACTACAACAGGTACTCTTATGTTTGCAGGCAGTAAAAACTGTGAAACAATGAGTTTAATAACTCGCCGTGATGAAAATGGTAAATACCACTTAGAAATACTGCCAGAGCTTGAAAACTTCCCCAGTGGTGATGATAAAGCTGATGTAACACGTGTAAATCAGCGCATGGAACAATCTGTTAATGCCGCACCAGAACAATATATGTGGCTACACCGTCGTTTTAAAACTAGACCTGATAAAAATACCCCTTCTTTTTATAAAAAGTAATGGTATAACAATAACAGAAGTAATTAAGGTGGGTAATCGTAATGTGGTTTTGGATTAAACATTTATCGTTTGCAGCTGTACTAATAGCACTTGCCGGCTATTTTCTATTGGGCGATGGACCTGCGTTTGATATTAAAGAGTCTAAAAATGCAGCAGCAGAAGGTTTATCACGCTTTTACGCATCTATTCGTAACCAAGTAAAAAGTAATAAAGAACGAGACCAGTTTGTTTTAAAACTTAAAACACCAGAACAAACTCTTGATAGCGTGCTTTCTGAGCGCATGCGAACAGTAGACCCGATGCCTACAACATGGTCCGGGGAGGTTGAACCTAGGCGCTTTGAAAATGGCACAACACTCAAAGATGCACTTAGTCTATATGCAAAAAATGAAGGTATTGAACTTTACTGGTATTTAAGTAAAGACTACGTAGTTAAAGATCACTTTAGAGTAGATAGCAACTTTACTTCAGCGCTTTATCAAATTGGCCGCGCTATAAATGATGACTTTGAGCATGAGGTTTACACTTACTTTTGCCATAAACAAAGAGCAGCAGTTATTACCGAGTTACCATCAGAGTTTGTACGTACAAATTGTTTAAAACTAAAGATTTAAGGGTTTACAGGTGCAAAAAACCCAAGCAAGCGCTTGGGTTTTACAATTTCATTCAATTCAATTCAATTCAATTCAATTCAAAAATACTATTCCAAATATTCGTTACGTTAGTAATATCTTGTAAGAAAGCTTCTCGCAAGATCAATTTGCCCTGCTGATCTAAACTCAACACGTGATAACACGAGCGATAATCAATATACGCTTTAATCAACTGCTGTTTTTGATTTTTAGTAATACATCCTATATTAGCTGCATCCGTTAAAATTCTTACATTATCGGAATACACGGTGAGTTGTTCAAAATTTTGAGCATGTTTAAGCACTAAATATTGAGTAATGAATTCAATATCAGCCATTCCACCAATATCTTGTTTTAAATCAAATTGCTCTGCATCACCTTTCGCTAGATGCTCACGCATCTTTTCTCGCATTTTTATTACATCGGCTTTTAACACGGCGTCATCGCGCTGTTGGCAAAGTATATTTTTACGAATTTGTGAAAAACGATCTATTAGATCGTCTTGGCCCAAAATTAAACGAGCGCGAACAAGTGCTTGGTGCTCCCACGTCCACGCTTGAGTTTGCTGATAGTGATTAAAGCTCTCTAAATTTATCGCCAGCAAGCCTGACGCCCCTTCAGGGCGCAAGCGCGTATCAAGTTCATATAAAATCCCCGATGCAGTACGAGTATTAAATAAATGCATTAAACGCTGAGCGAGCTTTAAATAAAACTGGCGCGAATCTATTGGCTTTTCACCATTAGTTTGACTTGAACCGTCATGATTGTGCACAAAGACTAAATCTAAATCTGAATCGTAACCGACTTCAAACCCACCTGTTTTACCATAAGCGATAACAGCAAAGCCCTTATGTTCATTATCGGTACCCGGCGGCATACCAAAACGCTTAACGGTATTATGCCATGCAATATTAACAGCTTGGTCAACAATCGCTTCTGCCAACACTGTTAAGTGATCGCTTACTTTCATTACATCAAGAACACCGGTTGCATCAGCAGCAGCAATTCGTAATTGATGCGTTTGCTTAAATTGCCTTAACGACTCCATTTGTAACTCTAAGTCATCGTACTCTATACGTAAAAAATATTGTCTTATTTCATCTTTATAAGCACTTAATGGGGTTGGCTTATAAAGTATTGCGGGGTCAATTAACTCATCGAGCAATATGGGGTAGCGAGATATATGCTCTCCAATCCACTTACTATGGCAACACAAAAGTACCAGTTGTTTTAATGCACCTGGGTTTTCGTATAACAATTCTAAATAAGCAGTGCGAGAAATAATCTTATTTAGTATTTGGCAAATCATCGTAAATGCAGCTGCGCTGGCTTTAAAATCACTTAATTGTTTTAACAATGCCGGCATTAATTTATCTAAAATGTCACGCCCACGGTTTCCTACATTCACTTTTAAAAGGCGTTGTTTAAAGTCTTGAAGTGGTAATTGCCACTCATCTTTTTGTTCTTTTAAAAAGCTTATATCACCATGATCCCACGCACTAATAAATGCACCTTCACTGGTATCTAAAGGAACCGTTTCCTCACCTATCACATGCGTAAACTCGTTATTAACTTGACTCATTACACGCTCTATTTTGTTAATAGACGAAACAAAGTCAGGTTGCTCTAATAGGAAATTTAAGCGCTGTTGGTTAAGATCATCGTCTGGCAGTGTTTGTGTCTGTTGGTCGTCAAATATTTGCAAGTACTGTTCTACTTTACGTAAATAAAGGTAATTCCTCTGAATGTCTTTTGCCTCAAGTTCATCTATTACCTGGCTAACTGTAAGCTCTTTTAACGCGTTAAGTAATGATTGAGTTTGCAAGTTTGCTTCTCTTCCACCACGTACCATTTGAAGCGCTTGAACAATAAACTCAACTTCACGAATACCACCCGCCCCTAACTTTATATTGTTAGTTAGGCGCTTACGGCGAACCTCTTGTGCAATCATTAACTTCATTTTACGAAGTGATTCAATAACAGAAAAGTCAATGTACCGGCGATAAACAAACGGCTTTAAAAGCTGGATAAATTCATCCCAATATTTATTAGGCGTTCCAATCAAGCGCCCTTTTAACATTGCGTAGCGCTCCCAGTCGCGCCCTTGTTCTTGGTAGTAATCTTCAATAGCATTAAAGCTCATAACCAAAGGGCCACTTTCGCCAAATGGGCGTAAGCGCATATCAACTCTAAATACTTGCCCATCACCGGTTATTTGATTGAGTGATGCAATTAGTTTTTGCGCAACCTTTGTATAAAATATCTGCGCTTCAATACTGCGACGACCGCCTTGAGTTTTAATACTGCGAGGATAGGCAAAAATAAGATCGATATCAGAAGAATAGTTAAGCTCTTGCCCACCCAACTTCCCCATGCCAAGCACCATCAGTGGCATAGCTTGACCTTGCTCATCCAAAGGTTCGCCATTCACCTTTGCAACGTGTGCATGCGACCATTCATTAGCGCTGAGAATCAGCATATCTGCAAGCTGGCTAATATATTTAATGCTATCAGAGATTGAGTTATTGCAGCACAAGTCTAAAAAAGCGACTTTAAGCCAATATTTTTCACGGTATTGACGAAGTACTTTATGACATTGAACTTCATCAATATCAGCTAAGTTTAGATTTTCAAAAGGAGAATCGATTGCCCTATTGTGTATTTCATCTTTACATAATAGCCACGTGTTTAAAGCCGGTTGTGATTCTAAACAGCGCCAAGCAAAGTCACTGAGCGCTAATAGCCTTATAATCTCACTTTGTTTACTTTGTTGCGGATATAATTTCTCAAAGCGCATTAAGCCAAGTTTTTGTAATTGAATGGGAAGTTGCTTTGCGTTACTCATCAATCCTCACTTTTATATCATCAATAACCGTACTAGAATGACTAAAACCTAGAAAGGTTAACTTAATTAGGATCACCATGTCATATTTGTCTTTATCTAACACTAGTTTTATTGCGATTGCTATTAGTTTTACGGTTATTTGTGTAACTATTTTTAGTTTACGAGTTGTCACTCAAATCAAAGCAAAACAAGCGCTTAAAGATGAGCTAGCGCAACACGATAACTTTGCTATGGGTATTAGCTTTGCCTCTGAAATATCAGTAGTCATAGCAACGATGGCTTTTTTATTTGATGAAATAAGCATAAGCACAGCTCAATCAAATCCATTAAAAGTTTTAATTATTATTATTCTCTTATTTACATTTATAAAAATAGGTCATTTAATTCACAGAAAATGGATATTGCATAGATTTAATGAGGAGGCCGCCATATTAAAGCAAAATGTATGTGCCGCACTAGTGGATTCTGGTATGTTAATCGCCAACTGCATTATTGCACTTGGGTTGTACACGTGGACACACACTCAAGGCTTTAGTAACTTACTCATTGCTTGCGTTAGCTTTTTAACGCTTCAGGGAATGTTTGCACTCGATAGTAAAATACGAGAGCACCGCTTTGCGAGAGCTAATCAAGGTGCTTCATTGCAAAGCAATTTCAACCTAGAAAACACCTCTATTGGCATAAGATATGCTGGTAAATCAATAGGTTTAGCGTTAGCAGTGTATGCTGGTTTATCTAGTGCAGCATTTCAAAATGGTAAAATGGTGGAAAACATATTCACACTCGTTATGCATTGCGGTGTAATGTGGATGTTACTTTATTGTTTAACTTATGTAATAAAAGTTATATCTTTACCAAATATTGATACAGCGCTTGAGATTGATCACCAAGATAATATTGGGATTGCATGTATAGAGTTTGCTGTTTTTTGTGCAATAGGCTATCTACTTATTAGCATGTTTTCTATTTAACACCCATTTTTGCTGAGTTTAGTTGCTAGTTATTAGCTCTGTATTCAAGCAAGGGTAAAAATCATTTTGCTTAAACGCAATGAGGCCCTATGCCACTTGAAGTAACTAACTATTTGTTAATTGACATAGACAACGAATTTAGCCGTGCATTTGCAGAGCATTACACTACTGCACCCTCCAAAAAAACGCCTAGCTTACTTATTGCCGCAGGTAGTAATACCCGACAACTAGTAAGAATGATGTTTGACGAATTAATCAAAGACTACTCTTATTGCGATCTCGAAAACGAAATCAGTGTATCAGAACTTATTAATTACCTAACTGAACATCATAATTTACAAGGCGTTTTATTTAACAGTACTGATTACTTACTCGCAAGCGATAAACAGCGGTTTATTTTTAATTCCTTACACGAAAATCGCTTTTTAATAAGTGTTGATGACACAGGCTATACGGTTAGCCCTATTACGGATGAAAATTTAATCAAACCTTCAACAGCTAATATCGACATTGCACACACTCCACAAGACCTAATTGAGCTTGCAGAACAAATCAATAAAAATAAATAATTGCACCAACTCCTTCGCTTACTTACCATAACGGTATATAACTTTTATTCGCTAACCAATAAGTGACACCACATGCGAGTTCCTCATATTTATCAGGCATCGAGTATTGCCTTAAATACTCCCGTTACATTAGATGAAGACGCTGCAGGCCATATTGGTCGAGTGTTGCGTATGAAAGTAGGTGAAAAAGTATCTATTTTTAATGGCGAAGGCGGAGAATACCTTAGTGAAATTATCGAGGTAACTAAAAAAATGTTGTCGTGATGCCGCAAGAGTTGATCCCGCACGATGTAGAATCTCCCCTTAAAATTCATTTAGGCCAATGCGTTTCTCGCGGCGATAAAATGGATTTTACAATTCAAAAGTCAGTAGAACTGGGTATTACCGAAATCACTCCTATTTTTAGTCAGCGCTGTGGCGTGAAACTAATGGGCGATCGTCTTGAGAAAAAACACCAACAATGGCAAAAAATAGCCATTGCAGCGGCAGAGCAATCAGGGCGTAATTTTGTGCCAATTATTCATCCTCCGGTGGATTTAAAGCAATGGCTTGCACAACAAACCAATGCAATTAAGCTCACTCTTCACCCTCGTGCTGAGCACAGTATTAAAACCATTACGGTTCCTAAAGATGGTGTACGCTTTTTAGTAGGCCCAGAAGGTGGCTTTACCGATGATGAAATGGCATTAACTAAACAACTAGAATTCGTGGATATTCGCTTAGGCCCGCGCGTTTTACGAACGGAAACTGCTGCTTTAACGGTCTTAAGTGCATTACAACTTCAATTTGGCGATTTAGCTAATTGAAATAACTAAAAGCACCCTCATATAAACAGTAACATTTATAGTAAGGCACAGCGCATGGCAATTAAGTTAGGTATTATTTCAGATCCTATTAGTGGATTTAACATCAAAAAAGACACCGGTTTTGCAATGATGATGCAAGCGCAAGAACGCGGCTACGAAATTTATTATATGGAGATGGATGATTTATCTCTTCGTAAAGGTAAGTCGTACGCTACAGCGTCTAAAGCGCAAGTATTCAACAATGAAGACAAATGGTACGAGCTTGAAGAAAAAGCCACTATAGCGCTTGCCGATCTTGATGTAATTTTGATGCGTAAAGATCCTCCTTTTGATACTGAATACATTTACGCGACTTATATTTTAGAGCGTGCAGAGCAAGAAGGTACGTTAATAATTAACAAGCCACAAAGCCTTCGCGATGCTAACGAAAAGCTATTTACAGCATGGTTTAGCGAACATACGCCAGATACCCTGGTTACACGTAGTCAAAAACAAATTCGTGAGTTTTTAGCGCAGCATAAAGATATTATTTTAAAACCCCTTGATGGTATGGGCGGCGCATCTATTTTTCGTGTTAGAGAAGACGACGCCAACATTGGTGTAATTTGTGAGACGCTAACCGAGCACGGTAGCCGCTTTGCTATGGTGCAAAATTACATTCCAGAGATCAAACAAGGTGACAAGCGCGTACTAGTAGTTGACGGTGAAGTTATTCCATATTGTTTAGCGCGTATTCCACAAAATGGTGAAACACGCGGTAATTTAGCTGCAGGCGGTCGAGGTGAAGCCCGCCCACTTAGCGAATCAGATTTAAAAATAGCGCAAGCAGTTGCACCAACGCTCAAAGAAAAAGGCTTAATATTTGTAGGTTTAGATATTATTGGCGATAAATTAACTGAAATTAACGTAACTGCACCAACGTGCGTGCGCGAAATTGAAGCTGCTTATGATATCTCTATTACAGGTATTTTATTTGATGCAATTGAGCGTAAATTAGGTAAGTAATTACCACAATAAAAAGCCCATTAGTTTAAGCCTTTCATGCAATTAATGGGCTTTTTATGTCAATTTAAATAACTATGCCATACTCAAAGTTCATTAATTAAAAAGGGTGAAATCTATGCAGTCATTAGAAAATCATTTTTTAATCGCGATGCCGTCGATGCAAGACCCTTTTTTTAAACGTGCTGTTACCTATATTTGTGAGCACAATGAAGATGGGGCTATGGGCTTGGTAATAAACCAACCCATTAATGTTACCGTTGGCGAGCTTTTAGATAAAATAGAAATTGATAACGACAAAACGCAAAACGCAGCAAAAGTAAGTGTGTTTGCAGGTGGACCCGTTAAAACTGACCGTGGTTTCGTTTTGCACTCTCCCCAATCGGGTTATTCAGCAAGCCAAAAACTCAGTAGCGATATTATGATCACTACCTCAAAAGACGTTTTAGCAAGCTTAACCACAGCACAAGCACCTGAGCAGTTTATTATCACTTTAGGTTACTCTGGTTGGGAGCAAGGACAACTCGAACAAGAATTACTTGATAACAGCTGGTTGATAATTGAAGCAGATCCAAAAATAATTTTTAATACGCCCGTTGAAAAACGATGGGAAAAAGCAGTTTCAATGTTGGGCTTTGATATTAGCCAACTCAGCCCTGAGGCTGGTCACGCATAATAGTAACTTAACCCTTAGCAAACTTAAACAAGATACACATGACAAAAAAATCGCTTAAGCCGCAAGGCGAACGCACTGTAATGGGCTTTGACTTTGGTACCAAAAGCATTGGTATTGCTATTGGGCAAGAGCTAACAGGCAGCGCCTCTAGCCTTAAGGCTGTAAAAGCACAAGATGGCATTCCTAACTGGGACCATATTGCTGTACAAGTAACCGAATGGCAGCCTGACTTAATGGTTGTTGGCTTACCACTAAATATGGATGGAACGTCACAAGAGGTTACCTTTAAAGCAAAAAAGTTTGCCAACAGATTGCATAATCATTATGGTATTCCTGTGCAAACACAAGACGAGCGTTTAACAACAGCCGATGCAAAAGCGCGACTTTTTGAAAGTGGCGGCTACAAAAACTTAGGCAAAGGTAACGTAGATAATATGTCTGCAGTTATTATTTTAGAAAGTTTTTTTGAATCGAGTTACGGTGAGTAAGCCTGCTCTATAAACAACCCGTGATGAATAAAAAGCGCCAATTGGCGCTTTTTTTGTATTAAGTATTAATATCAAAACGCATAGGTTTATTGATCGCTATTTTTATCGTCAATGCCATCAATAGTAACGCCTTGTAAAAAGCCTGCACCTTGCTGCTCGTTATTGCGCAGTTTAATCATTAAGCGTAAATCATTTGGTGAATCGGCATGATGCAGTGCATCTGCGTAATTAATGCGTTGTTGTCTGTAAAGCTCAAACAATGCTTGGTCAAATGTTTGCATGCCCATTTCTCTCGATTTGGCCATTGCCTCTTTAATCCCACCAATATCACCATTTTTAATAAGCTCTGCAATCATTGGTGAATTAAGTAGTATTTCAATCGCTGCCACACGACTTTCACCATCTGCAGTTGGTACAAGTTGTTGTGCCACGATTGCACGTAAATTAAGCGCTAAATCGTACTTAAGTTTGTCATGCTTTTCTTTTGGCACCAGGTGCATTATACGGTCTATTGCTTGGTTCGCATTATTTGCATGCAGGGTAGCTACGCATAAATGACCTGTTTCAGCAAAACTTAATGCATATTCCATGGTTTCTTGTGATCGAATTTCACCAATCAAAATTACATCAGGAGCTTGGCGTAATGAACTTTTTAGGGCTGATTCAAAGCTTTCAGTATCAAGCCCTACTTCGCGTTGTGTAATAATACTTTTGCGGTGCTCGTGTACAAACTCAATCGGATCCTCAATAGTCAGTATATGACCGCGCTGGTTACGGTTTCTATAACCGATAAGTGCAGCAAGTGAGGTCGATTTACCCGTACCTGTACCACCCACAAACAATACTAAACCACGTTTAGACATAATTACATCGGTAAGCGTAGAAGGCAGGCCTAATTCAGTTACATCAGGTATTTGCGTCACAATGCGGCGAATAACCATTCCCGCTCTATCGCGTTGCCAAAAAGCAGAAATACGAAAGCGCCCTTCGTCTGTTGCAATCGCAAAGTTACATTCTTTTGTTTTATGGAATTCTGCTTTTTGCTTTTCGCTCATTGCAGATTCAACCATTTCAAGCGATTGCTTGTCTGTTAACTTTTCATCACTAAGCGCAATAAGCTCACCGTTTATTTTAGCGCTTACTGGTAGTTGGCTCGATACAAATAAGTCAGAACCCTTTTTCTCAATCATAATCAATAAAAAGTCGTTTAAAGATAAAGCCATAATAATTACTTACCCGCCAAATTGTGTTTTGTCTTGTGCTTTTTCCTTGGCTGCAGCATTAGTAATAACGCCACGATTTACCAAATTATTTAAACACTGATCCATTGTTTGCATACCTACCGAGGCACCTGTTTGAATAGATGAATACATTTGTGCAATTTTATCTTCACGGATCAAATTACGAATAGCAGGCACTGCAATCATAATTTCGTGTGCTGCAACTCGCCCACCACCAATTTTTTTAAGTAATGTTTGCGAAATAACAGCACGTAATGATTCAGATAACATTGAACGTACCATGGCTTTTTCTTCACCTGGGAATACATCGATAATACGGTCAATCGTTTTTGGTGCCGAAGTGGTATGTAGCGTGCCAAATACTAGATGGCCTGTTTCGGCTGCGGTCATTGCAAGACGAATGGTTTCTAAATCACGTAGTTCACCTACCAGTATTACATCAGGATCTTCACGCAATGCACTGCGTAGCGCGTTTGAAAAGCTGTGTGTATCACGATGAACTTCACGTTGGTTAATAAGACTTAATTTATTATCGTGAACAAACTCGATTGGATCTTCGATTGTTAGAATATGGTGATGTTTATTTTGATTTATGTAATCAACCATAGCGGCAAGTGTTGTTGATTTACCAGAGCCTGTTGGCCCTGTCACTAACACGAGTCCACGCGGTGTATCAGAGATTGTTTTAAAAATATCTGGCGCACCTAAATCATCAAGCGTTAACACTTCACTTGGTATGGTACGAAATACCGCAGCAGGTCCGCGATTAGAGTTAAACGCATTCACACGAAAACGTGCTAAATTAGGTACTTCAAACGAAAAATCCACCTCGAGGTTTTGTTCGTAGTCCTTGCGTTGATTATCGTTCATAATATCGTAAACCAGACTGTTTACGTCTTTGTCCGTAAGGGCTGGTATATTAATGCGGCGAACATCACCGTCTACGCGTATCATAGGTGAAACACCCGATGATAAATGTAAATCGGATGCTTTGTGTTGCACACTAAACGCTAATAATTCGGTAATATCCATTTATGACTCCACAACTAACTGATAAATATATGGTTACAATAGCAGAACGACTCACATCCGCCTACGCTAGAATTGCAAACGCGGCAAAAAATGCACAACGAAACACTAACGATGTCACTCTACTGGCAGTGTCTAAAACTAAACCAAGCGACGATGTTATTGCAGCTTATGAGCATGGTCAGCGCGAATTTGGTGAATCTTATGTTCAAGAGGCTGTAGATAAAATAGCTCAACTGCAGTCATATAGCGACATCATTTGGCATTTCATTGGGCCTATTCAATCTAATAAAAGCGCTTTAGTGGCTGCCAATTTTGATTGGGTGCAAAGTGTTGATCGTATAAAAATAGCAAAACGATTAAATTCCCAGCGCCCAGACGATAAACAGCCTCTTAATATACTTATTCAAGTAAATATAAGTAATGAGGAAGCAAAGTCGGGTTGCCTCCGCGATGAAATAGATGAACTTGCCGATTTTATTAACCAATGTGAGCACTTAACACTTCGAGGTTTAATGGCAATTCCCGCTAAAAGCGACGATCTGGATACGCAAATTCAATCTTTTGAGCAATTACAAACTTGCTTTGATAAACTAAAGACCCAATATCCTCAAGTAGATACTTTGTCGATGGGTATGAGTAACGATGTTGAAGCTGCTATTAGTGCAGGCTCAACCATGGTAAGGATCGGCACAGACATTTTTGGAACACGAACTTAAAAGGTGATAACAGATTTATGTCAGATAAAAAAATCGCATTTATAGGCACAGGTAATATGAGCTACGCCATTATTGGTGGCATGGTAAAAAACGGTTTTAACGCAAGTAACATTATTGCGACTAACCGCAACCAAGAAAAGCTTGAAAAGGTAGCCTTTGATTTCAAGGTGCAAACCACCAGTGACAATAACGAAGCCCTGCGCGATGCTGATGTAATTGTTTTGTCTGTTAAACCACAAATGATGGGCGATTTATGTAAATCGTTTCAAGAGTCGGGCGTAGATTTTAGCGATAAACTGTTTATTTCTGTTGCTGCTGGCTTAACTGTAAAACGTTTACGTGAAATGCTAGGTCAAGACGTTAAAATGGTACGTTGTATGCCAAATACACCGTCTTTATTAGGCCGTGGTGTATCAGGTTTATATGGCGCGGGCGAAACACAAAGCGAACACGAGTTTGTACAACAAGTTTTTGAATGCACGGGCATCGTTGTATGGGTCGAAAAAGAATCACAAATTAACGATATTATTGCCGTAACTGGCTCATCACCTGCTTACTTTTTCTTATTTATGGAAGCCATAGAAGAAAAAGCTAAAGCGCTGGGCTTTAATGATGAAGACGCTCGTCGTTTAGTACAACAAACAGCTCTTGGCGCTGCTGAAATGGCACTTAGCCAGCCTGATATTACTATTTCGCAACTACGTTCAAACGTAACATCTAAAGGCGGTACGACTCACGCAGCTGTTGAGCACTTAAAAGATCAAGGCTTAACTAAAACCGTTGGCGATGCAATGGATGCGTGTATTGCGCGTGCAGAGCAAATGGAAAAAGAACTTTAAAACCACTTTTTTATTGAAGGTTACACTATGAATGCCATGCAATTTTTAATCAGTACCCTGTTTGATTTGTTTTTAATGGTGGTATTACTGCGCTTTTGGCTGCAGTGGGCAAAAGCCGACTTTTATAATCCAATGAGCCAGTTTGTGGTTAAAGCCACTTCGTTTGCGGTAAAACCACTGCGTAAAATCATTCCGGGGTTTGGCGGACTTGATCTAGCATCTCTGTTGCTGGCATTTATAGTGGCTGTAGCCAAAATTAGTACTTTAATGCTTGTTATATATAATGCGTGGGCAATACAGCCTGTGCTTATTCAAGCACTTATAACGGTACTAAAAGAAGGCCTTAATTTAGTATTTTGGGTACTTATTATTCGCGCTATTTTAAGTTGGGTTAGCCAAGGCTATAACCCTATAGAAGCGGTTTTCCACCAGCTTACTGAACCAATGCTAAAACCAATTCGTAAAATATTGCCATCAATGGGTGGCTTAGATTTATCAGTTTTAGTGCTTATTATTGGTATTCAGTTTTTGCAAATGCTGCTTATGGATTTTTTAGTCTAATATGGATTTTTTAATTAGAGGCCCAAAGGCCTCTTTTTTATATGTTTTGAGGAATACATCATGAACCGTTTAATTAAGTTTTGTTTTATTGCTTGTTTAGCATTTGCATTTAACGCGCAAAGCGAAGAAATGCAAGGCGCACAATACAAAGAGCTTGGCCCTTGGCAAGTCCATTACATCGCCTTTCCTTCTACTTTTATTCAGCCAAAAATAGCAAAAGCGTACAACCTTGAGCGCAGTGGCTACAAAGGCATTGTAAATATTTCTATATTAAAAAATGATGCCGATAAAACAGCACAAACGGCAAAGCTTACAGGCACAGCAAAAAACCTACTTGGCAATAAACAAACGCTTACTTTTAAAGAAGTAAAAGAAGGTGATTCAATTTATTACCTTGCCCAAGTTGATTACACCAACGAAGAGATTTTACGCTTTGAGATTGAAATACAACAAAGTAATCAATTTCAAAAATTACAGTTTCAGCAAAAATTTTACGTAGATTAATAACATGACCAAAACTTTAGTACTTGCTACAGGTAACCCTGGCAAAGTAAAAGAGCTCGCTAACATGCTAAGCTCTCTAAATATTAATGTAGTTCCACAGAGCGATTTTAATGTAAGTGAAGTTGCCGAAACCGGCACTACCTTTGTTGAAAATGCCATCATTAAAGCGCGCCATGCCGCTAAGATTACCGGCATCGCAGCTATTGCCGATGACTCAGGTTTGGAAGTTGATGGCTTAAATGGTGCACCCGGTGTGTATTCTGCTCGCTTTGCAGGCCAAGGTGCCAGCGATCAAGATAACATTGATAAGTTACTTGTTGATTTAGGTAATAACCCTATCCGCAGTGCACGTTTTTGGTGTGTACTGGTATTAATGCGCCACGCAGACGACCCTACTCCGCTTATTTGTAGTGCAAGTTGGGAGGGCGAAATTACGCTCACTCAAAATGGCAACGGTGGATTTGGTTACGATCCGGTGTTTTTTGTAGCAGAGAAAAATTGTACGAGTGCTGAGCTTACAAAAGAGCAAAAAAATGCAGTGAGTCATCGCGGACAAGCGCTACAAAAATTATTGCTAGAACTACAGCAAAAAGGCGGCCTGTGAACCTTCCACCACTGAGCTTATATGTGCACGTGCCTTGGTGCGTGCAAAAATGCCCGTACTGCGACTTTAATAGCCACGGACAAAAAGGTGAAATACCTGAAGCTGAATATGTTCAACACTTAATTGATGACTTAAAAGCGGATTTGCACTTAGTACAAGGGCGTAAAATTCACAGTATTTTTATTGGTGGCGGGACGCCAAGCTTATTAACTGGTGCAGCTTATACCCGATTATTAAATGAAGTCGACAACCTAATTGGGCTTGAAGACAATTGTGAAATTACCCTTGAAGCCAACCCTGGTACAGTAGAAACAGGTCGCTTTAAAGATTACGTAAAAGCAGGCATTAACCGTATTTCTATCGGTGTGCAAAGCATGCAAAACGACAAGTTAAAAGCACTTGGTCGGATTCATGGCAGCGACGAGGCAAACTATGCCGCGCAACAAGCTAAGGAAGCCGGTTTAAATAGCTTTAACCTTGATTTAATGCATGGCTTACCTGGGCAAACACTTGACGATGCACTGAGTGATTTAAAACAAATAATAGCGCTCGATCCACCGCATATATCTTGGTATCAACTAACTATTGAACCCAATACTCAGTTTGCTTCAAAACCTCCTACCTTGCCACAAGACGAAACACTGTGGGACATTCAAGAACAAGGGGTTGAGTTACTAGCTCAAGCAGGTTACGTGCAATACGAAATATCGGGTTATGCAAAACCAGGCTATCAATGCCAACATAACTTGAATTATTGGCGTTTTGGCGATTATCTCGGTATTGGCTGCGGCGCGCATGGTAAGGTTACTGATGTAAATACAGGGCTTATAACGCGTACCGAAAAGGTTAAACACCCACGCGGCTATATGGATTTAATCAAACCGTATATGTACAAAAGCTGGCATGTAGAGCAAGACGATTTAGCGTTTGAATTTTTTATGAATCGCTTTCGCCTTGTTGAGCCTTGCCCAATTAGTGATTTTAATAAACGAACAACACTGCCACTGCAAAGTCAGCAAAGCGCATTAAACCAAGCAATTAATAAAGGTTTATTGACTCAAACAGACAGTCATTGGCAGGTAACCTTAAAAGGTCATCGCTTTTTAAACGACCTGCTAGAATTATTTGTGTAGCGCCCAACGCTAGACAAAAAATAAATATAAAACACCCTAATGGGTTTCTAACAACAAAAGGGAAAACAATGCGTAAACTTACTTTTATTGCGGCCGCAGTAAGCGTTGCACTACTTGCTGGTTGTCAGCAAGCAACACAACAAGCGACTTCAGCTCCGATTGCACAAGCAGTTCAATCACAACAAAGTGAAATAGACAAAGCCAATGCATTTTTTGAAGATACATTTAACCGCGATGTAATGAGCAGTCCTGTATATCAAACATACATGGGTATTAAGCAAGATTACGATAAGTGGGACGATGGCAGCGAAGAAAGAAAGCTTAAAGATTTAGCGCAAACAAAAGCTGACCTAGTTGCACTAACAACAATTAATCGTGATTTATTAGATGACGCAACAAAAGTTAGTTACGACTTAAAAAAACAAGATCTTGAAAGCTCAATTGCTGACTTTAAATGGCGCTACCATAACTATCCTGTAAACCAAATGTTTGGTACGCATTCGATGATCCCGGCGTTTTTAATTAATCAGCACTCAATCAATAATGTAAAAGAAGCTAAAGACTACATTTCACGTTTAAATGGTGTTACGACGGTTATTGACCAGCTTATTACTGATTTAGACATGCGTGCAGAAAAAGGGATTATTGCTCCTAAATTTGTGTTCCCACATGTTATTGATTCAAGTAAAAACATTATTCACGGTGCACCATTTGAAAAAGGCGATGACTCTACATTGCTTGTCGACTTTAAACGTAAAGTGACCGCGCTTGAAATTAGCCAAGACGAAAAAGATTCGTTAATCAGCGATGCATCAGATGCATTAAAATCGGCTGTTAAACCATCTTACTCTAAGCTAATTAATTACCTAGCACAGCTTGAAAAACGCGCTGATGATCGTGATGGTGCATGGAAACTACCTGATGGCGAAGCGTTTTATAACAATGCACTTAAACGTACAACTACAACAGATTTAACAGCTAAAGAAATACATGCAATTGGTCTATCTGAAGTGACACGTATTCATGATGAAATGCGTGAAATTAAAGACAAAGTAGGCTTTAAAGGCGACTTAAAAGCGTTTATGCAGTTTATGAAAACTGACAAACAATTTTACTACCCTAATGATGCACAAGGTAAGCAGCGCTACCTAGATGAAGCAACAGGGCTTATTGATACAATGAAAACGCGTTTAGATGAGCTATTCATTGTTAAGCCAAAAGCAGATTTAAAAGTAAAAGCTGTTGAAGCATTTCGTGAAAAAGCGGCAGGTAAAGCATTTTACCAACAGCCAGCTCCTGATGGTTCACGTCCGGGCATTTACTACGCTAACCTTTACGATATGGAAGCAATGCCAACGTATCAAATGGAAGCACTGGCATACCATGAAGGTATTCCTGGACACCACATGCAAATCGCTATTTCGCAAGAACTAGAAGGCGTTCCTAAGTTCCGTAAATTTGGTGGCTACACAGCGTATATTGAAGGCTGGGGTTTATACTCAGAATTCATTCCTAAAGAAATGGGCATGTACTCAGACCCTTACTCAGATTTTGGTCGCCTTTCAATGGAGCTATGGCGCGCATGTCGTCTAGTGGTTGATACGGGTATTCACGCGATGAAGTGGACTCGCCAAGAAGGTATTGATTACTACGTAAATAACACGCCTAATGCAACCTCTGACGGTGTTAAAATGGTTGAGCGTCACATTGTAATGCCTTCACAAGCAACGGCTTATAAAGTGGGTATGCTTAAGATTTTAGAACTTCGTGAAGAAGCTAAAAAGCAACTGGGTGATAAGTTTGATATTCGCCAGTTCCACGACGTAGTACTTAAAAATGGTCCTGTACCACTTAATGTACTAGAAAACTTTGTTAATGAATGGGTCGCAAGCAAAAAAGCTTAAAACTAATTTAAACAATTGCTTTAAATATGAAAGGTCGCATTTGCGACCTTTTTTGTTTTATAGTATCAAAAAAGATTTTTGGAAATAATAATGGATTTAAGCATACAACTACTTAATGTGCGTATTTCAAAGCAGCAGTTAAATGAGCTCGATAACGACTTTAAGCAATTAAGCCCTGCTCAGCAAACTTTGCAGCTTAACCATTTATATGACAGCGCCCAACGGTTGAGTGTTAAGTATGACTTTATGCAAAACATAGCAACGCGTATATTAAGTACTAACACAGCACCATCTCCATTTATTAATCAACTCACTAATATTGACGCATTGAGCTTTTTTACCCCAGCGCTGAAAGTAAATAAAGGCTTTTTAGTACAAGATACTCAAGGAAATAACGTACTGCACAATGTGTTTAAGCATGCCGGTGCTACCAAGCTGCCATTTAACTATGTACGCTCTTTAATGCTGTTTGAATCAAATGATGACTTAGTTAAAGCACTCGCGCAGCTCAACTCAGAAGGGTTAACACCAGTTGCCTGCTACATTGCCTATGCAAATAAATCGAGCACACCGGTAAAGCATGAATTTTCAGCTTTGTTAGCATTAATGGAAATAGAGCAAAAACAAAACCCTAACGCAAAACAGCAGCTTGCCAGCGTACTAAAAGGGCAAAAAGTTAATGAGACCACAATTTTACTGAGCGCCGCTTACTTGCAACGCTCAACGGCGCAAGTTGCTCACTTAATCAAGGCGCTTTAATTCACTTACAACTTCTGTACGCACACCATCAATGGCATGTGTAATAGATTGCGCAGCACTTTCGTGATCAACCATATTTGGCCAATTTTTTTGCCAGACCTTTTGTAAGTCCTTTGTTTTTAAATGTACTTTATCAACAGCTAAGTAGCTTAAATCGTGAATTAAGTTAACTTTAACCCAGCCTTTTCTGGGGCTACCCTCTATTTTGTTATTATCGTAATGTGCCGCAAATACAATAAGCTCAAGCTCAGCTAGTTCTTGTAATATTTGAAAGCTAGCAATACGTGTATTGTTATTCTCCTCACTTGCCTCCATTCGCCATGCATTATAACTAAAGCCTATAAACGCAAACACTACGCTCGCTATAGCAGTAAAAAAATACGAACGGGGCGCCAGTACAAACTGACCATATTTAGACTCTGACATATTATTTCCTAGGGCCTGTTTATCTTTCGAGGTTAAATTTGCAGCAGTATGTTTGGTATTTAGGCAAGGCAGAGCCTATGTAGTGTGGTTATTCCCCATAAATAGGCGATAACGTAGCACAAATGCCAAACATACGCTGCCCGAAGGGTTCTGCCTAGGGGCAATTTACTCTTTGTTGCTCGGTTTTTACTTAGCCCGCTAGGTTACAAACCTCACGCCGCGATTAAATCGCCCCTAGATTGAACAAATTTTAATCCTGAAAGGTCAACAGGCCCTAGTCATTTAAATAATATTCAACACTAGTCACCACTCTTATGTTTTTTATTTGCGGTGTGTTTGAATCTCGATTACTGATACTAAATTGCCCTTGGCGAGCTGTTTTTATTTTGCCTAATTTTGAATTAGAGTCTTTAGCAAATTTATTAGCAACTTCACGCGCCTTTTCAGTTGCTTCTTGCACCATCGCAGGCTTTACATCATTGAGGCCTGTAAAAATGTATTCAACTTTTGTTTCGTAGCTGTCCTGCACTATTGCGATATCTTGTTTAGCAAGCTGGCTTACTTTACTCAGCGCGTTTTGCACTTTATCTGGCGCATCAGAATAAACAATAATATTTGAGCGCACTATGTATCTAAATTGCTGATTTTCATTACTGTATTCACGTGCTTGCTTATCAATAACTGACTGGCTGCCTATTGTTATTTCATCGTCATCAAAACCATGGAGTTTTAAAAAAGCAGTTACCGCATCATTTTTTTTCTCAACTCGGCTGACTAATTTTTCAAGGTTATTGTCGGCATCACTAAATTGCAGAGGCCAAATTACCGTATCGGCTATTACTTCTCGCTCGGCCAATCCCTTAACCTGCACAGTACGTTCCATCCCTTTTACACTGAGAGCGGTACTTTTTAAAATAAACCCTAAGCTAATTAAGCCTATACTTAAACAAATAGCCGCTATAACAATGTAAAAACCGGGGGTTTTATTCACAGTAATCTCCTTGATTGATATCAATAATAAGCATCGAGACGCTCGAAATAACACAGTAAACAGGGTACATTGAGACTATAAATAACGCAAAATTTAATCAGCCTAGGAAAAACCATGAGCCTTAAGCGCATTACCCAGTTTTTTAACCCAAGCTCAGTGGCCGTTATTGGTGCCTCTAACGTATCTACTCGTGCTGGTTTTGTGGTTATGCGCAACCTACTTCAAGGCGGCTTTAAAGGGCCAATAATGCCCGTTACTCCAAGCCATAGCGCAGTACATGGCGTACTTGCTTACCCCTCTATTGCTGACTTACCAAAAGTACCCGACCTTGCTGTTATTTGTACTAACAAAAACACCTTAATTGATATTATTGAGCAGCTTGGTGAACTAGGTTGTAAAAGTGCAATTGTTATTGCTGATGGGCTTTCATCCGATCAAAAGAAAACATTAAAAAGCTGTGCACACGCTCATCAGGTAACTCTACTTGGTCCTAACTGTTTAGGTTTGTTAATTCCCCATATTGGTTTAAATGCGAGCTTTTCACATACCGTGGCAAGCCCAGGTAAAATTGCATTTGTATCGCAATCTGCAGCAGTATGCTCAACTATTTTAGATTGGGCTAAAAACAAAGAAATTGGCTTTTCATATTTTGTATCGGTAGGTGATTGCCTTGATATAAACTTTAATGAACTACTCGACTTTTTGGGTCGTGATGCTAAAACCAAAGCGATTTTACTCTACATTGATAACATTGAAGATATTCGGGGCTTTATATCAGCAGCAAGAGCTGCAGCTTTTAGCAAACCTGTAATAGCGATTAAAACAGGTAAAACAACTGCAGGTGCACTTGCAGCCGAAATTCACACCGGCGGAAAGCAAAGCTCTGATGCGGTTTACGATGCGTTATTTCAACGAGCGGGTATGCTACGTGTAAATGATTTACGAGAGCTATTTGCAGCGACACAAACACTCGCCATGCATCCAAAATTATTAAAAGTAGAGCAATTAACAATTTTAACTAATGGTGGCGGGCCGGGTGTTATGGCCGTTGATGAGCTTATTCAAAGTTCAGGTAAATTAGCCGAATTGAGTATTGAAACTCGCGATGCACTTAATAAAGTGATTCCACAATCAGAAACCACTTCAAACCCTGTGGATATTTTTGGCGACTCAGCACCGGCACGTTATAAGCAAGCATTAGAAATTTTACTGCACGCAAAAGAAGTTAAAAATTTACTCATAATTCATACCCCTTCTGCACTTGCACCAAGTGAAGATTATGGCGATATTATTGTTCAAACACTCAAAACGCTTCCTAAAATGGCGCGCCCCTATGTAATCACTAACTTTATGGGTGAAGATGCATCATACGCTGCAAGAAAAGTATGTTCCAATAACGCGATACCCACTTATCGCACGCCAGAAGGTGCTGTTGGTGCATTTATGCATTTAGTCACTTATCGTCGTAACCAAAAACATTTAACGCAAACACCTGAGTCAAATACTGATGACGCTAAAATAAATAAAGAAGCAGCTAAAGCCCTTATTAATGAGTTTTTAGATGATCAACACAGCTATTTACCGACTCATCAAGCAAGCCAAATATTAAACCATTATGGTATTAAATGCATAAAAACCGAGGTTGCTTACACCCCAACAGAAGCTAAGGAGCAAGCCATAGAGCTTGGTTTTCCTGTCGCCTTAAAATTGATTAGCCCAAGTATTGCCTCTAAATCTGAGGTAGGTGGTGTTGTGCTCAATTTAAATGATGCCAACGAAGTAGAACAAACTGCTTTTGCAATGCTCATACGTATTAAAAACACGTATCCGGATGCTGTTATTGAAGGGTTTTCATTACAAAAAATGGCGCCACGAGCAGGGGCAAACGAGCTGCGAATTGCGATTAAAACAGAGCCTAATTTTGGCCCAGTTATATTATTAGGTGAAGCAGGAACAGGGCTTGAGTATGCGCAGGCTGCAGTTGCCTTACCGCCACTGAATATGAACTTAGCAAAATATTTAATTGCCGCAGCGCACGACAAAGGCGTATTAAAGGAGCGTATACTCCCCGAAAAGGTTGATAAATATCGTTTATGTGCACTGCTAACGCGTATTTCTCAGTTAGTAATTGATCAACCCGATATCAGCTCAATGGAGCTCAATCCTATACTTGCCAGCAATGGGCAGTTTTTAGTGCTCGATGCCACCATGACACTTAACCGCTATCAAGCTAAGAGCAATCGTAAGCGCTTATCTATTCGTCCCTACCCTATTGAACTTGTTGAAGTGGTAACACTTAAAAATAACACCCAGGCTACGCTCAGACCAATAAAGCCAGAAGATGAACAAGCTCATAAAGCATTTGACGAGTCACTTAATAAAGAAGACAGATATAAACGCTTTTTTGGTGAGCTACCCCAGTTTAACCACGACCAACTCGCAAAAATGACGCAAATTGATTACGACCGAGAAATGGCGTTTATCGTTTGCCAACGATTTGAAGGTAAAACGCGCACACTCGGTGTTTCTCGGGTCATTATGGATCCCGATAACTTACATGCTGAATTTGCCATTGTCGTTCGCTCAGACTGTCAAGGTTTAGGCTTAGGTCGAATACTCATGAGTGCCGCAATTAATCACTGTAAACGACAAGGCGTCGAATCAATTGAAGGCATTACATTGCCAGAAAATACCGGCATGATTGAGCTTGCACGTAAACTCGGCTTTAAAATCAGTCGCGATTTTGAAGAAGGTAGTATTAACATGGTACTTTCACTTAAATAATGAAAAACACACTTACCCCAAGACAAAAAGTAGCTTGCCTGTTTGAAGGCACTGGAAATTATCATCATGCTGGTCATTTACTCGATATAGCATTGATCACTTTAATTATGATTAATGTAGTTGCTATTATTATTGAATCGATTCCAAGCGTAGCTCAGCAATACTTCGATGCTTTTTTAATTTTAGAGATAGTCTCAGTGGCTGTTTTTGGAATTGAATATTTAGTAAGAGTTTGGTCGTGCGTTGATAAAGCAAAGTATGTGGCTATTGAAGGTTCAAATACAAAGCGCCGACTCAAATATCTTTTTTCCCCACTAGCAGTCATTGATTTAATTGCCATATTACCAAGTTTGTTAATGTTTATAGTGCCACTAGATTTGCGTTTTTTACGCGTACTTAGGCTCTTAAGAGTCTTTAAACTTACTCGTTATTCACGTGCTATGCAGTTACTTTCGCGTGCTTTTGTAAGTGAAGGTAGCTCGCTCTTTGCTGCTTTTTTTATTATGGCAGTTGTTCTTATTTTAGCTTCTTGCGGCATTTATTTAATTGAGCACGACGTACAACCAGATAAGTTCGGGTCTATTCCTGCCGCTATGTGGTGGGCAATGGCAACACTCACTACGGTAGGCTATGGTGATGTAGTGCCAATAACACCACTTGGTAAATTTTTTGGGGGAGTTATAACGCTACTCAGTATGGGCATGATAGCAATACCAACAGGTTTATTAGCATCAAGCTTTTCAGAGCAAGTAAGAAAACGTCGTCAACTTTTTGAGGACGCTGTACATGAACAAATTCATGGTGACACACTTAACGACGGTTCACTTAATAAAGCGCAACGCAGCCATTTGGAAGAGTTACGCTGTAAATTAGGCCTAAATAAACTAGAGGCTAACAAGGCAATAAAAACTCAGTTAAATGAGCACAATAGCAAATTATTTTGTCGTAACTGTGGAAAGCGCCCCTAGAAACCCCAGGGGCAGCACATGTTTAACTTTTTTTGAATATGTCATCCCAGTTACGTGTAATCAGCGGCAGTACTTCTTCCCTAGAAACTGGACGGCTAAATAAATACCCCTGAAAATGCATGCAACCAAGCGCCTTCAAAAAGGTAAGTTGATACAAGTTTTCAACGCCTTCAGCAACACATTCTTTTCCTAAACTATGCGCCAACGCAAGTGTGGATCGAATAATGGCTTCATCGTCAGAATCCACGCCAATATCTTGCACAAAGCTACGGTCTATTTTTATTACATCAATCGGGAAGCGCTTTAAGTAGGTGAGCGAGGCATAACCTGTACCAAAGTCATCCATGTATAATCTACATCCAAGCTTTTTAAGCATTTTCATACTTTTTAAAGCGTGTTTTGAATCACGAATTAATATTGATTCTGTAATTTCAAACACAATAGCCTCCGAAGGTATATCTGCTGAATTTAACGCTCGCTTGATCTCAGGAACGAGTTCTTCAAACTCAAAATCAAGTGCAGATAAATTTATAGATAAATATAATTCAGGCGAAGCTTTGCGCCAATTTTTCAACTCACCTAATGCGCGTGCAAGAGTCTGCAACATTATTTTTGTAATTAAACCAATACCCTCTGCCGCTAAAGAGAACTCTTGAGTTTCTACTAATTTGTTTTCGGGCCAACGCAGCAACACCTCAAACCCTTCTGTTTTATAAGTTTGCGCATTTATAATAGGCTGATAATAATTACAAAACTCATGCTCTTGATACGCTTTAGTTAACTGTGACTCTAAATGCAGAGCCTTTTGCACATGCTGATTCATTTCTTGTTTATAAAATTGATAACTCCCTTCAAGTGAATCTTTGGCGTGATACAGCGCAATATTAGCGGCTTTTAATAGGCTGTCACCTTGTAGTGCATCATCGGGCGAAATAGCGACACCAATACTTAAATTTATATTAACAACTTGCTCGTTAATGCTTATATTTTGATTTACACAATCCATGAGCTTTGCGCATATTAATAATACCTCTTCAACTTGATGAATATCTTCAACGAGTACAACAAACTCATCCCCACCAAAACGCGCAACACTATCTGATGGACGCAAAGTAAGTTTTAACCGTTTAGCTACCTTAATAATTAATTCATCAGCCGCTTCATGCCCCAACGAATCGTTAAAGTATTTAAAGCGCTTAATATTTATATGCAGTAGCGCTACTTTACATTGATGGTGTTTGGCTTGCTCTAATGCATGCTCAACACGGTCATTAAATAATGTGCGATTAGGCAAACCCGTCAATACATCGTAATTAGCAAGTAAGTGAAGCTCATTTTCGGCTGCTTTTTGAGCGCTAATATCAGTTAAAATAATCACATAACTATTTAAGCACTGATTGTTATCAGCCACGGCACTTATCTTTACTAATACATGGCGCGACTCTCCATTAGCAAGTATGACTATATCTTCACAAGAGAAGTGCTCTTCTACCGATAGTTTTTTCATGATACGTAAATAGTCAAATAAGCTACTGCGCGAAATACCTAAATTTAAAGAGCGACTAGATAATGACTCAGCCGAAAAATTAAACGCAGTCTGTAGTGATTTATTTGACGCGCGGACATTTAAATTTTTATCGAGTATGAACACCCAGTCACGTGTTTGCTCAAACGCTGCAGTAAATAGTAAAGCGTGTTCTTCAAACACCATTTCACGGGTCATATTGGTATATGTACCGGCTACTTTTTGTGGTGTTTTATCATCCCATTCAACTACCTTGCCAAAATCCTTATACCAGCGCCAATAACCTTTAGCGTGGCGTAAACGATATGTACAATTAAAGTAACCTTTATCAGTAGATAAAACCTCAAGCCACTCTAAGCGAAATAACTGTTTATCTTGCGGGTGAATTTTAGATAAGTACTCATCAAGGCTTACGGTTTCATTTTCGTACCCTAACTCACTCGCCAGACGAGGTTGGTAAATACTTGGATTACTCGATTCCCAATCCCAAACACCCGATTCACTGCCTTCAAGAGCTAGCTTTAAACGCGCTTCGCTTTCTTTACTTTCTTTATTTGCTGCCAATAAAATACGCTGGATTTTATTGCGGCGCATAACCCACATAGCAACAAAACCAATAAACAGCATAGCGTAGAGCACCATAAAATAAGGTGCACGCCAAAGCGGATACTTTACTTTTATTTTTAACGTTGCTGGCGACGTATATTCACCGGTAAAAGGGTCTTTAGCCCAGACTTTTAACTGGTAATTACCTGGATTCAATTTTGGAAACAGTACACGGTTGTTGTTTCGGGTATAACTTTTTTGCCCGTTATCGAGTTGGTATTCATAAATAATACGTTCTTGATTACTAAATGCCATTGCCGAAAAGGCAACTTCAAGACCTATATCATCATGATTTAGTACAACTTCATTAAGTGGTTGTTTTAAATCAAGCGATAAATCTCGTGACATTAAATCAACCCGCGTAATATTTACATCATCAATAAGCGACTGATAGTTTTGGTTTTCCATTGGATGAAAATAAGTGAATCCCTTTAAGCTGCCATACGCGATATGGCCATCTTTAAGCTGTGCCATAGCGTTACTATTAAACTCAGCTGAAAGTAATCCTTCTGATGTAGAAAATTGCTGAAAATGAAGTGTTTCTGGATTTAATCGCCAAATGCCTTTATGGCTACTCATCCAGATCATGCCATCATCATCTAGCACCATATCGTAGAGCAGTGTGCCTAATTTGTTTTTCTCTAGATCAATTGTATGAACTAATTGATAGGTAGATGCGTCAAGACCTATCAAGCCAAAATTAGAAAGTGATATCCACAATATATTGTTATTATCGATTAAATAAGAAAGCACGCTAATGGCTACGTTTTCGTGCTGCTTTGGCACTTTGTAAATCATTTTAAGTGCTAAATCACTTGGGTTTACTTGATATAAAATTCCAGCATTAAAAAATAGTGGCGAGTCTGGCTTATCGCTTAATGCCGGTAAAAACCCGTGCGCTAGAAAGGGCTCAAACTGTGCCATTTCTCCACCTAATCGAGACACTATTTGTGTATCTACATTGTAAACAAAAACACCATGATCAGAGTGAACATAATACAAGTCACCATTAGGCATTAAAGTCACGCCATGTACCCAGCCTGTTATTTGATCTTGGTTAGCTGGATTTTTTGCCTTAGGCTCACTGACTTGATGTGTAACGGGATCAAAAATAAATAACCCGCGATTACTATAAAGCCATAGTTTATCTTTGTAAGGCATTATTTCGTAGATAGTAAATTCTGTAGTGAGTAAATCTACTTTATAATTTTTTAGATAAGGAGTGCCTGTATTTGCTTTTAAATCAACCTCAGTTAACCCGTTGTGCGTTGCTAGCCATAGTTTATCTTTATACTCTGTAATCCCCCAAACAGAGTGATGCGATAACCCTTCCCCACCGAGCTTACTGCCATCAACATTACTAAAGTGATGATTATCATTTGATAGATAAAACGCCCCATCAGTTTTAGTTGCGACCCATGTACCACCTGACTTATCTTTGGCCATATCTATAATACTGGTATCGGCAAGTGTGTACTTACTTTGGGCTATTCGAGTATTTTTAATCATCTCCCCGGTGTTTAAATCAAATTTAAACAAGCCTTTATCGGTAGCTAAATCTATTTTTCCGTGTTCGTTTACTATGCTCCATACATTTAAATCACTGAGTATTACCTTACTTTCAAAAGGCAAATCTGGGCGTTCAAACATTTTTGATAAGTGGCTAATATCAACTTCGTATAAACCTTGTACCGCGCCTACTAATAGTTGTTTATTTTCACCCAATGCGAACGACTTAACATTATTTTGGTAAATATGCTCAGCTTCACCTTTTAAGTGCTGTAAGGGTCTCACTTGCTCTGTGGCAATATCAAATACGTATGCGCCATGGCTTGTACCTATAAATATATAACCGTTGTAAGCAAACAGCTTTCTCACCAGGGTATTTTTATATTTAGCGGGAAGCTCAAAAATAGTTGTTATTTTTCCGGTTGCTATATCAAGCTTTGCAAAATCACGACCTCGTCCAATCCAAAGTGTTTTTTTATCAACGGCTACCATACTAAAAACAGACTGATTAATAATTTCTTCTTCACTGGTAGGTTTTTCTAGGAATTGCTGATATGAATCTGTTACGGGGTCGTATCTAAATAGGCCTGCAAGTAAAGAGGCTATCCAAATTTGCCCTTGAGGGTCTTGGTAAATACGATCTATGATTGCTTCTTCTAACTCACCATTTGGGCCATTTATTGGAATAACTTGATAGCCATCATAACGATTAAGCCCAGCCTCAGTAGAAAGCCAAAGGTAACCGTTAGTATCGATAAGCATTGTATTGACGTAGCTTTGCGATAAGCCTTCACTGGGAGATAAACGTTTTACTTGTGCGCCTACTTGGCAACTTAAAATAGTTATTAAAACTATAAAGTAACAGATTATCCCATTAACGCATTTACTCATGCTTATTCCATATTATTTTTATTACTATGGGTACTCTAGAGCCACTACATTTCGATGTTTGTAAGTATCAAAAAGTACTTGTAAAGCAAGAGTATATGTTAACACCTGGTTAAAACCAATAGCACAATATAAATCAACTACGTTTTTATATGCGAAGGTATAAAGCGTCTTATTTTGCGACTTTAAGAGTGTTGATAATAGTTGTTTAGCCACACCTTTACCGCGATGTTCCAGCACGACAAACACGGTAGATAAAAATAAAAACTCTGTTTTATCTTGTAACCTACATGCTGCAACTATTTCATTATTATAGTAAGTAACCCATACTTTATCTTGTTTATTAGCCCGCCCTCTTACATTATGTTTTTTATAAAACTTATTAACGAGTGGGATCTTTAGCTCATCCAACAATTCAACTATATACATTTTTATATCAATACTTAGCTAAGCATTAGCGCTAAATATTGCTCAAATTTTTGCTTCAAAACTATTTGCTCCGCCATTGGGCGGCTATGAATTGTGTTATAAACTTGCTCTCTCGTTTTTTTATTTCGCTTAATTTGATACGCCCAAAAAGACGCTTCATAATCTAACTGAATTTGGTATTTTTCTTCACGTGGCAATAGGCATAAATTAAAACTCACAATACTTCCTCATTCGCTTTTAAAATTATTTGATTAACCCCGAAACTGGGCAAGAGGTAATCTCCTTGTTATTATACGCGTCTTATTTTATTTATTTCTGTAGTAATTGGAACTGATAATGAATAGACATTTTAGTATCTTGTTATTATTGGTAAATTTATTTTTTAGTGCCTCTTGTTTTAGTCATCAATACAACCTCACTTTTAATCGTCCGCAAAGTACACCCCAAGCTGATTATGCCTTAGAGCTTTTAAAGTTAGCATACGCAGATATCGGTTTTAAAATACATATAATCGATTTTAGTCACCAAAATGCTTTGCTCGCTGCAAATAATGGCGTACTTGATGGGCAGTTAGGAAGAGACGCTAGCATTGAAGAAAATTACGAAAACTTAATTAGAGTTGATTATGAGCTATTTAAGTTTGACTTAATATTATATAAAAACTGTTTACCTAACAGTTTAGAGCAGCTCGATAGTGTCGCAATTGTTGACGGTTACCCTGTGCAAGAACATTATTTAGCAAGCACGCAGTTTGCAGGAAATATTATTAAAGTTAAAAGCATGAATACCCAACTTAATTTGCTTGCTCAGCAAAAAGTACAAGGGGCTTTAATGATTGATTTTATAATGCAAAACAATGAACTCCCGTCACCTCAAGGTTGCTTTGTAAGAGAAGTGTTGAATACTTATCCGCTTTATCATTATTTAAATAAGCGTAATGAAAACTTAGTAGAAAAGCTTAAAATGTCATTAATTAATTTAACTAACAATGGCACAGTGTACTCACTAAGAGCCAAGTATGGATTAAGCTTTTAAAAGTCGAACCCTTGCTGCTGTGCCTGTGTACTTGGCACTGCATTTTGCTGCTTTTTTTGAAGGTAGCGCTTGTAGCGCTGCTGGCACAAACTAAGCACCTTCTTTTTTTGGTCGTTCGATAAGGTATTCCACGAAAAGCGTTCATCCCGACTACGATAACACCCTTTGCAATACCCTCTGTTATTAACTAAGCAAATACTTTTGCAAGGGCTTGGAATATCAAATATTTCAATTTGTTGCATGCATAAGTACCGCCCAGTTGAAGAGTAGGTATTAGTATAGCTTTATTTTTGAGCAAAAAAAAAGCAGCAATTTAATTGCTGCTTAGTTTCGTTGAGCTGGGATTATTAATACTCACAGCTATTGGTATTTATCTCTGTTTTACGGTGAAAGGGCTTAGCGTACATAGCCAGCACTAACGGTTTTAATTCTTCTGGTACACAGGCTATACGCTGTTCAAATGTCGCTGTATCTGGAGAGTCTATTACCGCCTCTTTACAGCCACCAGCAATGTAATTACCTGGGTGCAAATAAAACGAACCTATAATTTGCCTATCAATTGTTTTAGCGAGCTCTTCAGCACTATCACATTTAGATTCAATTGGTTGCCCAAATGCTAAATGCACGTGCCCTTTAGCAGTACTAAAGCCTTCAACAATGCTCGCAATATCTTCACCAGCCGACTTTACGTACTCACCATGATGTTGCTTGTGGTAAAGCTCTTTAGCCTTAGCAATTGCACACGGTTCATATTGATAAGAAATAGAAACAGGCACTATTTTTAACTCTTTAATATAATCGCCAAATTCTTTCTTTTGTTTACGTCCATTTAATTGCAACATTTTTAAAAGGGCAGGATCTGTTTGATCAAAACCGTCTTTTGCACGCCCTTCTTTTTGTGCAATCCAAATAGAATTTCCACCGATTAAAGAGTCATAGATATATGACGATAACTGGGTTAATGCTTTTAACATTTCTTTTGGTGCTTTAGCAGAGCGCTTAACAATGAAACTTTTATTTAAACGCATAAGCTCCGTAATGTAAGGTATTTGCAATAAATTATCGCCAATAGCAATACGCACTGTTTTCATTTTATGCTGATATAAACCCCAATTAACTAATGCAGGATCAAGCACTATGTCTCTGTGGTTTGAAATAAATAAATAGGCCTGGTTAGCGTCTAACTGATCTAGCCCAGAAAAGGTAACTTTTGATGTGGTGCGCTTCACTAGTTTATCTAAGTATTGCGCCACTTCATTTTGCACATCTTCAACGGTGCTTACTTTGCCCCATTTTTTGCGTAACTGACTTCTTACCATTGGACGCGCAATAAAAGGCACTACCGATAAAAAGCGCGGTAAATTATACTTTGCTATTACATCAATAAACGCATCATCGTTAATTAAACGTGTAAGCGACGCCGCAACTTCGTCGTCGTTGTATGGGCGTATATCTGCGTATTTATCTTCTAATTCACTCATTACTACATCTACAATGTTAAAAAACGGCACGCTAAAGCGCACCATTTATGTCTATATCCGATTATAACTCAGCCAATCTAAAATGCGAAATAACCAAAAAAACGATTTTTATTTTAGCAACTTGCTTTAAAGCTGAGTTTAATTACCTTCTATGACCATAGGCTTGCTTAAAAGTGCAAAAAGCTGATCAATCTAGCAAAATACCATGTTCTCAATCTGCTAGTGGGCAGACCACTACTACATAGCCCTCTAATCATTTGGTAGTAATACCATTAACAAGGCCTTTCATTCGTAGTACCTTAAGCCCATATTTTAGATTTTTGATGGATCGTAAGCCTCTTTTTTACGATTTTAACTCTTTCAGATCCACTTATTTTAGGGCTCATAATGAACATTACTATTCTTGATAACGCAACGTTAGCTAAAACATCTCTTTCGTGTATAGAACAACTTGGTAAATTAACGACTTATGAACTTACCAGCCCAGAGCAAGTTATTGAGCATTGCCAAGGCGCTGATGTATTAATCACTAATAAAGCAGTTTTGAATCGCGATACGATTAGTCAGCTAACACAGCTGAAATTAATTTGCGTAAGTGCAACCGGTACTAATAATGTTGATTTAGAAGCCGCTAAAGAATTTGGTATTGCCGTAACCAACGTAGCTGGCTACTCAACCCCTTCCGTTGTTCAACATACGTTTTCTTTAATTACTAACTTACTGGGTAACACACACCGCTATCAGGCGGATTGCCAGCAAGGCGCATGGCAAAAAAGTGAAATGTTTTGCATACTCGATTACAGCTTTAACGACTTACAAGGTAAAACATTTGCCATTATAGGCGGCGGCACGTTAGGCAAAGGCGTTGCTAAAGTAGCAGAAGCATTTGGTGCTAACGTTATTGTTGCAGAGCGCAAAGGTGCTGCATGTCGTGATGGTCGTACACCCTTTGAAGACGTTATTAAAACAGCCGATATAATCAGCGTTCACTGCCCGCTGACTGATGAAACGCTTGGTTTAATTGCATTAAATGAGCTTAAAATGATGAAGCCAAGCGCTATAATTATTAATACAGCACGTGGTGGTATTATTAACGAATCAGACTTAGCAACAGCGCTTGAGCAAAATCTAATTGCCGGAGCTGGTGTTGACGTACTAACTAAAGAACCTGCTGAGCTTTCAAACCCACTTGCCAATTACACAGGCAATAACCTTTTACTTACTCCACATATAGCATGGGCAAGCACTGAATCAATTGTGCGTTTAATTAATGAAGTAAGTTTAAACATTGCGGCATTTACTAAAGGCGAATCACGCAACCGCTTGGTGTAGTGATTTTATTGTAGTAATCAAATAAGCTAAAAAATGGCTGTTTTTACTAATACATTTAATATTTTATTAGATAAAAACAGCTTACCCCCTTAACAAACTGATTAATAACAACTTATAAATATGGTCTACTCTTTGCTTTAATACAGCTAATAACCAATTAAAAATCTTATTAAGGTAAATAAAAATGAAAAAGTCACTTTTAGCGGCCGCTTTAATCGCTCCATTTTTAACAGGCTGTGTTATTGCAGTATCAGATGGTGAAGCTGAAACTCATTGGGCGGGTAACGACTCATCTAGCTGGGAAACTAAGAATGAAAATAATCGTGAAGCCATTTCAGCACTTGCAATGGATAGTAGCTACCAATCCGTTTTAACTAAATTAAAAACACCTAATTTCACTGAATTATTAAAAAAAGACAATGATGTATATCAAGTTCTTTTCTATGCGACTCATAGTGTTCATTCAGACGGAAAAACAACTAAAGATGAATGTACACCACTCGTATTTAAAAACGATAAACTGGTAGGTATTGGTCAAAGCGCTTTAATATTAGCAACGCAATAGTAGCGCACCAATAAATAACAAGCTCAAATAAAAGCGCTAATACAAATATTGGCGCTTTTATATATTAAATTTTAACGCGCGATTATTTTATCACGACCTGTGTCTTTAGCCGCATATAAAGCTAAATCGGCTTCTTCTAATAATGTTTGCTCGGTATAAACTTGACCACTCTCAGTTGTAGCTATACCGATACTGATTGTAATGTGATCTGCATTTAACGACGCTTTATGTTTTATGCATAAACTTTTTACTGCATTTCTCAGTTTGTTTGCAAAACTTTTTGCCTCAGACTTATCTAACCCAGGCAATACAGCGGCAAATTCTTCACCACCATAACGTGCAATAAAGTCACCACCACGCTTACATTGGGCAGTCAATGCTTGTGCAACATCCTTCAAACACTCATCACCTGCACGGTGTCCATAGCAATCGTTGTAACGCTTAAAGTAGTCTATATCCATAAGTATTAGCGTTAAGGGGATACCACTGCGCTTACTGCGGCGCCACTCACGCGATAAGTTCTCATCAAGGTAACGCCTATTAGGAATTTCAGTTAAACCGTCTATTGAGACCAGCGTTTCTAGCAAATCATTTTTTTGTTTTATAAGTAATTGATTACGCACCCTAACGCGAACTATAGAAGGACTAAATGGCTTAGTTATATAATCCATAGCGCCGAGCTCTAAGCCCTTAGCCTCATCATCATGACTATGATTTGCTGATATAAAGATAACAGGTATAGCCTGAGTTATTGGGTTTTCTTTAAGCTGCACTAATACTTCATAGCCATCAATACCAGGCATAATTACATCTAGGATAATTAAATCAACTTGCGTTGTTTTTACAAAAGTCAGTGCTTTTTCGCCATTCTCAACCAGAAATACGTCGTGCTCTGCTTTAAGTGTTTTTTCAAGTACTAATCTATTTAGTGGGTCATCATCGACAACCAGTACTTTAGCTCTTTTCGACATCCCTAGCCTCTAACCCTTTTATAAAAACAATGACTTGTTCTAACTGCATAATAAGCTCTTTCAGTGTTATATCAGTAGGCTTATTCGTTGTTTTAAGCGTTCTTTCGCACAATAAAGCACAGTGCGACAAGCGTTTAAAACCTAAATTACCTGCTACACCCTTTATACTATGCACTAAGCGTACCAAATCATCTTTATTCGTTGTATCTTTCACTTGTGACAGCTGGGTTTGGCACAAATCAGCAAATTTATCAATCATCGTATTGAGCAGTTTTTCATCCATACTAAACTGCGTTAAAGCGAATGATTTTTCGAAAAAGCTTGGCTTTACCAAGTTTAAATCAGCAATTGCATCAATAAGTACTTTAGCGACAACTGGCTTAGTTAAATGCTTATTCATGCCACATTTTAAAGAACGTTCAATATCAGCAGGTTCACAATGAGCTGTTAACGCAAAAATAGGCAGTTGCTTTGCGTCAAACTGTTGACGAATTAAAGTGGTTGCTTGGCAACCATCAATTTTTGGCATTTGCACATCCATTAATATTAAGTCAGGTTTTAATATTTGCAATAATTCCATTCCAATTGATGCACTCAAAGCGGTAACAACACATACGTTTTCTTGGCGCAGCACACTGCTAATAATTTCTAAATTAAGTTGGTTATCATCAATAGCTAATACAAGTAGACCTGATATGTCAGCATTAACCTCAGCGGTATTATGTATCACGTCAATTGTATTGCCATTAGCCTTTTGATGAGCGCTCAAACTAAAGAGCCTTTGCCCTAGCGCTGATGCTTTAACGTGATATGCAGCTAAATGTGAACTTGTTGGTAAGTTAGAGGTATGTTGATGATTAATAATAATCACCGATGTGTTTTTAGCTGATAACGAATCATTAATCGCTTCAACATTTAAAAGTGTAGGTAAGTCCGCTGCATCAATTATTATTTGCTGAGCACTAGAGAGCTTAATTGGGTATTTCAATACCTCATTTAAATTAATCTTAGCAAGCTCGCTATAAGCATTTGTTACTTGCTTAAGCTCTTTGCTTTGATGCGATAAAATAGCCAATGTATTAGTCGGTAAAACATTGTTTTTATTGGTATCAACTAAAAAGCCAATGCTAAAGTAAAATTCACAACCGTGGCCTTTTTTACTCTTTAAAGCAATTTCGCCCCCCATTAATGACACTGCATGTTTAACAATCGCTAAACCTAATCCAACACCTTGATGTATACGTGTTGAAGACTCATCACCTTGCGTAAAGGCATCAAACAAACGTCTTTGATCAACTTCATCTATACCCATACCGGTATCAATTACTTTAAAGCAAATAAGCTGTTGCTCTAAGCTATCACTTTCAATAAGTTCCATTTTTAAAGTGATAGAACCTGTTTTTGTAAACTTAACAGCATTTGTTAATAAGTTACCTAATACTTGCTGTAAACGAATGCTGTCACATATCAAATCAGGCGCTATTAACGGGTCAATATCAATAACAAATTCAATACCTTTTCCTTCGCACAATGGAGCTGTTAAACTTTCGCAAATATCCACCAGCTCAACCATGCTAAAAGATGCTTGTTTTAAATCAGTTTGCGAACTTTCTATACGTGCAAAATCAAGCATTCGATTGAGCATTAGCAACAAGCTTTGTGCTGCATGCTTAGCTTGGTCGGTTTGTTGTAATTGATTTTGCGTTAGTCCTTGCTCAATAAGCATATCAAGCAGCCCTAAAACAGCGTTAAGAGGAGTGCGTATTTCATGACTTAAATTGGCTATAAAGCGGCTTTTAGCAAGCGTTGCTCGCTCTGCATCGAGCTTAGCCTTAGTGAGTGCACTCACATCCTGAATATGAATTACATAATAAGCTGGGTCACGGTTTTCATCCCATACAAGGGATACACTCAGTTGCAACCAACTTGTTATGCGCCCTTGTGCAAGGGTTAAGTGATATACGCGTTTTTTGTCATCTAACAATTGCGCTAAAGTGGTTTTTATTTGCTGCCATTGAGAGTCATCAAACAACGCTTTTAACGGCTCGCCAACTAGTACTTGCTGCTCAGAAAACAGCTTCCTAGCCGCTTTATTTACTTGTAATATGGTGTGCTCAAGCGAGAGTAAAACTACGCAGTTAGCCGCAAATTCAATCGCACCTCTAAATTTAGATTCAGATGCTTTTAAAGCTAATAATGCTTGTTGCTGTTCGGTAATATCGCGGCCAATCCCCATAGTCCCTAACAGATGTTGGTGCTCGTTATAAAAAGGTGCAATAGTAAGTTGGTATGATTTTGTATCGGTTTCTATGCGTTGTTCAACACTATTTCTATTTTGTAATACTTGTTTTTCAAGCGCATTTATTTGCTGATCGTTGTCACCTAAATCATCTACATATTTACCGACTAATGCAGTTTGATCTTTACCGATATACGCCTCAAATGCTTTATTGCATCCTAAAAATGATCCATCAATATTTTTAAAATATATAAGGTCTGGCACACTGTTTAGCATCGTGTTTAGCAAAGCTAAGTGGCGCTCTTTCGCTTCATAACTGCGGCTTAGTTTTTCTGATTGCAGCTGAACTTGGTCGTCCAGAGCTTTATTTGCACTTTGTAATGAATCAACCAACTGTTTATTTTTAGAAAATACACGCTTCACTTTAGAAAACCAAGGCTGCCAGCTCAGGGGGACTTTATAATCCAGCTGCACTTCTTGCTGTGAACCGTTACTCTCCAAGTACGACATTAAGTGAGTCATTGGCTTTATAAAGATGCGCTGACTTAACCAAAAAAACACGCCAAACATAATACTTAAAAATAGCGTTAAAAATGCAAACTCTAATAATATTTCATACTTAATTGGGCTTATTAATTGGGGTTTTTGCTCGTAAAATGCTGCGTGAATAGGTAACCCATCCATAGGCTGCATAAAGTAATTACTATCATTAGTTAATACTGTTTTTTTATTCTGATGTTCTCTCAAGTCTGGCCAATAATTTTTTAATGCTGTTGCTTGCTCTATTAACTGTTTAGAACTTGCGATAACTTGATGCGATTGGTTCATAAAAACGTATTCGCCACTACTCGGTGACACCTCTTTTAACCACCCTGAAATTGCCTGAACATCATAAATTAAAATAACGTAATCGGCTGAGCCAGTGCTTCGTTGTCGGCCAATAGCAAAATACGATTTATCATTAATTTTAACAATAGGACTTGAAGTAAGTTTATTTGGTAATAATTTTGGTTTAAATTTTCCATTTAAGATTTCGGTAAGCATTAAACTTTGGCTTTTGTTACGCCTGCTTACATAGGCAAAACCATTATTATCAACATATGCTACGGCAGATAACGACTGCGTTAATGCAAGCGTTGTATTAAACGAAGGCCCTAATGCAATCGCCTGTTGCCATTGTATGAGTGTCTTGGTAGATAACGCAAACTCACCCTTACCTACAATTTCAGTACCTTGCTCACTAAAATAACGGTAATAGTAACCATTATATTGATTTATACCTTCGAGCAGCGTTTGGTCTATTTTCGGATGGATTGGTTGTTCATATAAGCTAAAAATTGTGGTGAATAAATCACTTAGCGACTCTACTCTATGGTTAACTTGCGCCGACACGTTAGCAAAATCTGCTTCTCGTTTTTCAACTGCTCGCTCAAGCTTTATGTTGTATAAGTGCAAACACAGTAAGGAGGCAACAATTAAAGGCACCAGCAGCGCAATAAATAATGAACGATAATAATGCTTCAGAGGTAAAAAATTCAATGTACTGCCTGCCATTTGGCCCGAAAATCAATCGATAGACTATCGGGCCAATTTGTTAAGCGCAAGTTATAAATTTTCTTCTGCAAATGACGCTAAGCGACTACGTACAACACCGTTGAGGTTTATCGTGGCGCTGCCTTCAAAGTTTTTAAAGCGCTCTACAATATAGGTTAAGCCCGATGTTACTGGCGTTAAATAGTTACTGTCTATTTGCGCTAAGTTACCGGTGCAAATTAATTTAGTGCCTTCGCCGCAGCGAGTAATAATCGTTTTGAGTTGAGATGCCGTTAAATTTTGACTCTCATCTAAAATTACCACCGCATTTTGAATGCTACGCCCGCGCATAAAGTTAACCGACTTAAACTGTACATTAGCCTTTTCCATTATATAGTTTCGGCTCGATATTGGGTTTTCGTCGCCTTTATGTAATACCTCTAATGTATCGGTAATAGCTGCAAGCCACGGTGCCATCTTTTCCTCTTCTGTACCGGGTAAAAAGCCAATAGATTCGGCTATTTCTGGCGTATTACGGGTGACTATTACTTTATCGTAAATACCTTTTTCAATAACCATTTCAAGTGCACTGGCAAGTGCTAACAAAGTTTTACCACACCCTGCTGGTCCTGTTAAAATAACAAGCTCAATACTTGTATCGAGCAGTGCATCAAGCGCCATTCCCTGATAAATGTTTTTTGGTTTAACGCCCCATGCTTGTTGATGCATTAAACGTTCAACACCAATATCTTTTAACGTTATGTGCTCGTCATCGTACGATTTAACACGTGCCGCAAACTGATCCCCTCCATCAAGTAAATATTCATTACAAAATACATCAGGTATTAAGTTTTTAGGCACATGATGAAACGTATCGCGCCCGTGTTGCTCGGTATTACACTGCCCAACATGATCCCAAAAATCCCCTTCAATTTTTTTATAACCACTAGTGAGCAAGCTTATATCGTCAATAAGTTGGTCTGTTCGGTAATCCTCAACATATTTAAGCCCTGCGCCTTTAGCTTTTAAGCGCATGTTTATATCTTTTGTTACTAATATTACTTTTGAATCACTGTGCTGCTTTTGTAAATACACAGCGCAATTAATAATACGATGGTCGTTTTCGTTACCAGGCAAACCAGAAATGGAGTCGGCAAATAAATGGTCGTTTACAATAATAAGAGTGCCTGCAGAGCTCGCCTTTGCCTTTTTGTTACTCGGCAGCGCCACGCCTTGTAGCATTTGTTCAGGCGTAGCATTTTTAAGTACTTCATCTAATCCACGAATAGCGACGCGCGCATCGCGGCTTACGTCGTGTTTTCTGTCTTTTATGTGGTCAAGCTCTTCAAGCACCGTCATCGGAATTACAACGTCATGTTCTTGAAAAGACAAATAAGCGAGGGGTTCGTGAAGTAGTACGTTGGTATCTAGCACATACATTTTACTTTCAAGGTTCGAAGCTTTTTCCATAGCACTTTCCTTACGTTTTATGATTTTTATGCTATACCCAATAATTAAGTAAAACGGGCAAAATCAAAACCTGCAGTACTTAATTGCCAAGGCATAAAGTAAGTTTAGTCTATTTGTCATAAAAGTCCGTTTTATTACAAACTGTAATTAGTTTTGATTTACCTAAAAAAGGGTCTTGTATTAGCCTTTTTAATAGTAATAATTAACACTTATTACATTAATTAAAAGTGAGTCAAATAGCGCCTTGCAGTGGTGTTAGCTTACAGGTAACATAGCCGCCTTTTTCATCATAGACGAGACATACATGAATTTTTCCTTAGGTCAGCGTTGGATCAGTGATACAGAGTCAGATTTAGGATTAGGCACCGTTGTTGCCATTGAAGGCCGTCAGGTCAGCATATTATTTCCTGCCAGTGGTGAGAGCCGTGTTTATTCATCGGCAGAAGCACCTGTTACCCGTGTGGCATTTAATCCTGGCGATGTGATCAAAAGCGTTGAAGAATGGGAATTAGAAGTAGAGTCTATTGAAGTACAAGGCGAGTTACTGTGTTATCACGGCACCCGTGTTGATAACGGCGAAACTGCCAAGCTTAAAGAAACCTTTTTAGATCATTTTATTAAGTTTAATAAACCACAAGATCGTTTATTTGCGGGCCAAGTCGATCGTTTTGATCGCTATACACTTCGCTACCAAACGTGGTTACATAAATTTGAACGTGAGCAATCGCCTATTAAAGGCTTAATTGGTCAGCGTGCTAATCTTATTCCGCACCAGCTTTATATTGCCCAAGAAGTGGGTAAACGTTTTGCACCACGCGTACTTTTATCAGATGAAGTAGGCCTTGGTAAAACAATTGAAGCGGGCATGATTTTACACCAACAAATTATTAGTGGTCGTGCGAGCCGCGTACTTATTGTTGTACCAGAAAATCTACAGCACCAATGGTTAGTAGAAATGCTACGCCGCTTTAACTTACATTTTTCTATTTTTGATGAAGAACGCTGCGACGAAGCGTTTGCAGATTCGCCAAACGTGTTTGATACAGAGCAATTGGTACTTACCAGTCTTGAGTTTTTAACCAAGAAAAAACGCTGGTTTGAACAAGCAACGCTTGCTGATTGGGATTTACTAGTTATAGATGAAGCCCATCACCTAAGTATAAATAACGGCAAGCCAAGCTCAGAGTACCAACGTATGGCAGAGCTTAGCCAAGATATCCCGGGTCTTATTTTACTTACCGCAACGCCTGATCAACTTGGTCACAGCAGCCACTTTGCACGTTTACAGTTACTCGATCCGGATCGTTTTTACGACTACGACGTGTTTAAAGAAGAAGAAGCAAATTATAAAGACGTTGCTGAAGCGGCAAATCAATTACTGCAAGAGCAAGCTCTTGACGACACAGCCAAAGCCACGCTAATTGAGCTATTAAAAGAAACCGATATTACTGATATTCTTGCAAAAGCACAGCAAGGTGATTTACCAGCACGTAAAGAAATACTTAACATGCTACTCGATCGCCACGGCACAGGTCGTATATTATTTAGAAATAGCCGCAGCGGCATTGATGGCTACCCGAGTCGTAAATTACACGCCTACCCAATGGCACTGCCAAAACAGTATAAAACCGCTATGTCGGTTCTTGGCAATATGGGCGGCATTCAAAACCCAGAGCTAAGCGCACATCGTGCGCTTTTTCCTGAAAAAATATTTCAAGAGTTTGAAGGCGAAAGCGCAAGCTGGGGTTTATTCGATCCACGTGTAGATTGGTTAATCGACACTCTTAAAACGCTTAAGCGCGAAAAAGTACTACTTATATGTGCTAAAGCTGAAACAGCTATCAGCCTTGAGCAAATACTGCGTGAACGTGAAGCAATTAAAGCGTCGGTATTTCACGAAGGCATGTCTATTATTGAGCGTGACCGCGCTGCTGCATTTTTTGCAGACGAGTACGATAATGCACAAATATTACTGTGTTCAGAAATTGGCTCAGAAGGTCGTAATTTCCAGTTCTCGCATCACTTAGTGTTGTTTGATTTACCACTGAACCCAGATTTACTAGAGCAGCGTATTGGTCGATTAGACCGTATAGGTCAAACGCAAGATGTGAACATTCATGTGCCATACTTTGAAAACACCGCTCAAGAAGTTCTGCTACGTTGGTATAACGAAGGTCTAGATGCATTCGAATCTACATCAACAACGGGGCAAATGCTTTATAAAGAGTTCCGTGATGATCTACTTGAATATATTTCTGCGCATAACTGCGATGAAGACGAACTCGATCCATTACTTGAGCAAGTAGCACAACAAAATGCGGTACTGCGTAAAAAAATGGAAAGCGGACGAGATCGTTTACTAGAGCTACATTCATCGGGTCAAGGTGCTGCCGACTCGCTTGTGACTGATATCGAAAAACTCGATAACCAGTTTGAATTGCCAAGCTACATGATCAACGTGTTCGACACATTTGGCGTAAGCCAAGAAGATAAAGGCGAAAGTACCATTATCTTAAAGCCAACGGAACATATGTTAAACCCATCGTTCCCATCGCTTAAAGAAGACGGTATGACGGTTACCTTTGATCGCGACACGGCACTTTCGCAAGAGGACGTACACTTTATCAGCTGGGATCACCCTATGGTTCAAGGCACCATGGATATGATTTGTGACGACGACTTTGGTAGTGCATCGGTGGCTTTACTTAAAAACAAAAAGTTACCGCCTGGCACCTTTTTTGTTGAGCTTATTTTTGTTGCCGAAGCAATGGCACCAAAAGTATTACAAGTTGGTCGCTTTTTACCGCCTACACCAATTCGTATATTGCTCGATAAAGCAGGTAATAACCTAGGTGATAATGTGGCTTTTGATGGCTTTAATCAGCAGTTATCAGCCGTTGGCCGCCAAACAGCAAGTAAGCTTGCCGGTGCATTGCAAAGCGCTGTTCACCCAATGATCACTACCGCTAAAGACATGGCACAAGAAAAACTTGAAGTTATTCGCGCAGCGTCACTTGCTAAAATGCAAACCTCACTCAGTGAAGAGCAAGAGCGACTGGTTGCCCTTAAGCAGATTAACCCGAATATTCGCCAAGAAGAAATAACGTTTTACGATAAGCAGCGCAATGACCTAACAACGTATATTGAAAAAACGCAGTTACAACTTGATGCCATTCGACTAATCGTGGTTTCTCACTAAAGTTTTTGAGTTTTTAGTTTATAGCTGTCTGTCGTTAGTAAAAAATTGAAAATGACAGCTTAATAAAGCGCGGTATTTATACCGCGCTTTATTAAGCATTAGAACACTGCATACAAGTTAGAAGCCTTTATGCAGACTGTAAATGTTTTCCTTGAGCCTTCAGCCTCGCTCCACTAAAATAGCCCCCTTAAAAATCATTAAGGTCGGCTGTGTTAGTTAACTATAATCCCCCAATGAGTCCGTATTTAACGATACTTTATCAAGATGACGATTTGCTTATCGTTAATAAACCCAGTGAGTTATTAACAGTCCCAGGTAAAGACCCTAAACATGCCGATTGTTTAATAAGCCGTGTTAATCGTGTTTTCCCTACCGCTAAAATAGTCCACCGTTTAGATATGGCAACATCTGGCATACTTTGCCTTGCCATGAATAAAGCAGCCCACAGGCATTTAAGTATGCAGTTTCAAGAACGTGAAACCGCTAAGCGTTATATTGCACGTGTATTCGGGCAGCTTGAGTCTGATACCGGCTCAGTGGACTTACCGCTTATTTGTGATTGGCCAAATCGCCCAAAACAAATGGTTGATCACGAGAATGGAAAACCTTCACTTACGCATTTTAAAATACTTGAGCGTGAAAAAGATGCAACCCGTGTAGAGCTAACGCCCATCACTGGTCGCTCACATCAATTACGTGTTCATATGCTAAGCCTTGGCCACCCTATTTTAGGTGATAGGCTCTACGCTCACAAAGATGCGCTAGCGGCTGCGCCCCGCTTACAACTGCATGCACAAATGCTGCGACTAAAGCACCCAGTAACAGAGCATGTACTTACATTTGAAGCAGAGCCTGAGTTTTAATAAGCCTTACTAATACTGATTATTGAATCATAACGCTAAACTTTTAGCGTGAAGCGCCGATATCTAATTAGTATTAATTATTTAGGTTTATTATGGTATTTGCACCATTTTTTAAAAATACGCTGTTTAACGTATTGCTAAGCAGTACGTTATTTTTAAGCATGCAAGTATCGGCTGCAGAGCATATTGCTCCACCCAGTTTATCAAGTATTGAAAATGGCGATATTGAACGCTTACTACCAAGTGATGAAGTAAAGTCAATACTTGCAGGCGAAACTGAATTTTTAAGTTTATACAGCGAATACATGAGCGCCGACTTTAGAGGTGTTGTACTACTTATACCGGATTGGCAATCAATGCCAACAAACAACACAGGCATGAGCTTTTTACGAAAAGAACTTAATTATTTAGGTTATACCACCTACGCAATGACGGTACCCGACATTGATTGGCAAGCCAGTAAAGTGCCCAAACTAACACCTGCTGAGGCACAAACGAAAACACCAACTGAAACAACAACTCCAGCAGTGCCCAATGACGCATCAAATACGCAATCACAGCCTGCAGAAATGAAAAAAAACACAGAGCCCCATCATGTTGACGCAATTGAAAAAGTAACCGATGAGATACTCGATAATTATAAAATAAATTTAATTGCTCGTTTTAATGCGCTTTATCAAACCGCTATGGAAGAACCAAGCAATATAGTTGTTATTGCACAAGGTGCTAGTGCTGGTGTGTTGCTAGAATTCTATGCAGATTTTCCAGAACAAAGAATTGATGCGTTTATAAGCTTAAGTAGTTACTTACCTAATAACAAACGCAATAAGGAGTTGGATCAAACAACGTCGCTTGTTACACCCGCCTTGCTGGATATCTATTATGCCAATGATAGTAACGACATTTTAATGAGCCTTAAAAATCGTCAGCGCTGGGTTAATCGCAATGCTAAATTTGATTACCGCCAACGCCAGCTATTTGGCCTTCGCGATCAACCTAATCAACACGCGCGCCTAACAAAAGAAATAGACGGCTTTTTACGCCGCCTTTTTTAAATACTCGTAGGCTGCTTGTATATCTTGGCTTTTTTTAACGGCAAGCTCCATCATATGCTTTGGCAGACCTTGCGATACTAATTTGTCAGGGTGATGCTGCGCCATTAACTTTCGATAAGCTACTTTTACCTCTCGCTCAGTAACGCCATTATTGAGCCCTAATAACGCTAATGCCTGCGTACGATTCATATTATTATTTGGCGGTACGTGATGACCAGAGCCTTCTCGATAGCTACTGCTTTGACCTTGGCTTTGTTGCTTATAGCGCTGTTGCTGCTGTCTAAAGTTAAACTCTGCTTGGTAGCGTTTTAATACAAAAATAAAATGCGCTTTAGAAATACCTAACTGCTTACTAACCTCGGCTAACAATTGCTTTTCTTGCTCAGCTAGTACACCATCAGAAAATGCCATTTGTATTTGAATTTCTAAAAACAATTGCATCAAGTCGTTTCTTTTGACAAAGCGTTCTTTAAAGTCGTGTACTGTTTCTTTAAGTGAAAAATCGCTTTCTTTGCCTGACTGAAATGCATGTTGTGCTTCGCGGCGTTCTTCGCCTTTTAAGCCCATTTCGTCCATAAACAAGTTAGCCGCTTTTATATGTACTTCGCTGACTCGACCATTTGACTTAGCTATGTGTCCCATTACAGCAAAACAACTCGAAAAGAATAAAGCTTGGCGCTCATGAACATCATCACCACTAAATAAATTTGAAAAGCCGCCCGCTTTATCAACGTTATTTTTTAGGCTTTTATCAAATAAATGGCCTAGGTATAAACCTAAAATGGCACCAAATATTTTGCCAAACATAAAACCAAAACAAAAACCGAGAATTTTTCCCCACATTTATAATGCTGCCTTTTTAAAAATTTAGTTAATGCGCCGCAAGACGTTTGTTTAATTGATTTAAACGATCTGGTGTACCAATGTCATCCCACTGCCCAATATAGAGTTCAGTAGAGATTAAATGTTCACTTAGTTTTTCACGTAAAATAGGCCCTAAAGGACGAATACCTTGCGTTAATCCTTTAAAAAAATCAGCCTGATAACGGCCAATCCCTGAAAATGTATATTTTTGACTATCAGGCGACAAGTGGCTCAACGCAAAGTCGCCATCTGGATTATGTGGCGGGTTTTCTATAAGCACTATGTGCGCCTCACCGGGTTGTAAATGAAGTTGCATTAGCGCACTTACATCATAGTCAGTAAATACATCTCCATTTATAACGATGAATGAATCGCCCAATAGAGGTAACGCTTTAATAATACCGCCGGCAGTTTCAAGACCACCTTCAACCTCTTGACTATATAGGATATTTACACCAAATTGACTACCATCTTTAAAGTAGTCTTTTATTTTATCACCTTGCCACGCGAGGTTTATTACAATATCGATAATGCCGGCAGCTTTAAGGTTATTTACATGATGTTCAATAAGTGGTTTTTCTGCTACTTTTAACATCGGCTTTGGCATATTTTGCGTTAGCGGCATCATTCTTTGCCCGCGCCCTGCGGCTAAAATCATCGCTTTCATGAGCGCTCCTTTGCCAACTTTTCAGTCACTTTTGGCACTATGGTATTTTTTGTCCACTCACTCAACGCTTTAAGTTCAGGATAATTGACAGCCACTTCAACAATGTAATCAAGTGTCGGTAAAATATTATCTAAATAACCTGTTTTACCATCGCGCAAATATAATCGACAAAATATCCCCGCTGCTTTTAAGTGGCGCTGTAATCCGGTTAAATCAAACCAATACTTAAACTCATCAAATGAAGTGTTCGACAGTAAATTTTGAGCCGTAAATTCTTGATAAGCAAAATCAAGCAAGCTTGTTAACTCTTTTTGAGGCAATTTAAAATAGCAATCGCGTAGTAGCGATACTACATCGTAGCAAAGCGGACCGCGTACAGCATCTTGATAATCTATAATTGCCCACTGTCCGTTACTATTCATAATGTTTCGACTATGGTAATCGCGATGAACGGTAACAGTGGGTTGCTCAAGCATGGCCTTTATTAATCGCTCTGAACTTGTTTGCCACATTACGTTTTGTTCTGCACTGAGTGACTCATTAATAAAATCGCTCACTAACCACTGGCTAAATATATCAAGCTCTAGTTTTATAAAATCTTCGTTATACGCTTGCATTGCAGAAGCTGCCGGCGTTTTTTGCCCACTGAGCACTTAAACTAATTAATGCTTGATAGTGCTCGGTGCGGTTTGCATCATCGAGCATGTCAGCTAGGTGCGAACTTCCTAAATCACTAAGAACAAAAAAGCCCTGTTTCTCATCACTTGCGATAATAGTGGGAAGTAAAAAACCTTGTTCAACAAACACCTGATTTAGTGAAATATAAGGTTCGTTATTCACTTTTTTTGGATCTGAGTCCATTACTATTAAATGCTTATTATCGTGATTTAAACGGTAATAACGGCGAAAACTAGCATCACCGGTGATCGCATTTAAAGTATGCGACTTGGCATTAATGTGTGTGTTTATAAATTGTTGTAAATTCTCAAAGCGTGTCATTTTATTAGATATCTATTTTTATAGGTCAATTACTGTAATTGCCATTATTTTCCTTTATTATGTGTAGATTATATTTAATAACACAGCATTAAGGTCGATAAATGAGCAAAACCTGGGGCATATTGATGCTAAGCGTAGTTAGCGCACCATCGCTTGCCGAAACTGAATTGGCACACAACCTTTGTGGCATTTCAATGCAAACCAGAGCTTGGCAACCACTCGAAGGCCTTAACCTTGGTGAAGTTGATATTCAAGCTGATGATGTTGAGCTGCTTGGCACCCAAAGTGCTGAGTTTACCGGCAATGTTGATATTAACACCCTTAAGATGAGTTTGTCCGCACAAACTGCGTTGATAGACAAACAGCGTGGTTTATTAAATGCGACGGGGCCAATTACTTATCAAGATTACGTAAGTAAGGTAAATAGCACCGGATTAAATGCCGATTTAAATAATTCAGAAATCAGTTTATTAGGCGCCGACTACAGCCTAACCGAACAACAAGGTAAAGGCGGCGCTGAAAAGCTCACTGTTAATCAGTCTGGCCTATTGCTCATGAATGCAAGCTTTACTACTTGCCCAAGTGATACCCCTGTGTGGGAAATTGAAGCTGATGAAATAAACCTTTCACGAGAAGAAGGCTGGGGCGAAACATATAACGCTGTATTGCGTATTCTCGATACACCGGTTTTATATCTGCCTTATTTTACATTTCCACTGGATGAACGCCGTAAATCGGGTTTACTTACCCCGACTATTTCAAGCTCTGACAAATACGGTCTTGAAACAATTACGCCGTACTATTTAAATATTGCACCTAATTTTGATGCCACTATTACGCCTCGTTATATGTCTAATAAAGGACTGCAACTACAAACAGAATTTAGATACCTAACAGAGCAACATGAAGGCTTAGTAGGGATTGAATATTTAGACAGTGATGATTCTGAGCCAGATTTAAATGAACGCTACATGTTTCATTGGCAACAACAAAGTTACCTGGGGGAAAACTGGCGGGCGAACGTTGATGTAACCAATGTGAGCGATGATAACTACATCACCGACTTAACCTCAAACTACGCAAGTAAAACCGATACTCAATTATATCGTACCGGTTCACTTACGCATTTAGGTGATACATGGCGCACCGATATTAAAGTACAAAACTTTGAAGTACTCGGCGATCACTTAGAGTCTTACACTGCAATACCACAAGTTAATTTTACGCAAACAGCTCCTTGGCGTTTTGACAATTTTGACTTTAGTGTGTCTGGGGAGATTAGCCATTTTACTAATGATTCATCAGACGTGGCCATAGACAACGCAACTCGTGTACACATAGAGCCAAAAGCCCGCTACAACTACGCAACGCATGCGTGGTCATTTTTATCTGAAGTGAGCTTATTGCAAACTAATTATAAGCAAAGCGGAAACTTAACAGGCACGCAATATAGCGATACCGTATCGCGTACTATCCCAAAAGTACGTTTGTACTCTCAACTTAATTTTGAACGTGATGCATCTTACTTTTTTGAAGATGGCGTACAGACATTAGAGCCACAAATTCAATATTTATATACGCCTAATAAAGACCAGTCCGATATTGGCTTGTTTGATACAACCAAACTGCAAGACGATTATTATGGTTTATTTAGAGACACGCGTTTTTCAGGTGTTGACCGCATTGCAGCAGCTAATCAGTTTACTTTAGGTGCTACAACGCGCTTATTTGATAAAAAACAAGAAGAAGTCTTTAACTTTAGCGCCGGTCAAATATTTTATTTAAGTGATGATGCAAAGCCAACTGAACAAGGCTTAAACTCAGACACTAATTATAATGCACTATTTGCAGCTCAAACCATGTTACATTGGCATCGCCGTTGGTACCTCGCAGGAGGTATTCAATACGATACAGATGGCAAGCAAATGGTACAGTCAAATGTAACACTTGATTATAAAGGTGATAATAATCAGCTAGTACAATTGAACCATCGCTATGCAAATGATGTCTCAGGAAATACAATCGAGCAAGCAGGTGTATTTACAAGTATTCCTATTAGCGACGAATGGCAATTTATTGCAAGCTATCATCGAGATCTTGAAAACAACAGAGGTATCGAAGTATTGAGCGGATTACAGTATGAATCATGCTGTTGGGCTATCCAAATTACTGGCCATCGCCAAATAGAAACTGATTTAAATCAGTTAATAGGGCAAGAACAAGCAACCTTTGATTCAGGTATTAGTTTGAATTTTGTATTAAAAGGACTTGGCAGTAAAAGCCGTTATGATGCACAAAAATTATTACAACAAGGTATTTTTGGCTATCGTAGACCGTATTTTCTTAGTAACTAGTATCACAACAGTACTATCAGCAAGAGTAGTAAAAAGAATATGAATTTAAAAAAATTATTAACATCAGCAGTTTTAAGTGCCAGCCTTTGTCAAAGTGCAATAGCTGCCCCAGTAGAAATAGATAAAGTTATAGGCATTGTAAACCAAGGCGTAATTTTAAAAAGTGAAGTAGACACCATTATTAATCGTGTTAAAAAACAAGCCGAAGAACAAGGTCAACAATTACCTAAAGACGACACTCTTCGTGTACAAGCTGTTGAACGTTTAGTTAACCAAGCGCTTATGATACAAATGGCCGAACGTATGGGATTACAGATCTCAGACAGCCAACTTGATCAAACACTTGCAAACATGGCACAAGAGCAAGGCGGTACAATCGCTGATTTACGTCGAACTATTGAAGGTTCGGGTGAAAGCTTTCAAGCTTACCGTGAAGAAATCCGTAAAGAGATAACAACACAACAAGTAACGCGTGCAAATGTCGATCGCCGTATTTATATTAGCGAGCAAGAAGTCGATAACCTTTTAAAAATTATGGAAACTCAAGGTCAAAGTGCTGAAGAGTACGATATTGGTCATATTTTAATTGATATCCCCAACGATGCGACAGCCGACGAAATAGTAAGTGCAAAAACGCGAGCAGAGAAAGTAATTGAGCTACTAAAAGGTGGGGAAGAGTTTAAACGTATTGCCATTTCATCATCAAGCGGCTCTAAAGCACTTGAAGGTGGTCAGCTTGGTTACATGGGCATAAACGAAATGCCATCACTGTTTGCTGAAGCCGTAAAAAGTCAAAAGAAAGACTCTATTGTAGGCCCACTTCGTTCTGGCGCTGGTTTTCATATTATTAAAGTTCAAGACGTCCGTGGTCTACAAGTTGTAGAAACGACTGAAGTTCGCTCACGTCATATTTTAATCAATCCATCTATTATACTAAGCGAAGAAAAAGCACGCTCTATGCTTGCTGGATTTGCTAAAGACCTACGTGCAGGAACAGCCGACTTTGGTGAACTAGCTAAAGAGTACTCAGAAGATCCAGGCTCTGCACTTAAAGGTGGCGAGTACGATTGGACTGATCCTACAACTTACGTACCTGCGTTTAAAGATACATTGCTTTCTCTTAAGCAAGACGAAATAAGCGAACCGTTTAGAACACAGTTTGGTTGGCATATTGTGCAGTTACTTGGTAAACGTGTAGCTGATAAAACTGAGCTAGCTAAACGTAACCGTGCTCACGGTATGTTGTTTAACCGTAAATTTAAGGAAGAAAGTTTTAACTGGCAGCAAGAAATGCGTGAACAAGCCCATGTTGAAGTTTTCCCTACAGACGAGTAAATATGACCTTAAGAATAGCGATTACGCCGGGTGAACCTGCTGGTATTGGCCCTGACTTACTCATCACGCTTGCCCAGCAAGCGTGGGATGCTCAACTTGTTGTACTTGCCGATGGCAAACTACTTAAAGAACGTGCAAAACACCTTGGTTTAACGATCAACTTAATTAAATTTGATCCAAATAAGCCAGCACTTCCCGCTCCTCCTGGTAGTGTTTATATTGACCAAGTTGATTTAGGTGCAGATGTAGAGCTTGGTGTACTAAACGACGGTAACGGACAATACGTGTTAGATACCTTGCGAATAGCAAGTGAAAAAAACATGGACGGCACATTCGATGCTGTTGTTACGGGCCCTGTACATAAAGGGATTATTAATAAAGCTGGTATTTCGTTCAGTGGTCACACTGAATATTTTGCTCAGCAATCAAATACCGCCGATGTAGTAATGCTATTAGCCACTGAAGGTTTGAGGGTCGCACTTGTAACTACTCATATCCCACTTGCTTATGTGTCTCGTGCTATAACACCTGAACGCTTAACTAAAGTTGCAGGTATATTAAACCACGATTTACGAACTAAGTTTGGTATTGAACATCCACGTATTTTAGTATGCGGATTAAACCCTCATGCAGGTGAAGACGGTCATCTAGGGCGTGAAGAAATAGAAACAATCACCCCAACGCTTGAAATACTCAGAAGCGAAGGTATGAATTTAATTGGCCCACTACCCGCTGACACTTTATTTCAGGATAAATACCTATCAGAAGCCGATGCCGTGCTTGCGATGTATCACGATCAGGGATTACCTGTGCTAAAATACAAAGGATTTGGTAAATCGGTAAATATTACCCTTGGCTTACCATTTATCCGCACCTCAGTTGACCACGGTACAGCGCTAGATTTAGCCGGTACAGGAAAAGCTGATGTTGGCAGTTTTGAATTAGCGATCCGCGAAGCAATTAAGCTCGCCCATGAAAAAGCACAAAATCAATGACCGATAATGTACATTTAGGACACCGCGCCCGCAAACGTTTTGGGCAAAACTTCTTATTTGATGAAATGATCATCGATAAAATAGTCTCTGCTATCGATCCTAAACCAGAAGACAACCTAGTAGAAATTGGCCCTGGCCTTGGTGCAATTACAGAACCTGTTGCAGAGCTAAGTGGCCACTTAACGGTTGTTGAATTAGATAAAGATTTAGCGCAACGTTTAATTGAGCACCCATTTTTAGGCCCTAAGCTAACAGTTAACCAGGGCGATGCAATGACGTTTGACTTTGCAAGCTTGGTTAGAGATGACAAAAAATTAAAAGTGTTTGGCAACTTACCTTATAATATTTCTACCCCGTTATTGTTTCATCTTTTTGAATTTGCAGATGATATTGAACACATGCACTTTATGCTTCAAAAAGAAGTTGTAAAGCGTATGGTTGCAGGCCCTGGTAGTAAAACATTTGGTCGCTTGAGCGTAATGACACAGTATTACTGTAATGCAATGCCAGTAATAGAAGTACCGCCTGAATGCTTTAAACCGGCGCCAAAGGTTGACTCAGCCGTTATACGTTTAATACCTAAAAAGCCTGAGCAACGCACTGCAAAAAGCGTTAAAATATTAAACACGGTGTGTTTAGAAGCCTTTAATCAACGCCGTAAAACACTGCGTAATAGTTTAGGTAATTTACTAACTGCAGAAGAGCTTACTAGCATTGGCATTGATATAACGCTACGTGCTGAGCGCTTATCTTTACAACAATTTATTGATATAGCTAACTGGATTTATGACAACAAGCAGTAATATTGGATCGCCTGTAAAGGTATCTGTAGAAACATTTTATGTAGAAGGCCAATCCCAACCTGAGCTTGAAAAGTACGTATTTGCTTACTCTGTAACAATTAAAAACCACAGTTTATGTAGTGCAAAATTACTGAGTCGCTATTGGTTAATTACCGATGCAAATGGCAAAGAAGTGGTAGTAGAAGGTGAAGGCGTTGTTGGTGAAATGCCCGACATTGGTCCAGGCGAGAGCTTTAAATACACCAGTGGTGCAATTTTAGATACCCCAGTAGGTACTATGCAAGGGCACTATACGTTACGCAACGAATTTGGCTCTACGTTTCAAGCGCCTATTAATGTGTTTCGTTTGGCTTGCCCTAACATTTTGCATTAAGTACTTAGATGGCAGATTATGCGATAGGTGATTTACAAGGGTGTTTTAGTGAATTTAACATCCTTTTGCAACGGGTTGATTTTAACCCAAGCAAAGATCACCTTTATTTAGTTGGCGACATAGTTGCCCGCGGATCTGACTCCCTAGTCTGCTTAGACTATATTTACCAACATCAAAATAGTATGACCATCACTCTAGGCAATCACGATCTTCACATGGTTGCCTGCTACTTTCTTAACAAACCCACCAATCCAAAAGATAAACTAAACCCAATATTTGAAAGCCCAAAATTAGCGCATTACATCGCTTTTTTACAAACCCAGCCATTGGCCTTAGAGCTTATAAAACATAACTGCTTTATATCTCATGCCGGATTAAACCCCGACTGGTCTATTGAAGATGCGCTAAAACAAGCGCAATTTGCACAAAGCTGTTATCAATCAAACAATGCTAAAGCATTTTTTGAACACATGTATCAACCTCACCCGGAGCAGTGGTCAAGCAATCTTGATGACTTTGCAAAGTTTAGATACATAGTTAACTATTTTACCCGTATGCGCTTTTTAACAAGTGATAACAAACTCGAGCTTAATGCAAAGGGTGCAATAACCGACAGCCAAACACTCACTCCCTGGTTTAACCATCCAAATATAGCTAAATCTAAACACGATATTATTTTTGGCCACTGGGCCGCACTTGAAGGTAAAACAGGTAATTCACGGGTTCATGCCTTAGATACAGGCTGTGTATGGGGTAACACCATGACCCTAATGGAGCTAAGCAGTAAAAAAATAATTAAAGAAAAATCCCACCTTTTGTCTAAATAAACTGAAAAATACTAATACATCTGTTAGATTTATAAATTAATAGTTAGAATTAATGAAAGTAATTGATTTTAATTACTTAACTTATTTGAATAAACGCCGATAAGTTTTAATTGAAGTACTTTTGAGTGGAAATCTTATGAATCTAACAGTAAGCCAGCGTATTTGGGGTGGTTTTATATTCATCACACTATTACTTTTAATAATTGGTGGAAATTCTTTAATAAAAATAGCAAATATTGATCGTTCGACTCAAAAAGTGAATCAACTATCACTTCCAGCATTAAATAAAAGTTCTGAATTACAAGCCGAATTTATTTTAATGAGTAAAGCAGCCCAAGCTAGCTTTTATACATCTTCCGCAATTGAACTCGAGCCAATAAAAAAACAGGTACTTGAACAAAAGCAATTGTTTAATACTCTTCATCGAGAATTACAAGATGTAGTTAAAAACGACGCTGCACTCAATCAAAGTAGCCAAAACGTAGAAAAAACTTATTTAAGCTTCTTGACTACGGTTGAGAGCTTGCTAAGCGATAAAAGCAAACAACTTGCAATAAATAAAAAACTAAAGGCACAATTAGAAAATATAGAACTAAGTGCTGAAGATGCTAATTCAATTGTTCTTGATATTACTGACATTGATGGATTTGAACAAAATCATCCCCGCGCCTATCAAGCTGCAAACAATCTAGAAAACAACTTTATGTCAGTAGTAAGTAACAGCACTGATATGCTAACAGTTAAAACCCTTAATACTCTCGATATCGTGAAAAACGAACAAACATACTATCTTGAAGAGGTAATACGCACAGTTGCATTAATTAAGCCCGCTATAGAGCAAACTCATAGCGATTTATATTCAAGCCTAAAAGAATACGTTGATACTTTAGAAGGTAATATTAAAGGTAATAACGGTTTAGCTGCTAACAAAAAACGCTTAATTGATTCCATTGCGCTAACACAGTCAGAGCTTGCACAATCAGAGCAAGCAACCAAAATGGCACTTAATCAAATTGACGAGCTAGTAAATCAAGCAAGTGACGTTGCGTTTAAATTACAACAAGGTGTGCGTAGCGACGTAGACTCAGCTAATTTATGGACATGGGTAGGTATGATTATAGCCACTCTTTTAGCTGTAGTAATTGCAATTATTACCGTTAGCCGCATTACTAAACCTCTTGCTGAAGTTAACCGTATTTTAGATATTGTTGCCAGTGGCGACATGACGCAACGTTTAGATGATAGTGCTAAAGATGAATTTGGTGAACTATCTAGGAGCTGTAACACTTTAATTGATAGCTTACGCAGCTTAATTAAAGGTATTATTTCTCGATCTACTCAACTTGCAGCCGCCTCAGAGCAAACATCTGCAATTACAGCAGAATCAAGCAAAGCAATCCGTAATCAGCAAGCACAAGTTGAACAAGCAGCAACAGCAACAACCGAAATGAGCAGTACATCGCAAACGGTTAGCAACAGCGCTCAACAAGCACTTAGCGAAATTAAAAATGCTGATAAAGAAGCTGAACGCGTTAAAGGCATTTCAAATAATAATAAAGCAACAATCGAGCAGTTAGCTCGTGAAGTGGATGATGCCTCGCTAGTAATTAATAAACTACACCAAGATAGCGCATCAATTGGTAGCATTTTAGATGTAATACGCGGAATAGCCGAGCAGACTAATCTGTTAGCACTAAATGCTGCAATAGAAGCTGCACGTGCTGGTGAATATGGTCGAGGCTTTGCTGTTGTAGCTGACGAAGTACGCTCTTTAGCAAGTAAAACACAAGAGTCGACCCAAGAGATTCAATCAATGATTGAATCGCTTCAAACTGGCGCAGAGGCTGCAGTAACCGCAATGAGTAAAGGTAAGCAGCGTGCTATATCATGTGTTGAGCAAACCGACTTAGCAAGTAGTGCTCTTGACTCAATTACATTTGCCGTTTCGCAAGCTCACGATGTAAGTGAAGAAATATCAACAGCAGCGCAAGAGCAGCAGCAAGTAGCTCAAGAAATTAGCGAACGCCTAGAATCAATAGTGACCATTGCAGAACAAACAGCTGAAGGTGCTAGTCAAACAAACATCTCAAGCTCTGAAGTTGCAAAGCTAGCTGAAGAACTGCGTCTATCGGTAGATGAGTTTAAAGTTTAAACCGCCCAATAAATGAATAAAAAACCCGTTGATACTGAGTCTCAACGGGTTTTTTATTTTAATCTAAACTAAAAATAACTATTACTTTTGGCAGTTTGAACAAAAAACAGTACTGCGTTGCCCTAATCGTATTTCTTCAAGCTGCGTTTTGCACGTCATACATGGCTTGCCTTTACGCCCATACACTAATAACTGCTGAGCAAAATAACCCGGCTTACCATCGCTTTGTGCAAAATCTTTAAGCGTTGTACCCCCTTGCGTAATAGCAGCAGCAAGGGTGTCTTTTATAATGGGTATAAGTGCCTGGTAGCGCTTTAGTGAAACTTTGCCTGCTTCACACTTTGGATGAATGCCCGCTTTAAATAACGATTCATTCGCATAAATATTACCAACCCCCACCACCACTGCGTTATCCATAATAAACTGCTTTACAGGTACTTTTTTATTGCGCGATTGCTCGTGCACACGTTTAGCAAAAAAATCATCAGTAAGCGGCTCTGGACCAAGCTTAGAGAGCAGCTTATGCACTTCGCCTAGCTCTTGCCATAAGCAACAACCAAAGCGACGAGGATCGTTTAAGCGAAGTGCTTTACCGTTGCTAAAAATAAACTCCACATGGTCATGCTTTTTAAGCGGCTCACTTTTATCTACAACACGCAAATTACCCGACATACCCAAGTGTAAAATAGTACTACCCAGTTCGCAGTGTAAAAGTAAGTATTTAGCTCGTCGCTCAACACTTGTCACTATTAACCCTTCAAGTTGATAAACATCATCAGGTATAGGCCAGCGCATACTCGCATTGTAAATATTTACCTTTGTAACAACTTGGTTTTGTACGTGGGGAGTGATGCCCATTCGGCTCACTTCGACCTCTGGTAATTCAGGCATTAATTAAACTCACTTTGTGAAAAATCAAAACTAGGAAATAACTGCTGTGCAGTTTTTAAATCGAGTGCGAGTATTCGTTGGCTTCTCTTTTCAAGTAAGTAATATTGCCCATCGCCTTTATAAAGCAAATAAACCCAAGGCAAACTTTCACCAGCCAACTCAAAAGTAGCAACGTATAAAGGTGCATTAGGATTAAAAACAACAGATTCATTAACGCCCATCAACTGCGCGCTTTGCCACTGGTTAATTAAATCACCTAATTGCTGCTCAGATGCTTGCCACACAAGCGGTATGTCTTTTTGTAGTGAGGTTGTACGCCAGCTTGTTCCTATACGTTCAATTTTTTGATCGACAAACTTGAGCGTTAATACAAAACTTTGCCCGGGGAGCACCGCTTGTAACATCGGTTGATCCTCCCCGCCTAAAAATTGCTTATGCCAGCCATTTAAAAAGAAGATCATAATCAACATCGAAAATATTATAACGTTGTTCCAACCTTTGCGGCCCAGTCGCATATTAATACACCTAGTAAATTCAAGATATTAAAGTGTAACTAAAACTTAATTGCACTGTCTATATGTTAAAGCGCGCATACTTTGTTAGAATATCGACAAATTTAAAGGAGTTCCGTCAATGTCTATGTATGTAGTGGGCCATAAAATCCCAGATTCAGATTCAATTTGTGGTGCAATTGCACTGGCTTATTTAAAAAACCAAATCGATGAACCAGCAATTCCAACACGTCTTGGTGAAATTTCACCAGAAACTCAATTTATCCTTGATAAATTTGGCTTCGAAGCACCAGAGCTTAAATTAAGTTACGCTGGCGAAGATGTTTATATAGTTGATCACACAGAAAAAACACAAGCACCGGACGATATCGACCAAGCGCGCGTTGTGGGCGTGGTCGATCACCATAAGTTAGGTGACTTAACGTCATCTACTCCGCTTGAATGTTGGATTCGCCCTGTGGGTTGTTCAAACACCATTATTAAAATGATGTACGACTTCTACAATGTCGAAATCCCTAAAGATATCGCTGGTATTATGATGTGCGCAATTTTAAGCGACACAGTCATATTTAAATCACCAACATGCACCACTGCCGATATTAAATGTGTTGAAGCGCTAGCCGAAATTGCAGGCGTAGAAGATTTTAAAGAACTGGGTATGGATATGTTCCGTGTTAAATCTGCGGTAGAAGACACACCAGCACGTGATTTAGTAATGCGTGACTTTAAAGATTTCAACATGAACGGTAAACTAGTAGGCATTGGCCAGCTAGAAGTAATCGACCTTGCTGTTTTTGACGACATTAAAGCAGACCTTGCAGCCGATATTGCTAAGCTAAAAGTTGAAGGCAACCGCCACTCTGTATTTTTACTACTTACCGATATAATGAAAGAAGGCTCAGAAATGCTGATTGTATCTGACGATGCAAACTTAGTTGAGCAGGCTTACGGTGTGAAACCAGAAAACGATAAAGTATGGTTAGAGGGTGTACTGAGCCGTAAAAAGCAAGTAGTACCTCCACTACAAGATGCATTTTTAAAAGCATAAATTGCCATAATTTAAAAAACCGATATTATTTTATTATCGGTTTTTTATAACTTAAAATTATAAAACCCATTAATTCTCTTCGTTACTACACACAATTTCTAAAATAAGTAATACTTAACAATTAATAAATAAAAAAGAAGTGACCATGCTAAATTTTTGGTACAAAGAGTCTCCGCAATACCCAAAAGATCACAAAGACTTTTGGCGCACCCGCTTAATAACTCACTCTTTACTAATAACTACCGTTTACTTTTTAGTTTTAACACTTCTCAATCTCTTTTATTTCCAAAGCTATGGTATTGCCTTAATAGATGCTTTGGGGCTTTTTATATCGTTAGGTATATATACTGGCTTTAACAAGTCAGCGAACGTAAATGCTGCAGCTTGGGCTGTAACCTTGATGGTATGTGGCTTAATAATGTTGTTTATTATTTCTATAGGTGGGCATGCGCACTCTTTGTTTTGGGCAACTTTAATTCCTCCTTTTGCATTTTTTTTAGTTGGAAGAAAATGGGGAAGCGCATTAAGCGTAGTCGCTTTTATTATTTGTGCATACCTTGTTTACTTACAGCAACAGCAATCAATAACGATTGGTTTAGGCTCTTTATTTAATGTGATTGAAGTGAGTCTTGCTCATATATTAATTTTTAGATTTTACGAAAAAGCACGTTTTTCGGCCTATAACCAATTATCTATTCGTAACCTCAAAATTCAACAATTAGCAGAAACAGACAAATTAACAGGGCTATACAACAGGCAAAAATTTGATTTTGAGCTCTCCAAATTAATCGTTAACAATACAAAGTCCACCAGCAAAACCTCTCATATTGTTCTTATTTGCGACATAGATCACTTTAAAAACATAAATGATACCTATGGTCATTTAGTGGGCGATCAGGTACTAACTGAATTTGCAAACACACTAAAAAGCAGAATCGGAAACAACGCACTTATAGCACGATGGGGTGGAGAAGAATTTACGATTATTTTATCAGATACATCGTTGAATGACGGTGTTAAGCAGGCCAATGAGTTAAGAGAATATATTGCTAAAAATACAATTACAAATATAGCACTTACTATCAGTATTGGTTTAGCAATCATGCAAAAAGACGACACCGTATCAAAACTATTAGAGCGTGCAGATAAAGCACTCTATAAAGCTAAAAATAATGGGCGTAATAAAGTATGTATAAGCGATAAAAACGCAGTTATTAACGCTCATTTAGCCAACTCAAACAAGCCTATAACACATACTTAAGCATACTGCCCTGCAGCAAATCCACAGCTCCAAGCATACTGAAAATTGTAGCCGCCCAACCAACCCGTTACATCAGTTACTTCACCTATAAAGTAAAGGCCTTTGGCTTTTTTAGCTTCAAATGTTTTTGAACTTAATTCGTCGGTATCTACACCGCCTAATGTTACTTCTGCGGTTCTATAACCTTCAGTGCCATTTGGTTTAATTTGCCAAGCATGGATGTAACTCACTAACTCATCAATTTGGGCATGTGTAAGCTGATTAATATTACAATCTGGAAGCGCTTTGCTTTCGTGCAATATTTCTATAAAACGTTTAGGCAAAATAGTTGCCAGGCTGTTTTTTAACGACTTTTGGGCTTGCATTTCTCGCCAATCAGCAAGTTGCTGCCTTAAATCGATTCCAGGTAATAGGTTTATAGTTACAGCCTGCCCTGCTCGCCAAAATGAGCTTATTTGCAATATTGCAGGACCCGATAACCCCCGGTGAGTAAAGAGGATATTCTCTTTAAATACGGTGCCGTCTTCGCTTGAAACCTCACATGGGATACTAATTCCCGAAAGCCCTTCAAAACGCTCTTTATCGTGCTGATGCAAAGTAAACGGCACCAGTGCTGCCATTGTTGGCAAAACATTTAAACCAAATTGCTCAGCAACTTTATAACCGATAGGTGTTGCACCTAGCTTTGGCATGGTTAAGCCACCTGATGCAATGACTAACGACTCACAGCTTAATGCTTCTTGCTCTGTGATAACACTATAACCAGTTTCGGTTTTTGACACGCTGATCACTTCATTGCGTAGCTTTATATTTACTCCTGCCCACTCACATTCGGTCAGTAAAATATTCACAATATCTTGGGCATTGTTATCACAAAATAGCTGGCCTAGTGTTTTATGGTGATATGCCAAGCCATGCCTGTCCACTAACTCAATAAAGTCATGCTGTGTATAGCGACTTAAACACGATTTAACAAAATGAGAGTTTGCGCATAAGTAGTTATCAGGGGTTGCGTTTTCATTTGTAAAATTACAACGTCCACCACCACTTATTAAAATTTTACGACCTGGTTTTTTTCCCATATCAAGTACTGTAACGCTTCGGCCACGGTATCCAGCTTGCGCTGCACACATTAATCCTGCTGCTCCCGCACCTATTACAATTACATCTACTTGGGTCATTTATTTATCTCATTAAAAAATTTGCTCGATTATAGCAAAGTTTAAAGGTCAAACACGCACCGAATTAATTATTATCATTAGCGCAACAAACTAATTATTTAATTATATTAACACGGCAAAAAACAACCCTTTAATACCACTTTTAATTTAATTTTAAATACAAAAAGACCACAAGAGTACTAGAAACAGGGGTTATAACCAAACGAAATAGGTACATATCGATTTGATATTTTAACTTTATTAACATTTAAATTACCTTTGTACCCGCATTGTGAGCATTCGTCACAATATAACTAATAAAAATCAAAGGAAAATTATGACAACAAGTAAAACTTTTAAAAAATGCGCAATTGCAATTACAGTTAGTACGCTTTTTGCAGCAACACCTGGCATGGCTCAATCAGTTTCAAGTTCAATGGCTGAAACATCGGCTAAACTACAAAGCCAAGGCAGTTTCGAAACTCAGTTCATTATTAAATATAAAAACAATAACGAAATGGCGAGCCTCTCAACTGCAGACGCGAGCCCGTCTAGCATGAAAAAGCGCGCACAAAGCTTTGTTAAAAACTTCGCTTCTAAAAAAGGCAAAGTAAAAGCAAAATATATTCGTGCAATGGCACTTAATAACCATCACGTAATGCGTGCTGATAAAAAATTAAGTACAGCAGAAGCGCAAGAGTTTATGCAAGAAATGGTTGATTCAGGCAATGTGGAATACATTGAAGTGGATCAAATGTTAAAGCCGTTTTCAACTCCTAACGACCCTCGCTTTGATGACCAATGGCACTACTACGAGCAAGCCGGTGGTTTAAACTTACCTACTGCATGGGATACCGCAACGGGTAGCGGTGTAGTTGTAGCTGTACTAGATACAGGTTACCGCCCACATGCTGATTTAAACGCTAATATTTTACCGGGTTACGATATGATCTCTAACCTATCGGTAGCTAACGATGGCGGTGGTCGCGATAGCGATGCACGTGATCCTGGTGATGGTGTTGCTGCGAATGAATGTGGTACAAACGGTGCACAAAACTCTAGCTGGCACGGCACGCACGTAGCCGGCACAGTTGCTGCGGTAACCAATAACGGCGAAGGCGTTGCGGGGGTTGCTTATAACGCAAAAGTAGTGCCTGTTCGTGTGCTTGGTAAGTGTGGTGGTTTAACCTCTGATATTGCAGACGGTATTATATGGGCATCTGGTGGTAATGTTTCAGGCGTTCCTACAAACTCAAATCCTGCAGATGTAATAAATATGAGTTTAGGTGGCAGCGGTTCATGTAGCTCTACAACTCAAAATGCAATTAACACAGCACGTAGTAACGGCACTGTGGTAGTTATTGCTGCAGGTAACGATAACGATAACTCAGCAAACTACAATCCTGGTAACTGTAATGGCGTTGTCAATGTTGCGTCAGTTGGTCGTAACGGGGGGCGTGCATATTACTCAAACTACGGTAGCAATATTGATGTTGCAGCACCCGGTGGTGCACAAAACTTTGCAAACGACTCAGAAGGCGTTCTATCTACTTACAATTCAGGTTCGTCTACACCTTCAAGCGACAGTTACGGTTATTCGCAAGGTACATCAATGGCAGCGCCTCACGTAGCAGGTGTTGCGGCACTTATTAAGCAAGCAAAACCAGATGCAACGCCTGACGAAATAGAAAGTATTTTAAAATCAACAACCCGTTCGTTCCCTGCTACATGTACTAGCTGTGGTACGGGTATTGTTGATGCAGCCGCAGCTGTTGCAGCAGCAAGTGGCGGCACTACTCCGCCTACAGGCGGTGATAGCGAGCTTATTAATGGTGAAGCTAAAACAGGTTTAAGTGGGGCTGCAAATGCACAAGCGTTTTACACGATGACCGTACCAAGCGGTGCAACTAACGTAACGTTCACTATGAGTGGTGGTACTGGTGATGCTGATTTATACGTACGTGCAGGCAGTAAACCTACCACTACCACCTATGATTGTCGCCCATATAAAGGCGGTAATAGCGAAGAGTGTTCCATTGATAACCCTACAGCAGGCACTTACCACGTAATGCTTGTCGGCTACTCTGCGTATTCAGCTGTTAGCTTGGTAGGTAATATTACTGGTGGTTCATCATCTGGTGGCGGTTCAGGTGCTCCACAAGCAGGGGGCGGCACGATAAGCGATGTGACAGCTAATACTGGGCAGTGGAGACATTACACGTTAGATGTTCCTGCAGGAATGAGTACGTTTACAGTAACAACATCGGGTGGCAGTGGCGATGCTGATTTATTTGTTAAGTTTGGCAGTCAACCAACTACTTCAAGCTACGATTGCCGACCTTATAAAAACGGTAATGCAGAAACATGTACATTCAGCAATCCACAAGCAGGTACTTGGCATTTAAGTGTTAATGCTTACAGCGCCTTTTCTGGTTTAACACTGAGCGGACAATACCAACCGTAATAATAAAAATACTTTTTAAGTAGCTAAGGCTAAACAACACTGCTTAGCCTTTTTTGTAATAAGTAACTCGTTAACTATTTGAATTAATAAATGTGTTTTACTTATTGCAGAAAAACAAAAAACCCAGCCTAAGCTGGGTTTTTAAATTCTAAAAGAACTAAAATTACTTAATTTTAGCTTCTTTAAAAAGAACATGTTTACGAATCTTTGGATCAAACTTTTTGATTTCCATCTTCTCAGGCATGTTACGTTTGTTTTTGTCAGTAGTGTAGAAAAAACCAGTACCAGCAGTTGAAACTAAACGGATTTTATCGCGCATGATTCAGATCCTTAAACTTTAACGCCGCGAGCACGGATTTCTGTAAGAACCGTGTCGATGCCTTTTTTATCGATAATACGCATACCTTTAGTAGTAGTGCGTAATGTTACAAAACGTTTTTCACTTTCAACCCAAAAACGGTGTGTTTGTAGGTTAGGTAGGAAACGACGTCTAGTCGCGTTTCTCGCGTGTGAACGGTGATTACCAACCGCTGGACGCTTACCTGTAACTTGACATACTTTAGACATGTCTATATATCTCCAATAACTTCGCTCGAGCTTAATTTAATCTAAGGCCGTGTATTTCCGCCCTAGAGATAAATCGAAGGGCGCTCTTTATACAGCTTTTACAGGCAAAGATCAAACACTGATCTATCCAATCAGCTCATATATGTAAATTTGATAGCGGCTAATTATAAAGATCGAATGCCCTTAGGGAAAGTAAAAACTGCATTTAAATTAAACTAATTTGCTAAAACACCTCAAACAGCTCATTTTTAACACACTTCTGTATTTAATAAAGCTAAATAAGGCCTCGCTCAGCAAAAGAAACACACGTTTCTCCTCCTACAATGATGTGATCAAGCACACTTATGTCTACCAATTGCAGAGCTTGCTGTAATTTATTGGTTATAAGTTTGTCAGCTTGGCTTGGCTCTGCAATGCCACTGGGGTGATTATGGGCAAAAATAACGGCTGCTGCATTATTTTTAAGCGCAGCTTTAACAACCTCTCTTGGATACACACTGGCAGAATTGATTGTGCCATAAAAAAGTATTTCATCTTTTATTAAACGATTTTGACTATCAAGGTAAAGCACCATAAACACCTCCTGCTGCAAACCACGCATTTGAATTGTCAGGTAATCATATACTGAGTTAGGGGAGTTAAACACGGCATCTCGTTGACAGCGCTCCTGCATATAACGTTGGCTTAGTTCAAGCACAGCTTGTAGCTGCACATACTTAGCGGTCCCTAACCCCTTTTGAGAGCAAAACTCATCAATGCTAGCGTTAAACAAATTATGCAGTGTTTTATTTTCGTTTAATAAATGCTGAGCAAGCTCAATTACATTCATTCCCGGCAATCCTGTTCGTAAAAATATGGCAAGAAGCTCCGCGTCGGTAAGCGATTTTGCTCCTTTTTCAATAAGCTTTTCACGTGGTCGTAGAGAATTTGGTAGCGAAGTAAGTTGCATTATCCATCCTTGAAAACCGAAAGAGTCTTATAAATGTAATCCAAATTTAAGATTTAGCCTGTTATTTCGAATTAAAAAACTTCGCTGTATGCGTAAAGATTTGTTATTTTAAGCCCAATATTTAATAAAAACTGATGAACATCCATGACTAACTTAACAAACAAAAAAATTGTACTAGGTATTACCGGCGGTATTGCAGCTTATAAATGTGCAGAACTCGTTAGGCGATTAAAAGACGCTGGTTGTGAAGTAAAAGTAGTTATGACTGAATCAGCTAAACACTTTATTACACCACTGACTATGCAAGCCGTTAGTGGAGAGACAGTCTCTGACTCATTATTAGACCCTTCTGCTGAAGCTTCAATGGGGCATATTGAATTTGCAAAATGGGCCGACTTAATTTTAGTCGCCCCAGCTACCTGTAATATTATTGCTAAGATGGCTGCGGGTATTGCTGATGATTTACTAACAACGTTATTACTCGCTACGCCTGCAAAAGTAGCCGTTGCACCAGCCATGAACCAGCAAATGTATGCACACGCAGCCACACAAGCTAATCTAGCGATACTAAAGGCACGTAACGTATTTGTTTGGGGCCCGGGCAAAGGTGAGCAAGCGTGTGGCGATGTCGGCGCTGGGCGCATGTTAGAGCCCAATGAGCTAGTTGCGCTATGTACAGCAAAAGAGCAACCACAGTTACTTTTAGGCAAAACAATTACAATAACAGCAGGACCAACACGTGAACCACTAGACCCTGTGCGCTTTATATCAAATCACAGTTCAGGAAAAATGGGGTATGCACTTGCAGAGGCCGCTTTATTAATGGGCGCAAAGGTTAATTTAATTTCTGGCCCTGTTACTATTAAAGCTCCTATTGGCGTAAATTTAATAAATATTGAAAGCGCTGAGCAGTTACTAAATGAATCATTAATCTATGCACCACAGTCAGATGCATTTATTGGCTGCGCCGCCGTGGCTGATTACAGAGCAGCAACGGTTGCAACTCAAAAAATAAAAAAACAAGGTGACGAGCTCACACTTACTCTAACTAAAAATCCCGATGTAATTGCAGCAATTGCAAATCTTGAGGAAAACCGACCTTATACCGTTGGGTTTGCAGCCGAAACCCAACATGTAGAGAGCTACGCTAAAGGTAAACTTAAAAACAAAAACCTCGATATGATTTGTGCTAATGACGTATCAAAAAGTGGCTTAGGGTTTAATTCCGATCATAATGCTTTAACACTGTACTGGCACAATGAACAACAAGAATTACCAACAACAAGTAAAATAGAAATAGCTCGCAAGGTGATCGAACAGCTGGCTAAACATCTATAAAAAGGCTGGAAACAAACTGAATAAAACATTAACATACGCCATTCATTTGAACAAAAAATGACTAGCTCTCTTAACTGCGCCACTAAGAAATAATTAATAAAAAAACTATAAAAAGGAATGTTCATGCCTGCGACAAAAAAAAGTAATCGCAAAGAGCAAATACTGCAAGCACTCGCACAAATGTTAGAAACAAGCCCTGGGCAGCGTATTACTACAGCTAAATTAGCTGCTGAAGTGGGTGTATCTGAAGCAGCGCTATACCGTCACTTTCCAAGTAAAGCACGCATGTTTGAAGGCTTAATCGAGTTTATTGAAGATACCCTTTTATCGCGCATTAACCTTATTTTAGAAAACGAAAAAGAAAGCCAAGCACGTATATACAATGTTTTATTGCTACTATTAACATTTGCAGAAAAGAACCCTGGTATTACACGTATTTTAACAGGCGATGCTCTGCAAGGTGAACAAGAGCGTTTACGCGAACGTGTACAAAGCTTTTTTGAAAAACTAGAAACGCAGTTTAAACAAATTCTTCGTGAGCGAAAACTACGTGAAGGTAAAAACTTTCAAAGTGATGAACTGACACTTGCAAACCTTCTACTTGCTTACGTTGAAGGCAAGATGAATCAGTTTGTACGTAGCGACTTTAAAACAAAGCCAAGCATACAGTTTGAAAAGCAGTGGCTTGAACTACAAAAAATTTGGCTGTAATAGTTTAATTAGTTAACTAAACTTACGAGTTATTTGCACTTCCAAAACGACCTTATGGTCGTTTTGTTGTATATATACGTTACTTATCGCCCCTGCCTGCTACTTATCTGATCTAGTCGAAATATAAACAAAACTCGTTACAATAAATTAATGTTAAAAAACGAGAACCTATAATGAAAACAAAGCTCACCCTATTAAGCTCCGCGCTTATTGTTAGCTTGGCTAGCACGACTGCCTATGCAAAAGAAGCATTACAATTTAAAGATGTGTTTAGTTTTAAGTCAGCCAAAAATACAACGCTATCTGACGACGGAAAGGTTTTATCGCTCAGTGCAACGCCTTATCGTGGCAATGCAACTGGTCAAGTTTACTCACTAAGTAGCAATACTTTAATTAGCGAAGTTGAGCGCGGCACTAAACCTCATATTAATAAAGCCTCAAACTGGGTCGCTTTTACACAAGTACCTACCTTACTTGAAAAAGAAACAACCAAAAAAAAGATACCCTTAAAAACAACCTGGTACTCGTAAATACACAATCAGGTGCTCAACAAAGCTTTGCTGATGTAAAAGATTATAAATTATCAGATGATGGAACGTGGCTTGCTTATCGACTGAACAAAAAAGACGATGACGCAAAAGTAGAAGATAAAACCGATAGCACTAAAAACGAAGAAGACAACGCTATCACACCCGATAAAAAAGATAAGAGCTATGCGCTTGTTATCGTAAATTTATCTGATAAACGCACCCATACAATAGAAAACGTATTTAGCTATGCTATTAACTCAGCTAACAGTCAACTATTAGTGAGCCAAAGTTACAGCGATGGTAATAACAACCAAATAGCGTTAATTGAGTTAAGTGACTTTAATAGCAGCGTATTAATTGATGAGCCTGGCGTAATCGCAAATAAAATAGCGTGGCACCCAACTGACAATATTGCAGCGTTTACATTAGGTAACTATGTAAATGATGACACGCGCCGTCGAAACTACAGTTTACAGCTATATAAAAACAATCAACTTTCAACTATAAATTCGCCGGATAAAACCTGGGTTTTAGGTAAAACAGCCTCACTTGAATGGTCAGAAAATGGCGAGCGCTTATATTTTGAAAACCATCCAAAGCTTGCTGCTAAAGTAAAAGCTAAAGAATATACTGACGAAGCATCATTGTACGATTTTGACACCATACGCGAACATAAAGGTTTAGATGTATGGCATAACAACGATGCGCAAATAAAACCGCGTGAAGAACAACAATGGAACGAAGTTAATAAAAACCGCCATTACAGCGCGGTATATCACGTTAACTCGAAAAAAGTTACGCAACTTAGTACACCAAACATGCCTGAGGTTGCACTAAACCCTCAGCGAGATGTCTCTTTACTTGGCTCATCTAACATCCCCTACCTAGAAAAAATAATGTACGGCGGTTTTTTTGCTGATTACTTTGCAGTAAATATAAATACCGGTAAACAAACTCCAATTATAAGTAACTACCCGTTTAGACCGAGCCTTGCCCCTAATGGTGAGTTTGCTGCTTATTTTAGCGACAGCCAAATACAACTAAAAGATTTAAAAAACAATAAAGTAACACCGCTTACAAAAGCGATTCAGGCAACCTTTGCTGATGATAAACACGACTATCCGTCTACTCAACCTGGCTATGGTTTTGCAGGTTGGACGACCGATAGCAGCCAAGTGCTTGCTTATAGTAAATACGATATTTGGGCGTTTAATGTAAAAACGCAGCAAGCTAAACGCTTAACTAATGGTAAGCAAAGTAATACGCAATACCGTGTTATTAAACTTGATAAAACCCAAGTAGGTTTTAAAAAAGATGACACATTACTCGTCTCTGCTATTAACTTACAAACTAAACAAAGCGAAGTTGCAAAGCTCGACTTAACCACTAACACAGTGACTAAAGTACTTAGCGGTAATAAGCGCTTTGATGTAGTTAAAAAAGCAAAAAAAGCTGATAAGTACGTGTTTACCTCGCAAACTTACAGCCAGTTCCCTGATTACCACCAAACAGACTTTAGCTTTAATACAGTAAAACAAGTGACGATGCTAAACCCACAAATCAATAATTTTGCATGGGGTGAACAGCCAGAACTAATAAGTTATAAAGGCTTTGATGACGAAGACTTACAAGGCGTATTAATAAAACCAGCGGGATATAAAAAAGGCGATAAAGTACCTGTGGTAGTGTATTTTTATCGTTATATGAGTCAGCGCATGTTTGATTTTCCTAAAATGGAATTAAATCATCGTCCTAACTTTCCAATGTTTACCTCAAACGGATATGCCGTATTTTTACCTGATATTCGCTTTGAAATAGGTCATCCGGGTAAATCGTCAACGCAAACTATGATTAACGCCACTCAAAAGCTAATTGATTTAGGCATCGCTGATAAAAATAAAATTGGTTTGCAAGGTCACTCTTGGGCGGGCTATCAAAGTGCGTTTATGATAACCCAAACAGATATGTTCAAAGCAGTTGTATCGGGAGCACCTGTATCTAACATGACCAGTGCGTATAGTGGCATTCGATTAAAATCAGGACTTGCTCGTCAATTTCAGTACGAAATGGGGCAAAGCCGCATTGGTAAAAACTTATTTGAAGCCCCTGAGCTTTATATAGAAAACTCACCAGTATTTTTTGCAGATAAAGTTAATACGCCTATTTTAATCATGTCTGGCGATAAAGATGATGCAGTTCCTTGGCATGAAAGCGTGCAGTACTACTTAGCCCTTCGCCGTGCAGGAAAAGACGCTACATTTTTACAATACGAAGGCGAACCACATCACTTGAAAAAGTTTCCTAATCAGGTCGATTTTTCAATACGTATGATGCAGTACTTTGACCATTATCTAAAAGGTAAACCAGCATCGAATTGGATGCTAAAAGGTGAAGCGTTTGTACAAGAGTAAATAACTTTTTAAGCATATAGCCGTTACTGTGTTGTATAAAATAAGTTATATCTGCTTTGTGTTTTTATATTCAGCAATAATTTATTTTGGGCACAAAAAAAACCGCGTATTTACGCGGTTTTTTAAAATTAAAAAATTAAAGGCCTGCGCGGTCTTTAATCACAGCGATAAGTGGTGAACCAGCATAATTGCTTTCAGCCCAGGCAATATCAGCACCATCAGTTAAAGAACTTTTTGATAAGTTTTTCACTATATATTCACCTGTATCAGCAGCATTGCTAGCAACAGCGTGGCGTAATAAGTTATTACCGTTACATTGTACCGCATCATAAATATTACGGATTTTTACGCGAGAGCTTTTAAGCTTGCTGCGTAAACGGTTTTTATCATCTGCTGAAATATATTCGCAAATAGACACCGCTAATTGATCTTCAGCATTTGCAGGGGTTGTATACGAAAACGAGCTTACAGCTACAACAGCAGTAAGTGCAACTAGCTTTGATAATTTTAACATGAAAAATCCTTCTGGTACTTTATTACTATATAGGCTGCGTAATAGTATACCAACCTGCCAAAATTTACGCAATAATGTTAATGTTCTTTATACAAAGTTACGAATTTATAACTAGATTTGTTCTTTTCGTCCGGGAGGTTTTCTTGCTCTTCTTTTATATTCCAATTTGCGATTTTATTGTAATCGGGAAACTGTGTATCGCCATTAACATCTAAATCAATAAAAGTTAAATACAAGCGTTCTGCTTTTGGTAAAAATTGCTCATAAATATTACCGCCACCAATAATCATTACTTCTTCAGCAGCACAAACCAGCTCTAATGCAGCCTCTGGTGTAGTTACCACTTCAATACCCTGTGCAGTATATTCGCTGTTTCGAGTAATAATAATATTACGACGCCCTGGTAAAGGACGGCCTATTGACTCAAAAGTTTTACGACCCATGATCACAGGTTTACCCGTAGTTACTTTTTTAAAATGCTGAAGATCCGCAGGTAAATGCCATGGCATTTTATTATCTAGGCCAATTACACGGTTATTTGCCATTGCTGCAATCATTGAAATTATCATAATAAACACCTAGTACTTTATTCTTAAACAAAGAAAAAGGAGCATAAGCTCCTTTTTAATAAATTCTATTTAATTAACGCTCGTAGACAACTTCTACGTCGTAATCATCTTCATCCCAGTCATCCCAATCATCATCATTGCCCTTACCTTTAATGGCTTTTTCATGATAGGTGTCCCACTTAAATTCAACTTCTTCGTCTTCAACCTGCACAAATTTTTCTTTAGGCATACTATCAAGTAGTGTCATTATGTTGTGGATTAAAGGTTGAGTATTAAGCTTATTAATTGCTGAAATATGATAAATATTTTCAGTTTCGCCCAGCTCTTCTGCAATCGCTTCGCATAGCGCTTTTGCTTCATCTTCTGGTAATAAATCTATTTTATTAAACACTAACCAGCGTGGCTTTTCAGCTAATTTAGGGCTGTATTGGTGTAGCTCGTTAATAATAGAAAATGCATTATCAACAGGGTTTGAACCATCTACCGGCATTACATCAATAATGTGTAATAACACACGACAACGCTCTAAATGTTTCAAAAAGCGAATACCTAGGCCTGCGCCATCAGATGCACCTTCAATTAGCCCCGGAATATCGGCTATAACAAATGATTTATTTGCTTCAGGACGTACTACACCTAAATTAGGAATAAGCGTCGTAAATGGGTAATCAGCTACTTTTGGTCTTGCTGCAGATACACTGCGGATAAACGTAGATTTACCGGCATTTGGCAATCCAAGTAAGCCAACATCAGCTAATAATAGTAACTCTAATTTTAAGTTACGTACTTCACCGGGTGTGCCCAATGTTTTTTGACGAGGTGCTCGGTTAGTACTTGATTTAAAACGTGCATTCCCCAAGCCGTGGAAACCACCTTTTGCAACCAAAATTCGTTGACCATCTTGAGTTAAGTCGCCAAGTCCCTCTTGGGTATCAACATCCATGATGCGCGTGCCTACAGGCACCATAACAAATAAGTCATCGGCTTTTCGGCCTGTACAGTTACGGCTGCGACCGTTAGTACCACGTTCAGCTCTATGGAAGCGCTCAAACTGATAATCAATTAGGGTATTTAAGTTTTCATCAGCTTGTAGATAAACACTACCACCGTCTCCACCGTCACCGCCGTCTGGTCCACCATCTGGAACATATTTTTCACGACGGAAAGACACGATGCCGCTGCCACCGTCTCCAGCTTCTGCGCGAATTTCTACTTCATCTACAAACTTCATGATTACTCACTTTAGGGATTGGCTTGTTTAATAACTCTATTATATACCCAAGCCAACACAAATGCAGGCTTGGGTATATATTTTGACTGACTACAAAACAAAAACCCCGCAAAGGCGGGGTTTTTAACTACCTTACTGATTACTCAGTTACGATAGTTACGTATTTACGGTTTAAAGGACCTTTTTGTTCAAACTGAACTTTACCATCTGCTTTTGCGAAGATAGTGTGGTCTTTACCGATACCTACGTTAGTACCAGGGTGAAAACGAGTTCCACGCTGACGAACAATGATGCTACCCGCTAGAACTGATTCGCCACCAAAACGCTTAACACCTAGGCGTTTGCTTTCTGAATCGCGACCGTTACGAGTACTACCAGCTGCTTTTTTATGTGCCATTTCTAAGTACCTCTAATTAAGCGCTAATGCTAGTGATTTTAACTTCAGTGAACCATTGACGATGGCCCATTTGCTTACGAGAATGCTTACGGCGTCTAAATTTAACAACCTTAATCTTCTCACCGCGACCATGTGAAACAACCTCAGCTGTTATCTTGCCACCGTTTACGAACGGTACACCGATCTCGATTTTCTCACCATCAGCAACTAAAAGTACTGAATCAAATTCTACTGCCGCACCAGTTTCAACGTCTAATTTTTCAAGACGAATCGTTTGACCTTCAGTCACACGATGCTGTTTACCACCACTTTGGAAAACCGCGTACATAATTAACTCCGTCTGTGCACCCTCAAATCGGCGCAACTAAAATATTCTTCGATAGGGCGCGAAGTTTACGCTAACGCGAAATAACTAGCAAGCCTATTTTGTAATTAAAATGAATAAAAAGTAGCTGCTTTGAGAGCAATTCAATATTTACCCCATTTTATATTAATTAGCCCTTTTGCCAAGCGCTTTTTAACTCTTAGTCGAAATAAATTAATGCTCTCAAATATGACCCTCACAGCTCAATATCTAAGCACACCATAAACTGTATATTGATTATCAATTAATCAGTTATCTTGGCTAATTCAGTCTAAATTAAGTACTTTAATAGTGTTTTTTCAATCAATCGTCACAAAATATCGAGCTAGTGCATTTTTTGTTGTACAATCTGCGCCGTTCACACATAAAAATTGGCTCGGAGATCAATGGATATAAAAGCTATCCAGGCGTTAATCGAAAGCGATATGAATGACGTCAATCAACTTATACATGCGCAAATGCGCTCAGATGTGGCGTTAGTTAATCAGCTTGGTTTATATATAGTTAGCAGTGGCGGCAAACGTGTTCGTCCAATGCTGGCGATCTTAGCAGCCAAAGCGCTCGGTTATCAGGGTAAAGATCACATAACACTTGCAACAATTGTTGAGTTTATTCATACAGCAACGCTATTGCATGATGATGTTGTAGATGAATCAAACTTACGACGTGGCACACCTACAGCAAATGCTGAATTTGGTAATGCTGCTAGCGTATTGGTTGGTGACTTTATTTACACTCGTTCATTTCAGCTTATGGTTGGCCTTGGCAAAATGCAGGTAATGCAAATACTTGCCGATGCAACAAACATTATTGCTGAAGGTGAAGTATTGCAGTTAATGAACTGCAACGACCCAGATACGACCGAAGCCAGTTATATGCAGGTTATTTACTCTAAAACAGCTAAGTTGTTTGAAGCGGCTACAGGGCTTGCTGCCATTATCACAGAGCAAGACCAAGCGACACTTGATGCACTAAACCTATACGGTATGCATTTAGGTACTGCGTTTCAGCTAGTAGATGATGTACTTGATTACAATGCAGATGCCGAGCAGTTGGGTAAAAACATTGGTGATGATTTAGCTGAAGGCAAACCAACGCTTCCACTTATCTATGCTATGCAACATGGTAGCGAGCAGCAAACGCAGCTTATTCGTGATGCAATAGAGCACAGTAATGGTATGGATCATTTAGATGAGATTTTATCGGCACTAAAGCAAACTAATGCACTTGAATTTACAATGAAAAAAGCAGAGCTTGAAGCTGACAAAGCTATTGCGTGTTTAGACTTTTTAGCTGAGTCTGACTATAAGCAAGCACTCATAAGCCTTGCTCGTATTGCGGTTGACCGCGACCACTAGTTTTAACTAGTTACACAGTGTGAAATTAATTCTGAGCAATAAAAAAGCCTGCAAATGCAGGCTTTTTTGTTATTCTACTTTGGCTATTACGCCATGAAATCAACACCTTCTTTGATGTCTTTTTTCAGTGTTTCAAGCATGTCATTTTTTGCTTTTGTTTCAAATGCGCTTAGTTCGCCGTAAGAAAGAATTTCTTCTACGCCGTTTTTACCTAAACGTACTGGATGTGCAAAGTACTCTGCATCGCCATTTTCAACAGCAACATACGCGTAATCTACAACTTCTTCACCCTGTAGGCCTTTAACTAAAGACATACAAAAGCGAGCTGCAGCAGCACCCATAGATAGCGTAGCTGAACCACCGCCTGCTTTAGCATTTACAACTTCAGTACCCGCATTTTGGATACGTGGAGTAAGTGCAGCAACTTCTTCATCAGTAAAGCTAACGCCTTCAACTTGAGAAAGTAGAGGAAGAATAGTTGTGCCTGAGTGACCACCAATTACTGGTACTTTAACAGTTGCTACGTCTACGCCTTTAAGTTCAGCAACAAATGCTTCTGAACGAATAACGTCAAGCGTAGTAATACCGAATACGCGTTTAGCGTCGTAAGTACCTGCTTTTTTGAATACTTCAGCAACAATTGGAACTGTGCCATTTACTGGGTTAGTAATAATACCGACTAACGCTTTAGGACAGCTAGCAACAATGCCTTCTGCTAAAGTTTTGATGATGCCAGCATTTACATTAAATAAATCAGCGCGATCCATACCTGGTTTACGTGGCATACCTGCTGGGATAAGAACGATGTCAGAGCCTTCAAGCGCTTTGTTTAATTCGTCTGCGCCAAAACCTGCTACTTTAACATCTGTTGGGATGTGAGAAAGGTCAACCGCAACACCTGGTACTACTGGTGCTACATCATAAAGTGATAATTCAGAGCCAGCTGGTAAGCCTGTTTTTAATAATAAAGACAACGCTTGGCCGATACCGCCTGCAGCACCTAATACAGCAACTTTCATTGGAATTCTCCGTAATTTGAGATAGGAAACATTTGTGGCTCTTAAGATAATGAAATTAGCGACTAAAAACAAATTTATCCGGTCTATTTCAAGTATATTTTCGACCATAGTCGTAAACTTTTGTGATTTAACACATCAAACTGGCAAGTTAACCAAACAACTGCTGCATAATTATTCATTCTTGTGTAGTATTTGTGGCATAAATAACAAAAAAGAATAAAATTTATGCAACCACAAGATAAGCAAGAAGCACTAGTAAAAGCATTTAAATCACTTTTGAAAGAAGAAAACTTTGGCTCTCAAGGCGAAATAGTTGATGCGTTGAAAGATCAAGGCTTTGACAACATAAGCCAAAGTAAAGTGTCACGCATGCTCAGTAAATTTGGCGCGGTACGCACACGTAACGCCAAACAAGAAATGGTTTACTGCTTACCTGCTGAAATGGGTGTACCTACGGCAAAAAGTCCATTACGCCAATTAGTAATCGATATTATGCACAACGAAATGATGATCATTATTCGTACCAGCCCAGGCGCGGCTCAACTTATTGCTCGCTTATTAGATTCATTAGGTAAAGCAGATGGTGTGCTTGGAACAATTGCAGGTGATGATACTATTTTTATCGCCCCAGCTAAAATATCTGAAATAGATGTAACTCTAGAGCGTGTACGGCTTTTATTCGATAATGTTTAAACTAAATAAAACGTTAAAGCTGCTTTAAAAATCCTATAGAGGGTGCAAAAAAAGCGGACCCCATATCGGCTTGAGTAAAATCAAGCCAGTGGTCGTAGCAATCCCCTTCCCCTAAACGGCTATTAAGTACTTTTTCAAATGCCGTTCCCGTACTAGCACATGTAATTGATAGCATTCCCTGCTCATACACGTCACCATAAGGCATACTTTGATTTAATAGTAGCGGTTGTCCGTTTTCGTCTTTTAGCTCACTACGCGAAGCATGGCTGGTTTCAATCGCGGGGGTAATTAGCGTGTTATCAAGGCGCGTACGCCCCATTATTTGCTCTTGTTCACTCAATGATAAATGCTGCCACATAGTTAAATCATGCTTATAACGCTGTACATGAATATAACTCCCCTGATCTTCAAAATTGCCAGGGTTACTAATTAAAGCCGTAGCGCGCTTTTTTCTTCCATGCGCGGTGTCGCCACCATAAATAAAACCGTTAAAATCACGACCATCTAAAAAGCGAAAATTACGAATTTGCTCCACCAGCTCAACATCGGGGGCAAATAATTTTAAAATTTGCAGCGCAAATAAATGGTTAACGTCTTCACGGTCAGAGCGAATTTGCACAAATAAATCGCACGGTTGTACGCTCATTTGATGATCGCTATGGTTTATATTAGGAAAGCTTTGTAATTCGCTTGGAATGTATTCAGGGAGGATATGCGGCCAATATTGCGCACCAATAGCAACCATACAAGATAGCATTGATTCTGAAAATTGATCGCTAAATTCATCTTCAATAGCGCTTACTTGCTTTAATTTTTCGCGAAGTGATTCATCTTGACCATCAAACACATTAAAAAATAAGTGCAAACCGTGTAAGTTTGCTTCAGCACAAATCCCTGATTGCGCTTGCGCCATTGTTATTCCTTAGTTTTATAAATTAAAACACAGCGAATAACAAATTAATTACGATTCGAAAAAATTCACCGTGTGAGGTTTTATTTTTATTATAACCTGCTCATTATTTTCAAATGATTGGCCATATTGTGCAGCAACTTCAATTTCTTGTTTATCAATAACAACCGAATAAACATACGCCGAACCAATAAAGCGACGACTTATGATTGTAGCTCGCTTGCTGAGTTTGTCACTTTGGTTATCTGCCACTAATTCTATTTGATGAGGGCGCACATATATAAGCCCTACGCTTACGTTATGCTTACTCTCAATATAAGATTCGACTAAACCAAATGGTGTTTTGTATTCAGTTGCTGTTAATACTTCTGCGCTCAAGTATATGCCTTGACCCAGAAACTCTGCAACCTCCTTTGAACATGGAGCTGCAAAAAGCTGCTCAGGCGTGCCTTGTTGCTCAATTTTACCCCGATGCATAATGGCAAGTGTGTCTGAAAAGGCAAACGCCTCTTCTTTTGAGTGCGTAACAAACACAGCAGATACTTGGGTTGCCTTAATAATTCGACGTATATCGGCAATTAATTCAAAGCGTACTTGTGTATCGATGTTTGAAAAGGGCTCATCAAGGAGTAATAAACTAGGTTTATAAGCTAATGCGCGAGCAATAGCTACGCGTTGCTGCTGACCACCCGATAACTGATGCGGAAATCTGTCGGCACAACCAATTAAATGTACGAGCTTAAGCATTTCATCTACGCGTTGCTGCTTTTGAGCTTTACTCATTTTACTAAGCCCAAATGCGATATTATTAGCCACTGTTAAATGCGGAAACAACGCATAATCTTGAAACATCATGCCGATGTTGCGATGCTCAGGCGAGACAAACGATTGCTCATCACTCACTAATTTACCGTCTATAAAAATAGACCCCTGCTTAGCTTCAATTAAACCTGCAATCGCTTTTAACGTGGTCGTTTTGCCGCACCCACTCGCTCCGAGTAGACAAACAATTTCATCTTTACCCACCGTTAAATCTAAATCGTGAATAACCTTTGTGCCGTTATAGTGATAGCTCACGCCTTGTAAAATTAAACTACTCATTTAACTACGCTGCTCCATAGAACGATTAATAAAATACAAAGGAATAAACCCAACAATAACAATAAATAATGCCGATATTGAAGCAAGCTCTAATTGCTCGTCACTCACATACTGAAATACATGAGTAGCTAAGCTTTCAAAATTAAACGGTCTGAGCAATAGCGCAGCCGGCAACTCTTTCATACACTCAATAAATACCAACAGGGCAGCAGTAAGCAATCCTCTTCGCAGTAAAGGTAGGTGTACTAAACACAGCGTTTGCCCTTGGCTTTTACCCATTGATTGGCTTGCCATATCAAGTGATGGGCTAATACGTAAAAAACTCGACTCTATTGCTCCGTGTGCAATGGCGTAAAATCTAACAATGTAAGCAATAATGACAGTAAGAATACTGCCTGTAAGCAGCAAGCCAATATCTAAATTATACGGTTCGAGCGCTGTGTTAATGGTGTTCTCTAATAGTGTAAGTGGTAACAAAACCGCAATAGCGAGTACAGTGCCAGGCAAAGCATATCCTGTGCTTGCTAAACGCCCAGGGATAAGCGGATAGGCTTGTTTTGCCACACGCTGATAAAAAACGACAAAAATACTCAATGTAATGGTTATAACACTTACGACTCCCGCCACTTTTAAACTTTGCCAAGCGTAACTAAAAAACTCAATATTCCATGCTTTATCAAAGTAGGTAATAGCGTAATTTATAAGTACTGCAATAGGAATTACAAATGCGATAAGTAAAATAAAGCTGCAAAATATAGTTGCGAGCCAAGCCGACTTTCCTTTTAATACATAGAGGGATTCACTATTTACGCTTGATTGGCGCTCAAACACCGCTTGGTTTCGGCGACTAAAACGCTCTGCCATTAATGCTAAAAATAACAGTAATAACATCACACCCGATATTTTAGCTGCCGCAGTAAGTGAGTAATAACCAAACCACGTATCGTATACGGCAGTCGTTAATGTACTCACGGCAAAATAACTCACTGTTGCAAAATCAGCCATGGTTTCCATGCTAATGAGCGCCAAAGCGGCTACAATTGCCCCACGAGAGAGCACTAAGCTTACTTTAAAAAAACTTTGCCAAGGAGATAACCCCATTAATTGGCTAGCTTGCACTAATTTGAATGACTGCTCTCGAAGGGCCGTTTTAAAAATTAAAAATAAATACGGGTAAAGCACCAAGGCAATCATAACAATAGCGCCAGGTAGTGTACGTATATCAAAAAACCAATAGTCGCTAGGTGATTGCCAGCCAAACCATTCTCTCAGTGCTATTTGCACCGGGCCCGCATAATCTAATAAATCAGTGTATACATAGGCAATAATATAGGCGGGCATAGCAAGGGGCAGCATAAGTGCCCATTCAAACTGTTTTTTCCCCGGGAAGCTACAGTAAGCAGTCAACCACCCAAGTGGCAATGCAATAACGCAGCTAAGGACACATACACCTAAAACCAACAATACGGTATTAGTTATGTAATCCCACAGCACGGTGTTCCAAAGGTGAGAAAACACCTCCGAGTTACCTTGTAGAGATTCAAAAAGAAGAAAAAACAACGGAGTCGATAGTATTAAACCTATCGACCACGCAAATAACTGCCATTTAGACAGCTTAAATTTATAAGTCATTAAAGATCGAACTTCACCTCATCAATTAGCTTGAGTGCTAACGGACGATATTTACTGATCTCATCCAGTGGCAAACTGTCTTCCTTAAAGCTACCCCAAGACGCAACCAAACTAGATAATTGCACACCTGGCTTAACTGGATATTCCATATTAAGTGAGGCATACATGTTTTGTGCTTTATTGTCGGTCATATACTCTATGAGTTTCAAGGCATTTTCTGGGTTTTTAGCGAATTTGGTAATAACCGCACCCGATACATTTATATGCGAGCCACGATTAGTTTGATTCGGAAAGTTAATATTTACCGCCTCAGCCCAACCTTTTTGTTCTTTATCTTCTAACATTTTACCAAGGTAGTAACTATTACCTAATGCTAAATTACATAACCCTTCTTTAACCGCTTTAACTTGAGCACGATCATTACCTTGGGGTTTGCGTGCTAAATTAGCCTTAACCCCTTCAAGCCATGTTTTAGTCTCTGCCTCACCGTGATGGGCAATCATTGATGCAACAAGCCCTAAGTTATACGGATGCTTACCAGAGCGCGTGCAAATTTGCCCTTTGTATTTAGGGTCAGCTAAATCTTCATAAGTGAGTTCAGGTAACGCACCAACTCGCTCTTTTGATGAATACACATTACGTACTCGCTTAGTAAGCGCAACCCATTGGCCATCTCCGTCACGAAAAGCGGCTGGAACATTATTATTTACACTGTCACTTTTTATAGTTTGTGTTAATTCTAAGTCTTCTAATTGAATAAGCGCACTAAAGTTAGAGGTTAATACTAAATCAGCTTTGCTGTGCTTCCCTTCGCGCTTAACGCGCTCAATTAACCCTTTCTTAGCAAATACAACATTAGTTTTTATACCAGTTTGCTCTGTAAAATCGTCTAAAATTGGCTGTATTAAAAACGGCTGACGAAAAGAGTAAATATTAACTACGTCGTTTGCAAGGGCGGGCACCGATACGACTAATCCTAAAGTGATAGCGATTGTATTCTTCATTATTTGCACCTGAATAATAATTATTATCAAATAATTCTACCGCGAACAACTAAAAAGTGCACACCTTTAATGGCTGTGAGTAGGTAAAAGCGTCCAAAATAGAAATACCATGTAAGACATATCTCACGGGCGTGGCAGCTAATGAGTAAAAAGCAATACAAAAATCAAGCAAAAAAGCATTAAGTAATTGAATTTATTTAATTAAAAACATTTAGCTGTTGCGAAGATAATAATTAAATATAGTCTTTAACCTATTTTAACCACCCTATTCACTTATAATTAACCCATGAACTAAGCAACAATGCTTATTGAGTAAAAAGAAATAGATTACTTACTCGAATAATCAGTAATTAGGTTACCAGGACAACACGGATTTTAGGACAGGCTCAGGATGAGTATCACAATGGAATGTTGTTAAAAAGGACAGCGTCAGGAAGATGCGAAAAGGATAACAACACAGCTAAGTTGTTTAACAGGATGTTTAAGGAATAAATGGACAGGCCTTTGAGGCAACACAATGGATTAGTTAAAATAGGGATGCACTAGGAAGTGCAATTAAGGATTTGGTAATAGTATTTACGCCTACAGGATGTTTAGGGATTTAAGGATACAAGCCCGGATTGGCTTACATTACATAGAACTAAAAAGTAATATAGTAATAAACATGGATTGGTAAACATTGGAGTTGATTAAGTTCAATTGCAGGATGCAGAAAATTAGAAGATTCCGCAAGCGCGCCTAGAGATAGAGCGCGCTTTTCTTTGTGTAAAATTTGAGCTTTAGTAAAAGCTATGACTAATTTTACAAGAACGAACCATCACTCACACCTAATCAACACCAACATTTTCAAAATTTCATTAATATTTTAAATTTCATTAAACTTTTTATCAATTGCGCCGATAATTACTACTTCAGGATGATAAATACTCGATGGATATAAATTTAAAATGCCGCAAAGAAAGACCTTTTCATGTAAAAAATCAAACCAGAAAACAGTCAACCCGGTTGGCATTTTTACACTCTCAATTCCTAAAGAAAACCCATATAACGCTCTATTTAACCCCAAAGGTTACAACTTCTTTAATATGCCAATGAGTGAGTTTAAAAACATACTTAGCGTAATCATTAAATTAGAGAGCGATATTCGTATTAGTAAAGGAGGTGAAGGCGCTCGACCTGACGAGTTTAGCTATCAGCTTAATAGAGTGTATAACGCCATAGGCAACTCTTACTTTAATGGCAAACTTAATATTAGCTGTTACTTTTTAAAGCGAGTTGAAGAAGCGAAAGAAATGATTGGTGAAGACTGTATCTCATTTATACATACTCATAACACCATAAGCGAACTGTATAATACTGTTTTACAATTAACATCTGAAGAAGGCTTCAGGGCAATACAAAATAAAGCACTGACTCACTTAAAAGAGCAGCAAGCTTTCGCTTAACTGCGTAAAACTAATCTTCTAGCGGTCGGCCTTTATTGCGCTTACCAAGCAAATACGCATCACGAAACTTAATAAAATGCTGTTCTAATTTAGAAGACGCATCCATTTCGCCCGCAAGTGCTAGTACCATAATAGCCACTTCTGCAGTACCTAATTGATGCGCATGAGGGGCAACACGTAATCGGTAATCAGATAGTTTATCAGCAGTAACAGAAAGTACAGGCAAGTTATCTAAATAAGGACTTTTGCGAATCATTTTTTTAGCTTCACGCCAAGTACCATCCAAAAAGATAAACAAAGGTTTTTTACCTTCTTCAATACTCACTTCTGTAATTGCTCTGCCCTCTTCTACATCTTCAGCCGGAAACACTACCAATGGCTGATATTGTGAATCGCTTATCAAAGCTAAAAGAGCGGGGTTTGGATCTGTTCTATCCCATCTAAACGCATAGTTATCTGGCACTATTTCAGCAATTAAACGCCCTGTATTAGAAGGTTTAAAGCTCTCGTTGTGATACATTAATAAGCATACAGCTGCTTTACAATCTGCATGCTCAACACCTTTGCAAATACAGTAATGTTTAGCAATCAGGCATTGTTCACAGCGATCTAATTTACCGCCTCGAGCATTAAACTCCCGACGAGATTCACTTATTTGCTGAGCACGTAATGCCAAAACTGAGTTTTTCACTGTATTTACCTTCAATTAATTAAGCGCGCATTGTAACGGCTTATCGCAATTTAATCTTATTTTTAATAAAAAGCGGGTATAAAAAAACCCAACCGAAGTTGGGTTTTTCAAACAAATGCTAAAAAGTTAAATTACTTCTTTTTAACTGCTTTTTTGTTTGGTAAGTCAGTAATCGAACCTTCAAAAATTTCAGCTGCAAGGCCAATTGATTCGTTCAATGTTGGGTGAGCATGAATTGTAAGCGCTAAGTCTTCACCATCAGCACCCATTTCAATACCTAAACCGATTTCGCCAAGCATTTCGCCCGCGTTAATACCGATCATAGCACCACCGATTATACGGCCACTTTCTTTATCAAAAATAAGTTTAGTAGAACCTTCTGTACGAGATGATGCAATAGCACGGCCAGATGCTGCCCACGGGAATACCGCAGTTTCAATTTTCAAGCCTTGCTCTTTTGCTTCTTTCTCAGTAACACCTACCCAAGCAATTTCTGGGTCAGTGTATGCTATTGAAGGAATACATTTAGGGTCGAAGAAATGTTTCTGACCAGAAATAACTTCTGCAGCAACATGCCCTTCATGAACAGCTTTGTGCGCAAGCATAGGCTGACCAATCAAGTCACCAATTGCAAAAATATGGCTTACGTTAGTACGTAATTGCTTATCAACATTAATAAAGCCACGCTCATCAACGTTTACGCCCGCCTTATCTGCATCAAGTAAGTTACCGTTTGGAGTACGACCTACAGCAACAAGTACTTTGTCGTAACGTACAGGTTCTGCTGGTGCGTTTTTACCTTCAAACGTTACATATAAGCCATCTTTTTTAGCTTCAACGCCAACAACCTTAGTTGAAAGCATTACGTTAAATTTGTTACTTACGTATTTTTGGTAAATTTTGATAATATCTTTATCAGCTGCTGGAATTAATTGGTCAGCAAATTCTACAACATCAATTGCAGAGCCTAGCGCACGGTAAACCGTACCCATTTCAAGACCGATAATACCACCACCAAGTACAAGCAGTTTTTCTGGTACGTCTTTTAGTTCTAATGCACCAGTTGAATCAATTACACGGTCATCTTGTGGGATGAAAGGTAAGTTAACAGGTTTAGAACCTGCTGCAATAATCGCGTTATCAAACGTGATAGTTGTAGCGTCTTTCTCGCCTTCAACTACTAAAGTATTGCTGCCAGTAAATTTACCGTATCCATATACAACTTTTACTTTACGCATTTTAGCCATTCCGTCTAGTCCACCAGTTAACTGGCCAACTACAGAATCTTTCCAAGTACGAACTTGGTCAAGATCGATCTTTGGTGCGCCAAAAGTAACACCATGAGATGACATTTCTGCTGCGTCATCAATCACTTTAGCTACGTGTAAAAGTGCTTTAGAAGGAATACAACCAACATTAAGACATACGCCGCCTAATGTTCCACGAGATTCTACTAATGTAACTTCTAAGCCCAAGTCAGCAGCGCGAAATGCCGCAGAGTAACCACCAGGACCACCGCCTAGTACAACAACTTGAGTTTTTAATTCGTTGCTCATGCTATTACCTTAATTGTTTGAACGGGACACTGCCCTAAAGTTTAACTGCCATGTTTCTGCAAGGCAGAAAGTGAGAGCAGATCACAAATTTGTGCAAAGATTGTATCATTGCAAATGGTAAAAATCCCAGCTAAAAACAACTGGCTGGGATTTGATTCTATTCATTGTCCAGCGATTACATCACCAATTGGCGAATATCACTCATGTAACTTGCAAGAGTCACAGTAAAGCGTGCAGCTAAGGCTCCGTCAATAACCCTATGGTCGTATGACATAGACAGCGGAACCATTAGTTTTGGTTCAAACTCTTTGCCATTCCATTTAGGTTTCATTTCAGATTTAGACACACCTAAAATAGCCACTTCTGGTGCATTAACAATCGGCGTAAATGCCGTACCGCCAATACCGCCAAGGCTAGAAATAGTAAAACAACCACCTTGCATATCAGACGATGTAAGCTTCCCGTCACGTGCTTTAACAGATACTTCCATTAATTCGCGTGATAGTTCAATAATGCCTTTTTTATCAACATCTTTAAACACCGGTACAACTAAACCGTTTGGCGTATCAACTGCAACACCAATGTTAATGTACTTTTTAAGGATTAAGCTTTCGCCGTCGTTAGACAGTGAAGAGTTAAACGTTGGGAAGTCTGCAAGTGCTTTAGCCGCTGCTTTCATCACAAACACAAGTGGTGTAATTTTAACACCCAGCTTTTTCTTCTCGCTAAGCACATTTTGCTCTTTACGGAATACTTCAAGGCTTGTGATATCAGCTTCGTCAAACTGTGTAACATGTGGTATTTGCACCCAGTTACGATGTAAGTTTTTGCCTGATAGCTTTTGAATGCGAGACAGTTTTTTCTCTTCAATTTCGCCAAACTTAGCAAAGTCCACTTTAGGCCATGGAATTAGACCAAGCTCACTACCACCTGCGCTATTACCTGCAGATAATTGACCCGACTCAACTTGCTTAACTAGGTTTTTAACATAGTTTTGCACGTCTTCTTTAACTATACGGGCTTTACGACCAGTGCCTTTAACGTTAGCTAGGTTAATACCAAACTCACGCGCTAAACGGCGAACAACAGGTGATGCATGAGCATACGCGCTGTTTTCTGTGAAGCTTTCATTACTTGCTTTTGCTGGTGCCGCTTGAGCCGGTGCCGACTCAGTTTTAGCCGCAGCTGCAGGTGCTGATTTTTCAGCTGGTGCAAGTGCTGCTACTGGCGCGCTGCCTGCAACTTCAAATACAAAAATTAATGAGCCTGTCGATACTTTATCGCCAGCGGCTACTTTAATTTCTTTAACTGTACCTGCAAATGGAGCTGGTACTTCCATTGCCGCTTTGTCGCCTTCAACGTTTAAGATTGATTGATCTTCTTCAACCGTATCGCCAACTGCAACCATAATCTCAGTTACTTCAACTTCATCACTACCAATATCAGGTACATTCACTTCTTTAGTACTTGGTGCTGCGTTTGCTGTTGAGCTAGCTGCTGGCGCTTCTACAGGAGCCGACTCTTTAGCCGGTGCTACAGATTCACTTCCTGCTACTTCAAAAACAAACACTAATGAGCCTGTTTTGACTTTATCGCCTGCGGCTACTTTAATTTCTTTAACTATACCTGCAAATGGAGCAGGTACTTCCATTGCTGCTTTGTCGCCTTCAACGTTTAAGATAGATTGCTCTTCTGAAACAGTGTCGCCAACAGCAACCATAATTTCAGTTACTTCAACTTCATCATCGCCAATATCTGGTACGGTTACTTCTTTAGTTGAAGAACCTGTAGAAGCAGCAGGTGCTGCCTCTTCAGATTTAGCTGGAGCAGCGGCTGATGTATTTTCCTCATCAGTGCCTTCACTCTCGCCTTCAAACAAAAACACTAAAGAGCCAGTTGTAACAGTGTCGCCAACGTTTACTTTAATCTCTTTCACTGTACCCGCTTGCGAAGCAGGTATTTCCATTGATGCTTTGTCGCCTTCAACATTTAATAATGATTGGTCAACATCTACTTTGTCGCCAACGCTTACTAATATTTCGGTTACTTCTACTTCGTCGTCACCAATATCAGGTACTTTAATTTCAATACTCATTGCAAACCTCTTATGCGTACAGTGGGTTAAGTTTGTTAGTGTCGATGTTGAACTTTTTAAGTGCTTCAACAACTACTGACTTCTCAACTTCACCGCGTTTAGCAAGTTCAGATAACGTAGCAACAACAACGTAGCCCGCGTTAACCTCAAAGTGGCGACGTAGGTTTTCACGGCTATCAGAACGACCGTAACCATCTGTACCTAGCACTTTGTAATTGCTGCTTGGAATAAATGAACGCGCTTGTTCTGCGTAGTTTTTCATGTAATCCGTTGCTGCAACAGTCACAGAGTCGTTTAATACGCTTGTGATAAATGCTGTTTTTTGTTCGCTTTCAGGATTAAGCATGTTGAAACGTTCAACATCTTGACCTTCACGCGTTAATTCGTTGAAAGACGTTACAGAGAACACGTCAGACGCAATGCCATACTCTTCGCTTAGAATCGAAGCAGCTTTGCGTACTTCAGTCATAATAGTACCTGAGCTTAATAGCTGTACGTTGGCTTTTTTACCTTCGTAACTTTCAAGCTTGTAAATACCTTTACGAATACCTTCTTCAGCGCCTTCTGGCATAGCTGGCTGATGGTAGTTTTCGTTCATAAGCGTTAGGTAGTAGTAAATATTTTCTTGGTCATCACCGTACATACGACGAATACCGTCTTGTACAATAACAGCAACTTCAAACGCGTAAGTTGGGTCATAAGAAATACAGTTAGGAACTGTATTAGCAAGAATATGACTGTGACCATCTTCGTGTTGTAAGCCTTCACCATTTAGTGTTGTACGACCCGCAGTAGCGCCTAATAAGAAACCACGTGCTTGTTGATCGCCCGCCATCCATGCCATGTCGCCAACGCGTTGGAAACCAAACATAGAATAGTAAATGTAGAATGGGATCATTGGTAAATCGTTAGTGCTGTATGACGTTGCAGCAGCAACCCATGACGACATTGCACCTAACTCATTAATACCTTCTTGCAATACTTGACCAGACGTTGCTTCTTTATAGTAAGAAACAATGTCGCGATCTTGTGGCGTGTAGTTTTGGCCATGCGGATTATAAATACCGATTTGACGGAATAAACCTTCCATACCAAATGTACGCGCTTCGTCTGCAATAATTGGGACGATATTTTTACCAATACCTTTATCTTTTAATAAGATATTAAGTGCACGAACAAATGCCATTGTTGTGGAAATATCACGTTTTTGCTCTTCAAGTAGCGGTTTAAACGCCTCAACTTCTGGCAATGCTAATTTTTCACTAAAACGTGGAATACGCTTAGGTGTATAACCTTTAAGTGCATCACGACGAGCGTGAAGGTATTTATACTCAGGTGAACCTTCTTCAAGCTCCAAGTACGGTAATTCTTTTAATTGCTCTTCAGATACTAAATCGTCAAGACCAAGGCGTGAACGTAAATGTGCAACATGCGACATATCCATTTTTTTAACTTGGTGCGCAATGTTTTTACCTTCAGCTGCTTCACCCATGCCGTAACCTTTTACAGTTTTAGCAAGGATTACAGTTGGACGGCCTTTCGTATCTTCAGCTTTTTTAAACGCAGCAAATAATTTTGATGACTCATGACCACCACGCTTAAGCGCGAAAATTTCGTCATCTGTCATGTCTGCAACAAGGGCCGCTGTTTCTGGGTAACGACCAAAGAAGTTTTCACGTACGTACGCGCCATCTTTCGCTTTATATGTTTGGTAGTCACCATCCACAGTTTCATTCATTAACTGTAATAATTTGCCCGTTGTGTCTTTAGCTAGAAGAATATCCCAACCACTGCCCCACACTAGTTTAATTACGTTCCAGCCAGCGCCTTTAAACAAGCCTTCTAGCTCTTGAATAATTTTACCATTACCCATAACTGGGCCATCTAAACGCTGTAAGTTACAGTTAATTAAGTAACAAAGGTTGTCTAGCTTCTCGCGTGAAGCAAAAGAAATAGCACCGCGTGATTCTGGCTCATCCATTTCACCGTCACCTAAAAACGCGTATACACGTTGGTTTTTAGTGTCTTTTAGGCCACGACCATCTAAGTATTTTAAAAAGCGAGCTTGGTAAATAGACGCAATAGGACCTAAGCCCATTGATACCGTAGGGAACTGCCAAAATTCAGGCATTAATTTAGGGTGTGGGTACGATGGTAAACCTTTGCCATCAACTTCTTGGCGGAAGTTGTCTAGTTGTGTTGCCGATAAACGACCTTCAACAAATGCACGTGCGTAAATACCCGGAGAAATATGACCTTGGTAATAAACTAAGTCACCACCGTCTACGTCATTTGGTGCTTTAAAAAAGTGGTTAAAACACACTTCATAAAATGCAGCTGATGATTGGTAAGACGCCATATGGCCGCCTAAGTCGAGATCTTTTTTCGATGCACGTAGAACGATCATAATCGCGTTCCAACGAATAATTGAACGAATACGACGCTCAAGATTCACATCACCTGGGTAAGCAGGTTCTTGATCTACAGGAATAGTATTAACGTAGTTCGTGGTAATACCCGTTGGCATATCAACGCCGTCTAAACGGGCTTGCTCTAATACTTGCTCAAGTAAAAACTGAGCTCGTTCAACACCTTCTTCGCGCACAACTGATTCAAGAGCTTGTAACCACTCTTGTGTTTCTAGCGCGTCTACGTCAATTTTATTGACTTCAGACATATGGAGGTTTCCTTATGTTTAAAATACGAATGTTTTAATTTAATATCACTGTTACTTAATTTTGTGTGTTCAAAGTAGCAATGTACTAGCTTAATTTTGTTTAGTGCGTCTTAAACTACGTTCAATTCGCGAATGTTCTTTGCCTGCTTCAAGTAATGCTTCTTCTATAAACGCTAAGTGCGCATTACTTGCTAAGCGGGCTTGTTCTGGATTACCGTCAATAACAGCGTCCATTAATAAACGCCTGTGCTCGGCTAACTGACTGCTAATATCTGACTTTTTTAATAAAACAGTTAAATTTTGCAATACATTTTGCTCAAGCAGCGCTTTCATGCCTCTTACTAAATGCAGTAACACCACATTATGCGAAGCTTCTGCCACGCTAAAGTGAAATGCATTAATTGCTTTTGCCTTTTGCTGTAAATCATCATTAACGAGGGCAATTTTATCAAAGCTTTCTTTCACTTTACTAAAATCGTTGCTGGTCCCGCGCAGTGCAGCGTAGTAAGCAGCAATCCCTTCTAATGCATGACGAAATTCAAGTAAATCAAACTGCGATTCCGGGTGTTTACTAATCAAATCAAAAAGTGGATCAGTAAGCCCTTCTTCGAGCTGATTTTTTACAAACGTACCGCCACCTTGGCGACGCGTAACTAAACCTTTCGCTTCTAATTTTTGAATTGCCTCACGTAGTGACGGGCGAGACACTTCAAATTGCTTTGCTAGTTCACGCTCTGGTGGCAACTTTTCACCTGGTGCTAACGAGCCTTCAAGAATCATGTTCTCGAGTTGCTGTAAAATAACATCAGATAACTTTGCTGCTTTGATCTTTAAAGACATGAATCAACGTCCGCGTTGTATAAATACCAAGAGCCCGTAAAATGGAGCTTTGAGTTGCATGACTCACCCAAAAGGTAAATTGGTCATACCAAAAATTTTCAATACGGTATCAAAAACATTATTAGCTGTCAATTTACAAGCAGTTTGAGCAGTTAAAGTATCGTAACGCATTTTGAACGAAGATAAAACTATGCGCAATTTGCGAAAAAATGAGGAAGTAAATTCAGTGAAAACAATTGGTCTGACCAGAAAAGTAGAGCATTAACTCTAGTTGAATTTATTAAAGAAATTAATAACAGGATAAAAGTACCAAAGAAATAGCTACAATTTACACACGATCAGTCAACTAAATATAAAATATAATGCGCGATATAAAATTTCGATCACACAATATCGTAGCAGCGGGTTTACCCCGCGACATTTGGCAACTAATCCCCCAACCG
>NZ_BADT01000171.1 GCF_000239855.1 Pseudoalteromonas sp. BSi20652 | reverse complement strand
CGTTTGGGAGATTGTTTGCACAATAATCGCGGGGTAAACCCGCTGCTACGATATTGCGTAGTCGCGATTTTACATCGTGCATTGTGTTTTCGGTTGGGAGATTAGTTGCCAAATGTTGCGGGGTAAACCCGCTGCTACGAGTTTAGATAAATACTATCCCAATATGGGTATTCTGCAATATTTTCTATTAAATTTGCACGCAAAGGGTTTGCTACTATGTATCTAGCACAGCTATTTAAGTCTTCGGTATTTCTTATTAAGTGATCATAAAACCCTTTTTGCCAAAGCTTTTGTCTGCCAAATTGTCTATACACCGTGGTTGAGCGTCCTTTGAAGCTTCTAATTACCTCACTTAATGTTGCGCTATCGGATAATTGTAATAACCAATGAATATGGTTTGGCATTATAACGAAGGTATTTGATTTAATTAGTTGCTCTCTTTCTAATTCCCTCATTTCATTAATAATAGCTCTATTAATTATTAAGCTTGTGAATAAGTTGTTTCGCTCATGACAAACCAGTGTAATAGCATAATAGTGGTTTGCTTTTGATACTCTTCCCTTTCGTAATAAATATGAACGATGCATAACATACCCGTATTTTAGCAATCACAGACCCACGAATATAAAGCATATGCAATTTTTATAAATTTGCGTAGTCGCGATTTTACATCGCGCATTGTGTTTTATGTTTAGTTGATTGTTTGCACAATAATCGCGGGGTAAACCCGCTGCTACGATATTGTGTTGTCGAAATTTTACATCGCGCATTATGTTTTC
>NZ_BADT01000172.1 GCF_000239855.1 Pseudoalteromonas sp. BSi20652 | reverse complement strand
ATTAAGAGGCAAATAATGGTTGGCTAAAATAAGCGACGAAGGAGCAAATAGCCAACTGTTATTTGTCCTGCTTGAATGGCTTGTTATACGTACTTTTTAACAACAGTTACAAGTTCTTTTTTTGAGTCAGTTGATTCAAATGACTCTGGTGTAAAAATTAATGCAAGGACTCTATCAACGTACACATATACAGTTCCATTAATTTCTTCAATAGAGTTCACAACCGTCCATTTGTAAAAGTTATAACCATAAAGATGTGTTTCTTTAATGCCATCTTCGGTTATTTCAAACTGTTTTGAACCAAGCATAATTCCTTCTGGGCTTGGATGAAAGCATTTCACTAATTTTTGATTAATTACATTAGATATTAATAGAAATATAAAGAAAGGAACTCCCATCATTAAAACAGCATGAAAAAAATATTTTGAAGAGTCTCCAGAAATATACTTAAATAATGACATGAAAAATATACCAATTATCATCCAAAGAAATATATTTCTTACAATGTACAACCAAGAGTATGGTTTCATTAGTTTCTTGGCAACATGAGCATAGAAAGCATCATAATCTGCTTTTTTTGTATTCACTGAATATATCAAAAAAACTCCAAATATATCTGTACG
>NZ_BADT01000173.1 GCF_000239855.1 Pseudoalteromonas sp. BSi20652 | reverse complement strand
CCCCATTACTTTGGTGAGGCGTATATGCCCACTATTTTTGGCTCACGTTTTTCGTGCGATAAAGAGGCCCCGCCCTATTTTAACGAGGGCGAAATTGGCATTAGAGTAGATGTAAACCCGCAAAATAAAAATGAGATAAAGGTACTAACATTACGTGTTAAGCTTTTTTCTGAAGAATACCTAAAAGAAAGAAAAGCCACACCGTCTTTTTCTTCTCGTTATTTCGAAAGTGTCGCTGAGCGAGTCGTTACTCAATAACTAAACGCTAAGGAAAGCCAATGCAACCCGACATAAAAAACATCCCGCAACACCTAGGTCAGTACCTTTATCAACAAATAGACGAACCGTGGCTTGAAGCGCAGCTTATTTTAGATTGCGAAAATAATGCTGTGGTTGAGTGCAAAGCCCACTTTATTAAAGCGGATGATGATACACAGCATGCAATTGCTGTATCTGAAAATATAACAGCGTTGTTTAAAACGTTATTTGACCACGCTATTAAAAACGAAGTTGAAGATTGGCAGCGCGCTATTTTTACTATCACTCGTCAAGGCCAGTTTAACTTAAACTTTGAGCGCGATAATAACGATGAAGAAGAAGTAATTACTGCTGTTCAAACACATTAAGTATTAATTTGCTCTTTAACAACATAGATGTTGTGAAGTTAGGCGCTAAAAATTAGCGCCTAACCTTTCAAGTAATGGCTGCT
>NZ_BADT01000174.1 GCF_000239855.1 Pseudoalteromonas sp. BSi20652 | reverse complement strand
AGTTAGGCATGACAAGCGTACTGCATACGTGGGGGCAGAACTTAAGTCAGCATATTCACCTGCATTGCTTGATACCCGCAGGCGCGCTTGATAAAGCGCACTGGCATGAAATAGAAAAAGGCTATTTATACCCCGTTAAAGCATTATCAACAGTGTTTAGAGGGAAAATGCTCGCGGCGCTCAATGAATGCGATAGTTCATTCGCGAAGGTAAGCACACCAACCAAATGGTGCGTGTATAGCAAAGCCTGTTTAACGTACAGTGAAAAGCTAGTTAGTTACCTTGCTCGTTATACCCGAAAAGGCGTGATGTCAGAATCGCGATTAGTGTCAGCGACTGAAGAAACAGTGAGCTTTAAATACCGCGATTATGCAGATAACAACCGCGATAAAGTCATGACTCTGAGTTGTGATGAATTTTTACGGCGCTACTTACAACATGTATTGCCCAAAGGGTTTATGCGCATTCGCCACTATGGCTTTTTAGCTAATGCGTGTCGCAAGCGAAAGTTAGGGTTAATAAAGGCTCAAGTATCAGCAACCCCATGCAAAGCGGTGAAGCCGAAGGTAGAGCAAGAACGATTAATACCCCATTGGTCTTGCCAGTCATGCAAGACGGGTACCTTACGATTTATTGGTGTGATGAATTTAGATGAGGCGACAAATAAAATAGCGCGAACGAGTTAGCAGCCTTGCTTGCTGC
>NZ_BADT01000175.1 GCF_000239855.1 Pseudoalteromonas sp. BSi20652 | reverse complement strand
CCTAGATTCAAATTGTAAGTGCATAACTTGTTTTGGCTAGATTAAGTGGTCAGTTGCTCATATGCTAACTGCTTTTTCTCCGGCAAGAGATTTTACAATGAGACATTACAAACAACTGACCTATGCGCAAAGATGCCAGATCGCCGTTCTAAAGAAAAGTGGTTTTACGCAACAAAGTATTGCTGAGCTAACTAATTTATCGCAATCTACGATTTCAAGAGAGCTTTCTAGAAATACAGGTAAGCGAGGTTACAGACACAAACAAGCTCATGAGCGGGCTTTGTTTCGCCGAAGAAGTGTAAGAAAACCGCTTAAGATGACACCTGAAATGATGGCTTTAATTACCCAGAAGCTTAATGAGAAGTGGAGTCCTGAACAAATAACGGGATGGTTGCGCAAAGAAAGTGAACGGTCTGTCAGCCATGAATGCATTTATCTGTATATCTGGGAAGATAAAAAAGCAGGTGGTGAGTTATACCTACATCTGCGCCGACACGGTAAGAAATATCACAAGCGCAGTCATGGTAATACAAACCGAGGGCAAATAAAAAATCGCGTTAGCATTGAAGAACGTCCACAAATAGTTGATGAGAAAGGTCGTATCGGAGATTGGGAAATAGATACCGTCATAGGTAAAGGTCATCGAGGCGCCCTTGTTACCATTGTAGAGCGGGTCACCCAATTCACTGTATCAACTCAGGTGGCAGGCAAAACAGCACAAGCCGTCACTGCGGCGACGATAGAACTATTAAGGCCATATATGTCAGCGCTTCATAGCATCACGGCTGACAATGGAAAAGAGTTCGCTTATCACGAGCAAATCACAGAGGCTTTAAGTGTTCCTGTTTATTTTGCTCATCCTTATCACTCATGGGAGCGCGGATTGAATGAAAACACGAATGGATTACTACGCCAGTATTGGCCGAAGAGCACAGATTTTAAGGCGGTAACACCAGCGCAAGTTATACCCGTACTTGAGCAACTTAATAATCGTCCGCGGAAGACACTTGGATTTGAAACGCCTGCAAAATTGATGCAGGATCACTTGGCGGCTAAAGCCGCCTAAATGTTATGCACTTCAGATTTGAATCCGCG
>NZ_BADT01000176.1 GCF_000239855.1 Pseudoalteromonas sp. BSi20652 | reverse complement strand
GTAAGCGTCTAGCCAAGTGCACCTGCAAGTAACTCGTCAAAACTATTAAGCTATCCCTGAATTTCAATTAAGAGGTAGCTATGAGAAAAACACGTAGCCTTGAGCAATGGCGTAGTATTATAGAAGAGCAACAATCGAGTGATTTAACTATCACTGAGTATTGTCAGCAAAATACTTTATCAAAAACAACTTTTTATGCCGCAAAAAACAAGCTAAAGGCATTACCTGGCAATTTTGTTCGCGCCAAAATCACTAAACAACCTGACGTTATCAAGCCGCAACAGCCGATAACCCTCACTGTTGGCAAAGTAAAAGTCAGCTTGCCATCAACAACGCCTGCAACTTACCTCAACCAATTGTTACGCGAGTTTGCCTGATGAAAATGTTTGTTGAACCCGAGCGTATTTATTTACACCGCGATGCTGTGGATTTTCGAAAATCGATTGATGGTCTGGTCGCCATCGTTGAAGGCGAGCTTGAACGTGATGCCTACACTGGCGCGCTATTTTTGTTTTGCAACAAAGCGAAAGATAAACTCAAATT
>NZ_BADT01000177.1 GCF_000239855.1 Pseudoalteromonas sp. BSi20652 | reverse complement strand
AAAGCAAAAAAGAAACTATTTATCAAAAAATAGTAACTAAAAATACATCGATAAGCTCATCCAACTCATCGATAAGCTCATTTAAAAAAATCTGCATTGTAAAACACCTCCTGAAACGTCAATAACTCAGGAGGCACTTATGCCAACCACCACAAACAAACGCGCATTATCAGAAATAGAAACAGCCGAGTATATCGGTATGAGTCGCTCTTTCTTACGTCAATCACGTATGGAAGGAAACCGCACTAATAGAACCCCTGCCCCGCCATTTATTAAAATTGGTCGTACTGTTCGTTATTTAAAAGATGATTTAGATAACTGGTTAAATAACTTTTGTCGCTTAGAGCATTTAGGTCAAAACCCAAATGGGGGTGATCATGCCTAAGTTAACTAAAGAGCAAACTCGATTACTAATTTGGTTATCATTAGAAAATACGTATTTCGAAATTTGCCGTGAAATTGGCTATTCATATCGACAAATGAACGGACTACATACCTATGTTAGTAAGCATGGGCAACCGTTTAAATTTGATACGCGAACACTTAGCAAATTAGTTAATGAAGAACTGGTAACAAGTGAAATAATTTATCATTTTGGTGTTAAATATGAACATTACTTTTTGACCAAAAAAGGTCGTGATTTTGTGTTTGCTTACGCTAACCCTAAATAACCAATGAGTACTTTTAGAGAAACATTAATTGCAAAAGCGATTAATGAACAAGACGATATTTTAACGCCATATTTAGCATTAGTTGATAGATACGATGCGGCGTTTTTAACTAAAAGATTAGCACCATTTTCTAATAAAATTAAAAGCACTGTTTTATTTGATGCTTTTAATAAGCCTAATAACTTTGAGCGCAACCGCCATGTTTTAGATACAACAAATAAGCTTTATAAACTCCTACCGAAAAAGATCGCT
>NZ_BADT01000178.1 GCF_000239855.1 Pseudoalteromonas sp. BSi20652 | reverse complement strand
CAAATCACTGCTTATTTTTTTCATTTTTGAGTACCTTATTTCTATGTTTAGCAAAATAAAAGCCTAGGAATATCCACATAGCATATAGAGGCAATCTTTTTCTCATATAGCTACCAACATGCGATTCATAATAAACAGAAAGTAAGGCTAATATAATGGATATAACAATACCTAACATCAGTAAATAGCTACCGTTTTTAACTTTTTTGTACGAAAATAAACACACTAGAAACGGAATGATAAAAAACAATATTGGCTCTAGCATCATTACTTTCCATAATGCATTTGCCTTTAGTGCATAAATTGATATTGGCGCGAATAAATAAAAGTATAAAGAGGCCCCTATCGTTTTATATATACCCAGTACAGATTCATAATCGACAGCAATTACATCAGTAGCACCGGCTAATACGGAGTAACTTTTAATTGCAACTAAAATAGTAAACACGTCGGGAAAGTAGCTTTTCAGTAAGAGCAATGGAATTGGGATCAAAACAATAACAACAGCTAATTGTAAGAAAAAACTTTAAAGCTCTTCGTTTTAAAAAAACTAAATATAGATAAGAAAATAATAATACCAAGGAAAACTGTGGTCTGTAGAAAATAAGTATTACAATAATTAATAATAAACATATACCTTTAAAAAAAGTTCCTCTTCCATTCACTTTGTGTAATAGGCATATAAAACCTATTGAGAAAAGAGAAAACAAAAATACATCTTTTTCTATTTGTACTAAACGAATAAATAATGTTGGATAAAATGATATAAATATAACAAATAAAAAAGCATACCAACTTACATTTACCTCTGCTAATGTTTGTCTTTTATTATCATTTTCATCTAATAACTCCCTCGCCAATAGCAGTACTGCAAAGCAAAAGAATAAAATATTTAGTGATTTAAACGCGAGAGTACCGGCTTCTGGAAATAATAAATACAGTGGCACTGCAAGCGCCGAAAAATACAGTGACTTAGGAGAGTCGTATCCAAACTCAGAAGTTTGAAAAGCAAATATAACGTCTTTGTCTATGTGACCTAAGCTTAATAATTGACTGGCCATCAATTTAGCCGTGTAAAAATAGAGCTTATCATCGACTAAATCTTTTTTAACAAATATCGAAAATCCATCGCGACCCATATTAATTGAGATTAAGTGCACAATAAATAGGTAACTTAATGAGAGCGCAATGATTAAACCAGCTAAGTAGTATATAGGCCTATTACTCAGCTTAAGGTACATAAGTGCTCCAAACAGTACTGAGAGGACCAACAGAACGCTAATCAGGTCGTGTACAATTACTAGCATTTATGACCCTGAATATAAGTTGCTACATTCTGCACAGAGTCTAAACTAGGGTCTCCAAAGATATTCTTTAGCTTTGCTTTGTTTTCTGAAATAATTTTTTCCGACTTAATATTCTTGCTAGCTAATATTTCAGTAAACTCAGCAACTTCATTATAATTAAATCGATGAGAAGAAATAGACTTTATATATTCTGGTATATCGTGACCAGGAAAATCGATTAGCAATATATTATTTGTAACAAAGGCAGCTTTAGCGACTAGCGAGCTATAATGCCCAACGTAAAGGTCTGAAATAGGAAAACGCTTTTTTTCAAAAACAACAACACCAGCCAACTCTTTGTATAATGTTAAATCACTTCTAGGGTGGAGTTTAATTGTTAAAGTTAGTTTTTTTTCTTGACAGCTTTGAGATAATTCCTTCATGAAGTCAATTAAGATCTGCCTTGCTAATCGACCATCTTCAACCAATGTTTGCGTGATGTAACATACACCTTCTGCTGAAATATTTTCATTTTCATTTGTTAAGCTTTTTAATTCTGGATAACCAACAACGTCTTGCTGACTAAGAGTATAACCAAACACATCTTTATGATATTGCTTCCAATAATCGCCATAGACTAAAACATGGTCGGCATTTAATTTCTGATAAGGTAATGATGTCTGTTTGATGTTTTTTCCAAAAATAAAAACTTGTACATAGTTATATAGCGTTGCAATAAAGTTTTTATCGACCAAAGAAGCGACAGCATTTACATAGCAAACAAACCTAAATACTTTTTGACTTGATGAATGAGCAGTGACGTTTCTCTTTTAATAAACGGAATATATAAACCATGCTGAAACATTATAGTATAAATTCCACTTTCTTTAGCTCCTAGGACAAAAGCTGTATCTGGAATTCTTTGCGCCATTACAGTTAATATTTTTATTTGAGATTGAGTTAATATTCTTTTTATTGAGCACCCGCTAACGCTTGGGACTTTAATTAATTTTGAATTTACGGGGAGGATAGCTAAAGCATCCTCCTCCGATAACGAACCTTCTTGCTCATAAAAGAAAAAAAAAGATGAGTCGGGTTTTTGATTTAAAATTTCATGTGCAATTAAACTTGGGTATCTAGTAATACCCATTAAATTCATATCGAAAAAGCCATAGTTCATGATTGTTCTACTCTTCCTTTATTTCGCAGTAAATTCAACATCTTTACATACCTTGCTTTATCTTTCTCTCTAGGAAAAAACAACAATACAATTAATATACTTGACGATATAACCTGTATATAAAAATCATAATAACTAAATAAAAAACGAACACTATAACGAGCATAGTTCTATATAAAAAGGAGAAGTCAAACCTATCTATTGTAACTTTAAATGACATATAACAATGTAAAACAATAAATTCAAATACCGCCTTAACACTAAATAGTATTGCAATTGCTATTACTGAATACCGATGAGAAAGGTAGACACTTAAAAAAAGATAAAGCGCTGAGAGAATAAGGTAAATTAGGGCCACTGGTTTTTCAAATATCGTTGCAGTTAGGACTCGAAGAGGCACCACCGCTAATGCTTGAAAAAATACACCTATAGATAATATATTTAACAGTTGTGTAGAGTTTGCAGCGTAATCTGCATTAATCCATATAGCTAAAATAAACTTTGATAATAATAACGTTCCAACAACGATAACTCCCATCATTAAAGTTATTAATATGTACAGAGTATTTATAGATTCTTTTAACTGTGCAATATGTCCATTTTTAAACCAAAATGAAAAAGCGGGGAAAAATGCGGCACTCAAAGAGCCATATATAATACTAGTACGTGATATGAGGTCATATGCTGCAACATAATATGCTAGCTCTAATAGACCTATATTAGAGCTAATAATAAATTTGTCAGCGTAAATAAGTATAATTGACGATAAAGAAATTAAAGTTAACCAGCCACCACTTGTTATTAACTGCTTTGAAACATAGCTATCAAAACGTTTGGTTATATGAGGATAGTAATGAAAAACTCTATTCAATAACAAAATAAAAGAAATAATATGTATGGCTATAGCAATATACAATGCGTAGAACATTTCCAGCCCAGCAATATAACAAATTGCTGGTGATAGAAATAACACTGAATTTAGAAAAGCTCGATTTACAGCTGTTATTTTAAAAAGTAACTTAGCCTCTAAAATCGCTCTTAATAAAATGATCAATAAAAATAGTGGCGACGCATATAGCACCGCAGTCAACATTTTATAGGCATTTTGATAGTTATCATTACTTGAATCAATAAATAAACTGACTATTTCATACGAAAAAAAGTAGGTCGCAACGCTAACAGTTACACCTATTAAAAGCATTATTAAAAATGATGATGAAATAATATCACTTATAGATTTTTGACAAGATTCATGTGCCAAAAGCCGATTAACTGATTGAGCAACACCAAAGTTTAAATAGTTAAATAATACAACTATACTAATCGATAAAGAAAAAACAGCAAAAAGCTCAGATCCAAACCACTTTATAGTTAATGGTACAGATAGAAGAGCACTCAAAATAGGGAATATTTGCAAGCTCATATTAATAAATGAGCTTTTCATCACGTCACTAGTTTTCATACTAAAAACATATTTAGTTTGGTATGGGCTGGGATTGCCTCATGCAATAATTTATAAAGAAAGTTAAATCCTTTCAATTTAATGCCCCATACCTAATAAGACAACTTTAAATGTTTTAAATAAAATTTTAATATCGGCCCAAGTACTATGATTTTTAATATAGTATATATCGTACTTATGCTTCCATACCGCATCTTCTAATGATGCACCGTAAGGATATGAAACTTGTGCAAGACCTGTAACACCGGGCTTTACAGCATGTCTAAACCGATAATATGGGATCTCTTTTTCCAGATCTTTAATGAATATTTCACGCTCAGGCCTTGGTCCAACAATAGACATATCTCCACGAATAATATTGATCACTTGAGGAAGCTCATCTATGCGTGTTGCACGAATAAAGCGACCAACTCGTGTTACTCTTGAGTCATTTTTATTGGCCCATTGAGCACCATCTTTCTCCGCTTCTGTGTTCATTGATCTAAACTTAATAACTTTAAATGTTTCGTTATAAAGTCCGGTACGCTCCTGCTTATAGAACACAGGACCTCTGGATTCCAACTTAATCAGTAAGGCTACAATTAAACTTATCGGTAATGTCAAAATTAATAATAATAAAGCTGAAATAATATCTACAAAGCGTTTCACAAACTGAGTACGTTTATTCGATAAAATACCAAACGCTTTTTGATGAAGAAAGTAGCCACTGTTTAAAAGCATTACTTCGGTGAAGCCAACTCTTTTCTCCAAATAGTCATCTAACGATTCAACGTAGCCGCCATATTCGAGCGCTTCAACTAATAATTTTTTATAATCACTGTCTAGATCAGAACTGTTATAGTGACAAATTACTTTCGACTTATAATTTTTAATCGTTTTATCATTAAATACAAAATCAAAATTATGCTCTTTTTCAATTACTCGTAGCATATCTACAGAAGATTGTGGGCAAAAAACATAAATAGTTTTACAGGTAAATGATTTACCTTTTAAGATATTTGATTTATTTTTTTGAACATTATGTGAGCTATTAATCATTATTTATACTTCCGCACGCTGAGCTTCTTTTGCTACGAAGCGAGTCAATGAAATTAAAAAACCGAGGAGTGAACCTAATAGTAAACCTAAAATGCACATTAATATTCTATTCGGAGCAAATCGTTCCTCAGCTTCGTACGGCATATCAATTACTTTGAATACATAATCTTCTTTTACTTCCGCTAACATTTGAGTTTGAAGTTGCTGTTCCATCAATGTAAATATCTGTTGTTTTAATTCATTTATATTTGTTTTTTCTAATGCATCATTTAAAAATTTCAACGTATTTTGGCTAACAGCAATATCTTTTTCTCTAATTTTCATATTTACTTCTAAAACTAAGTTTTCAGCAATTTCCTTTGCTAGCTTAGGTGAAAAGTGCTCAACCTCAATAACCGTGTAACCTGTTTCTGCTACTGTATTTATTGATAAGTTGTGCTTTAAAAAGTAATCACTAACTTCATATAAACTAGGCTCATTCTTTTTAGGAAATTTAACATCTCGTTTCCATTGATTTGTATTAGCATCATACTCATCACTGTAAATAGCTTCGTCTTTTACAATATCCCAAGCATCAATACCCATTAGGAGAATTTTTAACTGATATTTTTCTATAAAATCAACAAGGAAGTCTTTGCTTTTTAAAGTTTCTAGGGCCTCTATAGTTTTATCACTTCCACCGCCACCAAGACTAACTCCAGCTAGTGATGCTACACCACCTAATTGAGATGCTAAACCAGACAGACCACTGCTATTGCTTTGAGCTGAAGGAGCAACTAAAACTTCTGATCTATACCTATCGGGACTATTGAAGGCAACTACAGCCATGATTAAAGTTACCACTAAAGCTATACTTATTAAAATGTGCCAATCTCGCTTCAAATGTCTATAGAACCGAATTATATTAAAATTGTTCAATTTGATACCTTAGTTTAGTATTTAAAGACTTCCAATTGCTGCTACAGCTACACCTAACTGATAAAGGATCTGCGTTGCAGTACTCCAAAGCGTTAGCTTATCCATATGCCCAGCATCCATTGGAATTACTATTGTGTCACCTGGTTCTAACTGATCAGCATTACTTGCTGCAAACCAACCACCTGTATTTGGTATTTTCACTGAACCATTGGCTTTAATAATGTAAATTCGGTCTTCAGCCGCACGCTCTTTAAGGCCACCACTCAAAGCAAGATAATCATCAACACTCACACCTGGCTTATATAGATGTGATGTAGAGTAGTTAACTTCGCCTATTACACTGATTGAATCGCGTTTGCTTGGTACATAAAGTGTATCGCCATCTTGTAATACTAAGTTTTGTTTATTGCTTACAATTAAAGGTAAATCAATTACTAAACGTCCTACGGCTTCTACACTCGCGAGGTCATTTAACAGCTTGTTCATTTCTTCATACGAAAGCGAGCTACTACTTACAGAATTTTGGAAGCTTTTAGAAGCTATGTCACGGCGAAGCTCTGTAGATAAGCGCGCGAGTTGCTTTTGTTCTTGTTCTTTAATTGACGTACGAGTAAATACAGCTGCTTTTTGCTCTGCAAATTTTGAAAAACCATCTGCACGTTCAAGTAATTCAGTAAGCGTTTCACCGCGGCGTATCGTGTACGTACCTGGGAATTTAAGCTCACCTTTTAATTCTACTTTTACGTTTTCTTGCCAGTTTGGAATAGCGAATACGTTTATGCTGTCTTTGCTTTGCAAAATAATATTACTTTGAAGGTCGCCTTTCATGGCGCTTTCAAGATCAAATCGTAAGTGTTCGATCTTAGATCCATCACTCGCTACTATTCGCGTAATTTCAGCTTGTTTTACGTAGGCAGACTCTAATAAACCACCTGCTGCGGTTATTAAATCACTTACCTCACCACCAATCATTAATGGGTAAATACCTGGAAAAGTTACATTGCCATTAATTTCAACTAATTGCATTGCTTGCTGCACTGATGCTTGCTGCTTAAATTTGGCAATAATTGGCGCAAGTAAATTATGGCGGCTAAATAATGCGTAATCTTCAGGTTTGAGCTCTTGATCTTCTTCTTTTGCTTTGCGCTTAGAAATTTCAGCAATTGTTAGTATTTTATTGTCTTCAAGAACAAGTTCTTCGTTTTCTTGATTAACGCCAATGTATTTTTCGAACTCTTTTTGCTCAAACTTATGCCATTGCTCTGCTTTTTGTTGCTGCTCTTGTTGCTCTTGGCTAAGAGCCATATTTGCTAGTGCTGATTGTTCTGATTCTTTTTCTTCAAAGCGGCTAAATACAACTATCTTGTCATTAGCTTTAAGCTGTAAGTTGTTTTCAGGGTTTTTAATAATCGCTTGAGCAACGTCAAATTGGTATGCTTGTATATCACCGTTTATATTAATTTCGCGGATTACAAGTCCGTAGCTTAAATCGGCTTGCGGTAGTAAGTCACCACGCACTGATTTAAGTACATCTGAAATACGCTTGCCTTGGTGCCACTGATAATTGCCTGGGCGCGCTACTGCACCAATTAAGCTAACTGAATTTTGATATTGCGAGCTAACTGAGTTAAAGCGAATACGGTCGCCATCTTGTGGGATATAGTTAATTTGCGATTTTGAAAAATCGACCGATAGCACTTCTTTACGATCGAAGTTAAAGCGCTCTACCACTGCATTTTTAGCGTAGGCATTTGGTTTGAGGCCTCCAGCCATTGCTAATAACTGCTTAGCAGATTCACCTTTTTTAAGTTCAAAGATAGCCGGGCGCTTTACTGCTCCTTCAACTGTTACTTGAGCACCAACTGATGGTATAAATACAGCATCGCCCGGCTTTAATACGATATCGTTACTGCTATCGCCATTAATAAGTAGATCGTATAGATCGAAGTTTGCTACAACCTTGCCTGCGCGTTTAACTTGAATATTACGAAGAGAGGCAATGTCAGACACGCCACCACTTACGAATAATGCGTGCGAAACGGTTGTTAATGAAGAAACACTATAGCTACCCGGCTTATACGCTTCTCCTAGCACTAAAATACGCATACTACGAAGTTGACCAAGCGATACAAAGGCTTTTACACCTATAACCTCTTGCTCTACTTTTACTTTTATTAGTTCTTTAATTTCAGCAAAAGTTAAACCAGCCACTTCTACAGGGCTTAGATCTGGGATGTTAATACGCCCTTCACGGTCAACTATAACTTCAAAGCTTTCGCTTTCTTTACCGTAAAAGTTAATTTTTAATTGATCACCAGGGCCTATAATATAAGTATCTGGTACTGCGGCATTTTCGCTTGGCATAAAAGTGGTAGGTTCACCTGCAAATAACTCGTAACCGTATGGTTTTAGTTCGTCTGCTTTGGGTTTAAAGCGCTCTTCATCTGTAAGCTCTTCTTTTTCTGGCTCTACGCGCTCGCCAATACTATTTTGCAGCTGTGTATTATTTTGATTACTGGATTGGTTTATACCGGTGATTGTTGAAACATCAACACCATATTGTTTTGCAAGAGCTTCTTGTTGAGCTTTTGGCAGTTTTTTAAATTGCTCAATTTGAGACGCTGTTGGCGTAAAAGCCAAAGAGCTAAAACTGCAAAGTAGAATAAAAGCACTAATATATTGTATGAAAACTTTCACGAGTAGGTATATCCCTAGGTCTACAACCAAAATTGGTGGGTATAATACATTAATCCTGAGCAAATAAAAAAGGGACTTTCGCCCCTTTTGTCACTTTAGTGTAATTAACTTAGTTACATTGGTTAAAAACTATAAACTAAAGTAAATGATGTCTCTGTATCAGTACTTTCTTTGTCGTCAGCAACGTCTGAGTTATTGGTAACATTAAAGGCAACTTTCATTTGTAATGAGCCACTAATTTTTGCAAGTAATGCAGTTTCTGAACGTGTTTTAGTATTTGTATCACCATACTCAACAGCTAATAATTGAGTAAAACGTGCATTATCAGAAATTTGCCAGTTGTAATCCAACTTACCCAAGGCAATTACTTCGCCTTCAAACTCACCCGCAAGAGAGTTACCGTTGTCATCAACTTCAGAGCTATCATCTGGGTATTCAAAATATTTATAACCAGGACCAAACTCAGCGCTTAACCACATTTCTTTTTCGTTTAATAAACGAAAGCCATAACCTGCAGAAATTACTGACTCACTTCTATATGCACCAAAGTAGTCTGATACGTGTGAACCATAAATGAATAAATGAGAATGTTCTTCATTTAATTTGTAATTACCTTGCGCAGAAATTGAGTACTTTTCATTAGTGCGCTGCTTACTTTTTTCACCATTCGCATCTTCAACTTCATCTTCTTTGTAGATACCATCAAGCTTGTATTCGTTGTTCCAGTTTTCAAGGTTGTGCTGAACTTTAATACCACCTTTTAGTGTGGTTGTTTCTGTATTACCACTAGTGATAATAGCACCAAGTTCACTAGTAACTTCCCACGATTTTTGTTCTGCGTCTGCCGCAAATGCGTTAGTTGCAGCAGAGGCTGCTACTAAAATTGATAAAAGCTTTAATTTCATTAAAAATAACCTTTGAATAAATGTCCGCCTATTTTATTAAAGCATTACTTGTTAGAGCAAGCAAAATAGCTCATAAACTATTATATTTATGAGCTATTTTTTTACTGCAACAATTAAAAATGACCTTAATTAAATAGGTATTTAAAATTAGTCTTGCTTGTGTAGATGAACATCCATTTGTGGAAATGGGATTGTAATATCGGCTTCATCTAACGCAATTTTAATGTTTTCCATTAAAGACCAGTATGTAGGCCAGTAATCAGCAGAGTTAACCCAAGGACGAACAACAAAGTTTACGCTTGAATCACCTAACTCAGATACAGCTACAGTGTAAGCCGGGTCTTTAAGTAAGCGAGTTTCTGCATCTAGTACTGATTTTAATACTTCTTTTGCGTGACGCAAATCAGCATCGTAACCAACACCAATAACTAAATCGATACGACGAGTAGACTCTCGCGAGAAGTTAGTAATAGCACCTGACATTATTTGAGAGTTTGGTACGATAATTACTTTGTTGTCTGGTGTACGAAGCTCAGTAGAGAATATTTCGATTTTCTTAACAGTTCCCATTTTATTACCGGCTTCAACAAAATCACCAGATTTAAACGGACGAAGTAAGATGATTAGTACACCAGATGCAAAGTTAGATAACGAACCTTGCAATGCTAGACCAACCGCTAAACCTGCAGCACCTAAAATGGCGATAAACGAGGTTGTTTCTATACCAATTTGCGATAGTGCCATTAAGATTGTTACAGCAAATACAAGTGTGTACACAATACTTGAGACAAATGAACCCACAGCTTTGTCTACATTCTTTTTAGCAAAACCTTTTTCGGTTAAGTTTGAACAAAACTTAGCAATACGACTACCAAGTAAAAAGATAACAAGCGCAACAACAGCTTGAATTGCATAATGTAAAATAAGGCCTGAGTTTTCGTTAAGCCAATTAAGTACTGAATCCATATTTACTCCAAATGTTTTATTAAGCGTTTTTTCGGCTATTATTATACATTGATTTACAATTTATTCTCATAAAATAATAAATTAATACTATTAATTTAGTGTCTACATTCGCTATTTTGATAAAATCATGCGGTAAATATGCTGCTTAATACACATAAACTTTAATTATTCGATGCTAACTTTTTACTTATTATGTTTTTTTAAATTTATTTCACTTTTAGGCTTCACAAAAATTATTATTTTATGTATTATGCGCGCCACACCAACAAAGGTGTGTTGTGGCGGTTGTAGCTCAGTTGGTAGAGCCCCGGATTGTGATTCCGGTTGTCGCGGGTTCAAGCCCCGTCAATCGCCCCAATTTTTTTCTTCTAGTAATACCCCTCATTTAAACTCTAAATTTTTTTGCAATATTGTTTTAATATCTTTAAATACACCCACTTTAATATCGCATCTATTAATCCTATTTTGTAAACGCAAATTGATTATCGCTTTAAGCTAAAGCTGTTTACTATTACTTTTTCCTGTTGCTCCTAATGATAGCGATACTTGTTGTTAAAGCTAATAACGTGTACTTAATAACTTACTATCAGCTGACAGTAATGTGAGCGAATACGCTTTAGTTCATCATAAAAACGTGATGTTATTGGCTACCCAAGAGGTTTAACCAAAAATATCTGTGCAGGCAGGATTAATGGTTATCACCAATATTTTTGAAACGCTACGGTTGTTAATATACCGTGCAAAAAAGCGAAGCCTTTGAGTGAGTATTTATTTGAGTGTTCATGGTTACTAAAAATAATCTAGATGGTGATATTTTTGCTTGAGCCTAAAGATATAAACACTATATCAATGAGTATGCTAACCCTGGGCTGTTGAATGAAGTAGATTTTGATAATTTGCTTGGTTATTGCGCTATAAATCAGTACACATGAAATATGCACATTTATCTAAAGTGTACTTATTACAAGTAGCGACTATATAAACAAAAAAATGCCACCTTACGGTGGCATTTACACACGGGGTTATTTCTACTTATAGAAATCCTTTTACTTTTCATTTGGTTTTTAGTGTTGTTTTATTAACAAAAAATATGGTCATAAAGGTAGCACTAAGCGCTTTATGTAGCAACCGTAAAAGAAAAAGTTCATCTTTGTGCTATATTTCTGAAACAAACCAAAACGCAATTAAATTCGCTTCTAAAAAACAGCTATATTTTTATACACACGTATTTTTCTTCTAAGTATTCATCAAGCCCTTGATGCCCGCCTTCGCGCCCTAAACCTGATTGCTTAACGCCACCAAATGGCGCAACAGGGTTAGATATAACACCTTCATTTACGCCAACCATGCCAAATTCAAGACCTTCACTAATTCGGTAAATTTGCTTAATATTTTGGCTGTAAAAATAGGCTGCGAGACCAAATGGTACATCGTTAGCAAGGGCTAGCACTTCACTTTCTTCATCAAAAGGAATAACCGTCAATACTGGACCAAATACCTCTTCGTGGTAAATATCCATTTCCGTATTTACGTTGTTTACTATTAATGGATTTTGAAAGCTGCCGCCCAAATCACGATTATCACCAATGAGTGTAGCGCCTTTATCGAGTGCATCTTGCACTAGTTGTTGCACTTTCTCTTTTGCTTTAGGGTAAATGAGTGGGCCAATATCAACATCGTCTTCAAAACCATTTGCCACTTTTAACGCTGCAACCTTAGGCGTGATTTTTGATAATACTTTGTCGAGAATATTACGCTGTATAAAAATACGGTTTGCAGCAACACATGCCTGCCCGCTATTTCTAAACTTAGCTGCCATTAGCCCTTCTACCGCTTCGTCTAAATCTGCATTATCAAAAATGATAAATGGTGCATTACCACCAAGTTCCATTGAAGTACGCTTAATCGTATTAGCACATTGCGATAGTAACTGCTTACCTACACCAGTAGAGCCGGTAAATGTAAACTTACGAACGACTTCTGAGTCGGTCAACATTTTGCCTACCGTTTTGGCATCTTGTGAAACCAGTACGTTAAATGCCCCTTTTACAAAACCAGCTTGATCGGCCAGATAAGCAAGTGCGATAGCACATAGTGGCGTATGTTCAGAAGGTTTAAGTATAAAGCTACAGCCCGCTGCATAAGCGGGTGCTACTTTGCGAGTAACCATAGCGACAGGAAAGTTCCACGGCGTTATACCAGCTACAACACCTACAGGCTGCTTAAAACTAGTTAAACGATGGGCATTATCTGTTGGCGGAATTACATCGCCGTAACTGCGCTTAGCTTCCTCAGCAAACCATTTTATAAAACCTGCACCGTAATTAATTTCGCCAAGGGATTCTTTGAGTGGCTTGCCTTGCTCTTTAGTCATTAGCTCTGCAAGTGTTTGTTTGTGTTTTATTACAAGATCATACCAGCGCATCAGCGTTTCGCTTCGCTCAGTCGCATTCGTCGCTTTTAACTTAACAAAAGCCCCTTGAGCTGCGGTTATTGCTGAATTTACGCCCTGCTCGTCAATATCGCTTACATCAACAATACTTTTTTCGGTAGCGGGGTCGTTAACGCTAAAGTGCGTATTAGTTTTATAAAATTCGCCATTGATAAATGAGTCTGAGAAAATAAGATTACTCAAAATAAACCTCCGAAATAGATTTTAGGGATTGGGTTGAACTCGTAGCAGCGGGTTTACCCCGCGTTTATATAATCTGAAAAATACGTGTTCATTTTGATGTTCAAGTTTGAGATTAGATAAATTCAACTTAAACCGTTTGAGATTTAAAAACGCGACATAAAGTCGCTGCTACGTGTTTATAAATGCTTTCTTGAAACAAAAAAGCCGCTGTATCAACAGCGGCTTTTAATATATAGATCGTTAAAAACTAGTGCTCTTCATTAACGATATTGAGATTGTACTTAGGTATTTCAACCACTAAGTCTTCATCTTTTATGATTGCTTGGCAACCAAGGCGTGATTCTGGCTCTAGGCCCCATGCTTTATCTAGCATGTCGTCTTCTAGCTCGTCACTTTCTTCAAGTGAATCAAATCCTTCACGAATCACTAAATGACACGTAGTACATGCACACGATTTTTCACAGGCATGCGCAATACTAATACCGTTTTTAAGTGCAGCATCTAGCACTGTTTGACCACTTGGCGCTTCAATTGCGGCACCGTCAGGACACAATTCAGGATGTGGAAGAAAAACAATTTGTGGCATTCTAATCTCTCTTAAATATTGTCTACTGACTGCCCTGTAAGGGCTTTTTTGATTGATGCATCCATTCTACGCGATGCAAAATCGCTACTCGCATTATCGACTTTTTCGATAGCTGCTTTAATTTCATTAGGCTCTTGTGCATTTTCGCGTACTTTTACCAGTTCCGCAATTTCGGCTCTTAAATTAGCTAACTGCATCTCGTTAAGCAACTTACTGTCGGTTGCGAGTGATGCATTGAGCGCCTCTATTACGCGTAACGCTTCCACCTGTTGCTCTTTGAGCATACGTGCTTGCATATCGCCTTTAGCGTTGCTCATTGACTCTTTTAGCATATTCGCAACTTGATCATCCGATAAACCAAACGAAGGTTTCACCTGAATTTCAGCTTGTACACCTGTTGATTTTTCCATAGCTGAAACACTTAATAGGCCATCAGCATCAACTTTAAAGGTTACACGAATATGCGCAGCGCCTGCCGCCATTGGTGGAATACCTTTTAAGCTAAACTTAGCAAGCGATCGACAATCGTCAACAAGCTCACGCTCACCTTGCAGCACATGTAATGACATTGCTGTTTGGCCGTCTTTGAACGTTGTAAATTCTTGTGCGCGTGCTACCGGAATAGTGGTATTACGCGGAATGATTTTTTCAACCAATCCCCCCATCGTTTCAAGACCTAGCGATAGCGGTAATACATCTAGCAATAACATGTCAGAATCTGGCTTATTGCCAATCAATACGTCGGCTTGAAGCGCTGCACCTAATGCAACAACACGATCGGGATCGATTGAAGTAAGCGGCTCTCTGTCAAAAAAGCTTTGCACCTGACTGCGAACTAGTGGCATACGGGTTGAACCGCCGACCATAATAACTTGCAGTACTTCATCGTTTTCTATGCCTGCATCTTTTACTGCACGACGACATGAACGCAGTGTTTTCTTAATGAGCGGCATAGCAAGCTCTTCGAACTTTTCACGGGTTACTTCAACCGTGAATTTTTGATCGTCAAACTCAAGACCCACGTTTACTTTAATGTATTGGCTTAATGCTTCTTTACATGCTTTTGCTTTATTGATGAATAAACGTAAAACTGAAGGTGATAATGCTGACACACCTGTTTGCTGCTTAAAGTAATCAACAAGTAGTGAGTCAAAGTCATCACCACCTAAGCTTGAATCGCCGCCAGTTGCCATTACTTCAAATACACCTTGATGTAAGCGCAGTACTGATATGTCAAATGTGCCGCCACCTAAGTCATAAACGGCAATAATCCCTTCCTGACCTGAATCTAAACCGTAAGCCACAGCCGCTGCTGTTGGTTCATTTAATAAACGCAGTACATTAATGCCCGCTAATTCGGCAGCATCTTTGGTGCTTTGTCGCTGTGCGTCATCAAAGTATGCAGGTACTGTGATTACAGCACCTAAAATTTCTTGGTTACCAAAGCTTTTTTCAGCTCGCGCTTTTAATGCACCTAAAATATGGCTAGATGCTTTAATTGGGCTAATTTTACCAGCTGCAGTTTCAATAGCTAATGCACCATTGTATTGGCAAAATTCATACGGTAATTGACCGTAGCTTTGCTCTATTTCTGATTGAGTTTTACCTAAAAAACGCTTAACTGAAATAAGTGTATTGGCTGGATCTTGTGTTGCGGCTCGTGCAGCTTCTGCACCAACAGTAATACCACCGGCTTGATAACGAACAACCGACGGTAACATAGATTCGCCAAGTTCATCTGTGAGTGTCCGTGCTTCGCCACTTTGCACTGTAGCTACCAATGAATTAGTTGTACCAAGGTCGATACCAATGGCTAATTTATGTTCGTGTGGTGCCGCGCTTTGCCCCGGCTCAGCAATTTGCAATAATGCCATAATGCTCTTTAAACTCGTGTTGCTCGCTTTTCAGCAAGTAATTAATCGTCAAATAAACTGTCTTCAATGCGTTCAAGTTCGTCACGTAATTTATAAACAAACTTTAGTTTACGAATATTGTCTGCGGCAAGTTGATATTGCTGCTCATCGTTACTTGCTAATTGCTCTGCAAGTTGTGCACTGTATTGCTCATTGAGTTGTTTGATTTGTTTTTCAAAATTAGCAATTGCTGTATCAGGATCGTTTGCTGACTCAAGCTCTTCTAATTCTTCGCGAAGCTCCATTTGTTGCATTAAGAACGTAGGATCTTGCAAGGTTTGCTGCTCAGCACGAATATCAACACCTAACTCACTTAGCATATACTCAGCACGCTTTACTGGGTGCTTTAATATTTGTAGTGCGTCATTAATTTCAGCAGCGCTTTGTACAGCCATTAACTTATCGCGACTACTCGCGTTAGCGTGTCTGTCTGGGTGCACAGTACGTTGTAGCTCTAAATAATGTTTGTTGATCGTTACTAAATCAATATTGTAGTCAACTGGAATTGCAAATAACTCAAAATAGCGCATAACTTCAACCAATAAAATTCAGAAATTAATTTCAAAAATAACAAAGCCCTACAATTACTGGCAGGGCTTATTTATACCCAAGCAACTTAGGTATTAAAAACATATTTAAGCTTAAACGGTAAAGCTTTCACCACAACCACATTCGTCAGCTTGATTAGGATTTCTAAATTTAAACCCTTCATTTAAGCCTTCTTTAGTGTAGTCGAGCTCTGTGCCGTCGATGTAAACCAAGCTTTTAGCGTCAACAATTAAGGTAACACCTTTAGCTGCAAAAGTTTCATCGTCTTCGTTTAAATCGTCAACAAACTCAAGTACATAAGCAAGACCTGAACAGCCCGTCGTTTTAATGCCAACGCGCAGGCCTAAACCTTTACCGCGGTTTGCTAAAAATGATTGTACACGGTTTGCTGCCGCATCTGTCAATGTCACTGCCATGAGAGTCTCTTACTTCGCTTGTTTGCTTTTATAATCTGCAATTGCTGCTTGAATTGCGTCTTCGGCTAGAATTGAACAGTGAATTTTCACTGGTGGTAATTCAAGCTCTGCACTGATATCAGTGTTTTTAATTGTTGCCGCTTCGTCTAGTGTTTTACCTTTAACCCACTCTGTTACAAGTGAAGATGAAGCAATTGCACTGCCGCAACCGTAGGTTTTGAATTTTGCATCTTCAATAACGCCTTCGGCAGATACTTTAATTTGCAATTTCATTACGTCACCACATGCTGGTGCGCCTACCATACCCGTTGCCACTGACGGATCGTTCTTATCTAGAGTACCTACGTTACGTGGGTTTTCTACGTGGTCGATTACTTTATCACTATAAGCCATTATTCTATCCTCATTACCTGCTAGGGTATGTACTCACACTATTAGTGGTGAGCCCATTCAACTGAATCTAAATCAATACCTTCTTGATGCATCTCCCAAAGTGGAGACATCTCACGTAGGCGACCGATAGAGTTTTTCATTAATTCGACGGTGTAATCAATCTCTTCTTCGGTAGTAAAGCGACCAATACTAAAACGAATTGAGCTATGCGCTAATTCGTCGTTACGGCCAAGTGCACGTAATACATAAGAAGGCTCTAAGCTTGCAGATGTACAGGCTGAACCTGACGATACTGCAATATCTTTTACTGCCATAAGTAACGACTCACCTTCAACAAAGTTGAAGCTGATATTAACAATGCCAGGTACTGATTGGTCTTGTGTGCCGTTAAAGTATACTTCGTCCATATCAGCCATAATACCGTCGATTAGACGTTTACGTAGTGCACTGATGTGTGCGTAATCTTTTTCGAAATCTTGCTTAGCAATTTTAAACGCAGTACCCATACCCACTAATTGATGAGTTGCTAGTGTACCAGAGCGCATACCACGCTCATGGCCGCCACCGTGCATTTGCGATTCTAAACGAGCACGTGGTTTACGACGAACGTAAAGCGCACCAACACCTTTAGGACCGTACGCTTTATGCGCCGAGAACGACATAAAATCAACTTTAAGCTGTTGTACGTCAATAAGTACTTTACCTGCACTTTGCGCTGCATCTACGTGGAACATAATTTTACGTTCACGGCACATCTCGCCAATCGTTGCGATGTCTTGAATTACACCTAACTCATTATTAACATGCATGATGCTTACAAGTACGGTGTCGTCACGCATTGTGTCAGCTAGTTTTTGCAGATCAAGTAGGCCGTTTTCTTCCACGTCCATATATGTTACTTCAAAACCTTGACGCTCTAACTCACGACATGTGTCGATTACGGCTTTATGCTCAGTTTTAGCGGTAATAACGTGCTTACCTTTTTTCTTGTAAAACTGTGCTGCACCTTTAATAGCAAGGTTATTTGATTCTGTTGCACCCGAAGTGAAAACAATCTCACGTGGGTCTGCATTAATTAAATCAGCAATATCTGTACGTGCTTGATCAACAGCTTCTTCTGCTTGCCAACCAAAACGGTGTGAACGTGACGCAGGATTACCAAATTTACCGTCCATTGTTAGGCATTGCATCATTTCTTTAGCAACACGTTCGTCAACAGGCGTGGTCGCTGCGTAATCTAAATAAATCGGTAACTTCATTTCTCTCTCCGCTGCAGGTCAACCTAAAGTTGACAGCTTACTTGAATGTTTTCCAACTGCTTAATTGCATTATTAATACTGTTATCTTGGCGTGATGCAATTTCTTTCACATCAGATTTTTCCACCAATTCAGCAAGGGTAATATTATTTAAAAATTCTTCTATTCGAGCGCTTAAATCTGACCACAAATTGTGTGTTAAACAGCGCATGCCACTTTGGCAACCGGTGTCGGCGCCTTGGCAACGTGTTGCATCTACCGATTCGTCCACTGCGCTAATTATATCACCGACAGAAATAACACTCGTTTCTCGTCCTAGTAAATAACCGCCACCAGGGCCGCGAACGGAACTTACTAGTCCATTTTTACGTAGGCGGGCAAATAATTGTTCAAGGTAAGACAAAGAAATTTCTTGTCGCTGTGAAATATCAGCAAGGGCTACAGGACCTACACCTGTGTGCAGTGCAACATCCAGCATAGCTGTAACGGCATATCTGCCTTTTGATGTTAACTTCATAAAGCCCCCATGCACTTTAGGTGCAAATTTTAATTACCAGAGTAAATTAGTCAAGTATTATCACTTGATAAAAATTTGATTTAAAACTCTTAATTTAAAAATTAGAGTTAACAAACTTTTAATACTTGACCTCTTTTGTCAAGTATTACAGCTATTGTAATTACCTGAGTAATTTAGTCAAGTATTAGCTAGTTATTTAACCACTGGTTTTTATAACTAATAGCTATACCTAAGTTGCTATTGTTAAATTACTTAGGCATAGATTTATTAATTGAGGTAAGGATGCCGCGTAAAATATTCATTTCAGCATCTTCAGGGCGCGCACGGTTAAACAAACGGCGTAATTTAGTCATTACAATGCCTGGGTGCTGTTTAACAATAAAGCCTGTTTTGAATAGTGTATCTTCGAGATGTTCGTAAAATAACTCAGTTTGTTTTGAGCTTGGATAAACAGTATCGTCTGCGTCAGTCGCTTTGGGCTGTTGATTTAAAAACGCCATACGTGTTTCATAACACAGCGTTTGTACTGCCATTGCTAAGTTAAGCGAACTATATTCTGGGTTTGCAGGAATACACACATGGTAATTGCAAAGCTGCAACTCGTCATTGGTTAAACCGCTATTTTCACGACCAAACACAAGTGCCACAGGGCCATTTTTGGCTTCAGCTACCAGCTTTTCACCACACTCACGAGGCTCAACCATAGGCCATGAAAGCGTGCGCGAACGCGCACTTGTACCAATGGTTAATGCACAATCAGCAATCGCATCAGCCACTGTATCTACAATTACAACATTTCCTAAAACGTCACTTGCGCCGGCAGCTAATGCGCTCGCTTGGCTGTCGATTTCACATGCAGGATCAACTAAATAAAGTTTTGATAAACCCATTGTTTTCATGGCGCGAGCCGCCGAACCAATATTACCTGAGTGTGATGTGTTAACTAAAACAACGCGAATATCGTCTAAGATCATTGTTGTGCTACTTACTAATACCAAAAAATTGCGCGAATTCTAACATAAAACACTCATAAGATCCTAGATCCTTAAACCCGATCAACCTACGTAATTATTGCCTTTAAACCATGGCTGCTTTTACATATACGTCAAAGCGGTTCTTTTTGGTTTTGATTTGCATACTCGGGGTTTTGTCATTTAAAAATGGGGCGTAATCAGGGCGCTTAACAACCACTCGTTTACTGGCAAGTGGATAGGCAAATTCAAGTAAATCGTCAGCGTCGGTATCGCCACCAACAAGCTCTTGAAATACGCGCATTTCTTTTTTAACTAAGGCTGATTTTTCACGGTGCGGGAACATAGGATCTAAATACACAACATCAGGCATACTCTCGCATTGCGCTAATAATGTGTGGCTTGAGCCAAAAACTAGACTCATGTTTTCTTTCATCCATAAGCCTATTTCAATATCGCTGTAGGCTCGCTTTAAACCATCATATAAAAGTGCAGCTACAACCGGATGGCGTTCATGTAATATTACTTTACACCCAAGTGAGGCAAGTACAAAACCATCTCGCCCAAGACCTGCGGTCGCATCAAGTACAACAGGTGTTGCACCTTTATTTAAGCCAACCGCTTTGGCAATTGCTTGCCCTTTACCTCCACCAAATTTACGTCTGTGTGCAGCCGCGCCAGTTACAAAATCAACGTTAATTGCACCTAACTTGGGCTCGTCGGTTTTAAATAGGCTCAACCCTTTATCGTCGTAATGTAAGCTAAAGCCACTGCAATTTTGCGCCCATTGGGCTAAACCAAAACGTGTTTCTAGCTCATTTAAATAAGGACGACACTCTTTAAAAGCACACTGAATAACCACAATAAACTCCGACGATAAAATACCACCTGAGTATAACAATCAGTGAGCTTTAAAGCACTAAAATAGCTCTATATCACTGTGATGGTTAATATTTTGCTGCTCTACTTCTACTTCCTTTCGTAAATTAGCTAAAAGCGCCTTACGGCTTTCAGATACTTGCTTCAACTGATATTTAATAAAGGCTAAATCACTATTACCAGAGACAAAAAGCTGCATTGTTTGATCCAATTGAGAAATACATAAAGTTAAATCGGCAGGATGGGCTTGTATTTTTTGCTGTTTAATTACACACTCAAGTTCATATAGCTGCTCTATAAATATTTGAGTACTTTTGTTTTGCTCTATATTTTGGCTATTTAACTGCTTAAGGATATCTTGAAGAGCGCTACTTATTTGAGCTGCTTGCTCATAACTGCTTTCGCTTCGCTCCATAGTAATAATCTTCTCATTGGTAACTTCTAATATATGCGGAAACAGGTCTTTATAACGTCCGTACAATACATCGTTATCAACTGGCATATTTTTTACTAGCAGTGATATTTTTGGGTAATTAATAATAGTGCTACTACCAATGTCAACAAATCGGTTAGCCTGTCGATGCTGCTCTAGTAACTCTTGCTCTAACGGACACACTCCACTTTGCTGACTATAGAAAAGAGCTCTGCTTTGATACCAAAATACGACAACAATGTCTAAGTCTAAAGGGGCAAAAAATGCTAGAAAGTACTCACTCAACAATTGAAAATTATTTGCGTGATAACTTTGTCCAACGTAGCGCATTATGCGACCCATATCGCCTGACTCTGCTATTGCCATTTCAGCGGTGTGATTGGCTTTTGCTACATCTAATTTTAATTTTACACATTGCTGTCGGTACGCGTAAAGTACCTTTATTCGCGCAATTAACTCCTCTGCGTTAAAAGGTTTTGAAATATAATCTGAGGCTCCGACACTGTACCCTTTTACCCGATCACTAAGTTCTATTTTTGATGAAAGAAACATGACGGGGATATCTTGCGTATTTTTATTCTCTTTTATTTTTTTACATACGTCATAACCCGACAACCCAGGCATTTCAATATCGAGCAAAATAATATCTGGATTATACTTATTGGCTAGCCTTAATCCTTCATCGCCATCTTTTGCATGAATAGTTTTACAAAACCCTGTCAAAGACTCTTCAATTATGTGATGAACATATTTGTCATCATCAATTGCCAATACCAACTTTGCCATGCCTTATTCCGTCTTAATGGGTGTAGTAAAAGCATAGTACGGCAAAATAAAATTACTAAAAATTATTAGATATTAATTTTAAAGTAACAAAAAAGCGCCACAAGGGCGCTTTAATTTAATTTGTGCTAAAAAGTTTACTCTTTAAACAGCAATACCGCTGTGACGTAATAAAGCATCAACATTTGGCTCACGACCCCGAAACTTTTTAAACAATTCCATTGGCTCTTCGCTGCCGCCTTTCTCTAAAATATTTTGCATAAAGGCTTGCCCTGTTTGCGGATTAAAAATACCTTCTTCTTCAAACTTAGAAAACGCATCAGCTGATAATACTTCAGCCCATTTATACGAGTAATAACCCGCGCTATAGCCACCAGCAAAAATATGGCTAAACCCATGCTGAAAACGGTTAAACTCAGGCGGTTTAACGACTGATGTGCGGCTACGCACATCGTTAAGTATCGCTTGAATTTGACATGGTTCGCCTGCTACATAATCATTGTGAATTTTAAAGTCGAATAACGAAAACTCAATTTGACGCAACATTTGCATGCCTGAATTGTAGTTTTTAGCGGCAAGTAGCTTATCAAGTAACTCTTTTGGTAATGGCTCGCCTGTTTCATAATGCCCTGAAATTAGACTTAGCGCTTCTTCGTCGTAACACCAGTTTTCTAAAAACTGACTTGGTAGCTCCACTGCATCCCATGCAACACCATTAATGCCAGCAACTGGCGCTGCATCAACTTGGGTAAGCATATGATGAATACCATGCCCAAACTCATGAAACAACGTTGTTACTTCATCATGGGTAAACAATGCGGGTTTGCCGCCAACAGCTTTATTAAAGTTACACACTAAATAGGCAACAGGTGTTTGCAACTGGCCATTTGCGCGTACTTTACGCCCCATACAGTCATCCATCCACGCACCACCACGTTTATGATCTCGTGCGTATAAATCAAGATAAAAACGCCCACGTAAAGTGTTGCTGCTATCAAGTATTTCAAAAAAGCGTACATCTTTATGGTAGCTATCAAAATCAGTGACTTCTTTTACGCTAATACCAAATAAGCGATTAACCGTTTCGAATAAGCCGCTTAGCACTTTATCAGCCGGAAAGTAAGGGCGTAGTGCTTCGTCGGAAATGGCGTACTTTTCTTGCTTTAATTTTTCGCTGTAGTAACCAAAATCCCACGCTTCTAATTCAGTAATACCGTGTTGCTGCTGAGCATACGCTTTAAGCTCGGCAACTTCTTGCTCTGCTTGCGGCTTTGACTTGGCTGCTAAGTCTTCTAAGAATGAAAACACTTGCTCTGGTGTTTCAGCCATTTTTGTAGCAAGCGACTTCTCAGCGTAGCTGTTGAATCCTAGTAGTTGTGAAATTTCATGACGAAGCGCAAGTTCTTCACTCATTATTACTGAGTTATCAAACTCTCCTGCATTAGGACCTTGATCTGATGCGCGCGTAGAAAACGCAGTGTAGGTTTCTTTGCGAAGCTCTCGGTTATCGGCAAATGTCATAATAGGTAAGTATGATGGAATATCGAGTGTTATAACCCATCCCTCTAAACCTCTATTTTTAGCTGTATCGGCAGCGAGTGCTAATGCGGACTCAGGTAGGCCGGCTAAATCAGCTTCATTGGTAATATGCTTATGCCACGCTAAAGTAGCATCCATTACATTGTTACCAAATTTTGAGGCAAGATCGGATAAACGCGCACTAATTTCGCCGTATCGCTTTTGTTGTTCTGGCGCTAACGCAATGCCCGACAATTTAAAGTCACGTAGTGCATTAGTAATGCTTTTTTGCTGTGCTGTAGTTAGCGTTTTAAATTCATCACTGTTGTAAAGCGCATTATATGCTTCAAATAAACCTTGGTGCTGCCCTACAAATGTAGAATACTCAGAAATAAGTGGTAAACACTGCTCATACGCTTCGCGTAGCTCGTCGCTATTCATTACCGAATTTAAATGCGATACCGGCGAAAATAGTCGCGATAATCTATCGTCAACTTCTTCAAGGGGTAATACTAAGTCATTCCACGTGAACGAACCTTTAGCTAGTACGTCATCGATGGCTTCACGACAAAGCGCAATGCCGTCTTTTAATGCTGGTACTACATATTCTGGCTTTATTTTTGAAAATGGTGGTAAGCCTTCAAGGCCGATTAATGGGTTGCTCATAAATAGTCTCTTTGCGTTAATGCATTACATTTTAAATTGGGTCTAAAAGTAAAAAACAACTCTACAGTGATTAAGATAGTTAGTATTAATAAGATTGCTTTAATACATAACACATGACCAAACTAATAAACCCGAACTCTGGATAATAAGCTACTTTTAATTGATTCATAAAATACCCAAAAACATAGGCTAGTGGTTACCTATTGAAATCTAAAGCGGGCTCTTTTACGTATTCCTCATACTGTGATTTATGATCGTTAAACCTGTCTCTATTATTATTTTGATTAAGCTGAGTAAGAAATTCGAATGTTTTTTTACTAAACATAGGTCACCTAAACACTCTTTATTTTTAAAACTTAATGTTATGCTAATACGCATAAAACTCAACGCCTAAGGACATAAAATGACACAACACTTTGATTATATTGCAATCGGTGGTGGTAGTGGTGGTATTGCCTCTGCAAATAGAGCCGCGATGCGTGGCGCTAAAGTAGCACTTATTGAAGCAAAACATATGGGTGGTACTTGCGTAAACGTGGGTTGCGTACCTAAGAAAGTAATGTGGCACGGTGCTCAAGTTGCTGAAGCTATTAATTTATATGCACCAGATTATGGTTTTGATATTGAAGTAAAAGGCTTTGACTGGGGTAAATTAGTAGAAAGTCGTGAAGCTTATATCGCTCGAATTCATAAAGGTTACGACAGCGGACTAGCCAGCAATGGCGTTACCGTAATTAAAGGCTTTGCTACATTTATTGATAGCAAAACTGTTGAAGTTAATGGTGACACTTACACCGCCGATCATATTTTAGTGGCTGTAGGCGGGCGCCCTACTATTCCAAACATTCCAGGTGCTGAGCATGGTATTGACTCAAATGGCTTTTTTGAGCTTAACGAACAACCTAAACGAGTAGCTGTTATCGGTGCGGGTTATATTGCCGTAGAAATTGCGGGGGTGTTACACAGCTTAGGCACTGAAACACATTTATTCGTGCGTAAAAGTAAGCCCCTACGTACATTTGACCCTTATATTATCGACACGCTCGTCGATATTATGGCTAAAGAAGGTCCGACCCTTCATACTGAATGCTCTCCTAAAGAAGTAATCAAAGAAGGTGACGGCAGTTTAACTATCCACTTTGAAAACGGTTACAGCCAAAATGTTGACCAGGTTATTTGGGCTATTGGCCGTACACCTACAACAGACAAAATAAACCTTGCAGCAGCGGGTGTAGAAGTAAACGAAAGTGGTTATGTAAAAGTAGATGAATACCAAAATACGACGGCTAAAAATGTTTATGCTGTAGGTGATATTATTGAAGGCGGTATTGAGCTTACGCCTGTTGCTGTTAAAGCGGGTCGTACCCTATCTGAGCGCTTATTTAATAAAGAGCTCCCAGACGATTTAAAAATGGATTACAGCCTAGTACCAACAGTGGTATTTAGTCATCCGCCTATTGGCACCATTGGTTTAACTGAGCAAGAAGCGATTTCTCAGTACGGCGCAGAAAACGTAAAAGTGTATAAATCAAGCTTTGCTGCTATGTACACAGCGGTAACTCAGCACCGCCAAGCATGTAACATGATGCTAGTTTGCGCAGGCGAAGACGAAAAAGTGGTTGGCTTACATGGGCTTGGTTTTGCCGTTGATGAAATGATTCAGGGCTTTGCCGTAGCGATGAAGATGGGCGCAACTAAAGCTGACTTTGATGCGACTGTAGCCCTTCATCCAACAGGCTCAGAAGAGTTTGTTACTATGCGCTAAGCTATTTAACCTACAAGCTTAAAACTAAAACCTTGCAGTTAACACTCCAAGGTTTTTTATAAGTTCACAGTCACTTATAACGATTTATGACTCGATTAGAATCTAACAACTTAAATACTTACAAACAAAACGTAATCGGTTTAAAATAACCAGACTCATCATCACCCAGCTCTAGCACGTTTACGTCTTCCATAAATGTAAAAAAATCATCCTTGTCATTAAGTTTCAAATACACGTTTAATTCATTATTTTTAGTAGAAAAATCACTATTTTTACATACAGACTTGACGCTAACACTCATATTAATACTACCCGTAATATTATTCTTTTTATTATTTTTTTACAATATCCTGCCCATGTAGCATTTTTAAAGCATCACTTTTGTTCAATTGTAAAATAAAAATTTTACTGTTCGCCTTGTTTTTTTGTTTTAACTCATCAGGTAATGCATATTGTTCATTGACTTTGACAAAATATTCATGCTCAAAACTATAGTTAGGGTCATCAGCTTTTACATTGAGTTTAATCACTACATCGTTATTATTAACGACTATCCCAGTAGGAGCTTGAACAGCGACAGTAACCTCACTTGGTTCAATACCTAAAGGATCTAGACTCAACATTTTATACATTGTTGTCAGCGGCACACTACTGCACCCAGAAATAACGGATGTCATCATTAAAAATACAAATAGAAGTATACGATTCACGACAATTTAACACCTTATTAAAAACCAAATTATTTATTTGCCTAAATAAAAAATATTTCACCTACACATTGTTAGCTTCTTGTAACTATCAATCACATCAAGTAACAAAATAGAAAACCAAGGGGTATATGCATCACTATTATTTTCCAAGTCAGAAAAAAGTTCATCAATACTGACCCATTTCCAGTCTTCGACTTCGTCTAAGTTTATTTCGGGTACACCATCAAACTGCCCAAATAAAACATAATTATACTCATTTTCATATAAATCCTTATTATACACTGTAGGTACATTCCAAATACAATCAAGTTACAATTAAAAACCCAAATAGCAACATGGATACAAAAATGCAACACGAGAATAGTATAATACAAAGTCAAGCACTTTGTTCCTAAAAAAGAATAAAATCCATTTCTAAATCATCCATTAATTTTGCCATTCTATGCTAGTTAATTACTAATTTTTATACTATAACCTCGCGATTACTCTGGTATAGAAGCCACCAATTTTTATTGCATCAATTATGGAAACAATGTAAAACACCAAGGGAGTAAATGCTCAAAGATTAAATCAACTGATTATTTAAGGAACAGATATTGTGACTACGTGGCGCAAGCCTCTCATTATTTCATTATTGCTCCACGGGATAATTTTTTCAGTTTTAACAACCATCAAAG
>NZ_BADT01000179.1 GCF_000239855.1 Pseudoalteromonas sp. BSi20652 | reverse complement strand
AGATAATTTAAAACCGAAGTTTTACTTAACTCTCTGAGTAGTTCGTTCCTCGCTAAGCTTCAGCGTTTCCCGTCTCAGTGGGGTCGCATTATAGGGAGATCCGAAAACAGATCAACCCTTTTTTGAAGAAAACTTGAAATAATGTGCTGTTCGC
>NZ_BADT01000180.1 GCF_000239855.1 Pseudoalteromonas sp. BSi20652 | reverse complement strand
AGTTAGCGCATGGCTCTTAGTGAGCCAATCTATAGCCCAGTAGTTTTCCCTAAATCACTCTGGGCACTTTTTTGCCTATGCAAATTGAGTAGGCAAGAAGCAGTGCTTTTAGAGAAGTTATAAATCAGTTCGTTAAATAGCTTACTTGGTGTCTTCTCATTTACTCCTTATTCTCTTCTATTTGTGCAATTGGTTTTTTACTTTAACTTTAACGTGTGTTTACCAATAAAAATAAGTATTCACGAAGAGGTTATGAGGCGCTGCGCTTTTAGAGAAGTTATAAATCAGTTCGTTAAATAGCTTACTTGATGTCTTCTCATTTACTCCTCATTTTCTTCTCTTTGTGCAAATGATCTTTCAATAAGAAGCTACGCTTCTAACCTGAGCAAGCGCAACGTCTACATAACCAAGCAAAACTTTACCCTGTAGGCGTGAAGCTTGCTCACGCAAGTTATTAAAAATAGTTAAATATTCACAAAGAGGTTAAGAGACGCTTCGCTTTAGAGAAGTGATTAAAACAATAAACTTATAAAATACAGTATTGGTTATGTCTTCTCATTTACTCCTCATTTTCTTCTCTTTGTGCAAATGATCTTTTAATAAGAAGCCGTGCTTCTAACGTGAGCAAACTCAACGTCTACAAGTAAATAAAAGCAATTTAACTTTACTCTCGGTGGTGGGATTCAATAACTGACATCTAATATCTGAAACCTAATATCTTTCCCTAACAAAACCTAGTTACAATGTTTTTTAAACATCCAACTGGTTCTGACTGGCTCAAAATGAGCGCCAAATTTAAGCGACAAACATAAAATAGGTAAAGCATCTACCTGCTTAGCAATGTCGAACGCGCGTGAAAACTTATTGCCATGCTTAGCTGCCAGCTTAAGCTCGTTAACATATAACGCTTTGTATTTAGGAGGGAGCTGTTGCCAGTTCATTAGCGCAATTTGAATAATACCTAACTGTACATCAAACTTGTAAGGGCCTACCTTTTTACCCTGCTGAATATACTCATAAACACGTTCGCTTGGCCCTTCTTGGTAACTAACAACTTGTGCTAGTGCAATCCAGGTTTCTGGCCAGCTTTGGCGCAGCGCTACCGACTGTAAAAGTAATTGCTCTACCTGTTGGTAAATTGCTAAAACATCGGTGGTTTTATCTGTATCAGCGGCTAATTTAAGTATTTGCACATGCGCCATTAACTGCAGATAGTGCGGATGTGTGGGCTCAAGCGAACTGGCAAGGTTTATAGCATCTTGTGCTGATTGTAAATTTTGCGGGGAGTAATTATTAGCACTGCCATTTAACGTATTAACAGCATTAAAATACCAAGTGTTAGCGCGCATGCTTTGAAAGCTTGAAAAACAAATCGCTAATGTAATTAGCACAAGCACAACTATTTGAACCTGCTTAATAAGCTTATTGGTGTTATTCATCAAATAATGACGCCGTTAAATTAAATGGATTTGTTACAAACAACTCATGGGCTTTATCTGCCCCCATTAAGTCACTCACAATTTGCCTAGCTTTACTTAAAATAGGTGGTCTGCGTTTAACCGAATGCGCGTCGCTTGCAACATAGCTCACTAACCCATTTTTAAGCATATCAACACTAATAGCTTTTGCTCGTTCGCCCCACTCGCCTTCAATACTTGATGCGGTTAACTGAAATTCACAACCTAGTTGCTTTAAACGCTCTATATAAAAGGGTTTTGCTTGTATATCACGGTTGCGTTCTGGGTGCGGAATAATCGTTTTAATATTTTGCTTAGCCAACCAACTAATAAACTTATCGTACCCTTGCGGTACGTGTGAGTGCGGTAACTCAAGTAATACATAATTAACACCATTTAAATTACCAATAAACGGTAGTTTTTTGCTCATAACCAAGGTCATTAGCTCCACATCTAACCTAACCTCTGCGGCTACTGCTAGTTGTATATTAATATTTGCATCATGCGCGGCGTGTTTTAAATTAGCTAGGTCGTCATAAATATGCGAAGCCGCGTTATTAAAGCGGCCTAAATGAATGTGCGGAGTAGCTACCATGTGAGTTATACCATCGGCTTGTGCCATTTTTAATAGCGCTAAAGACTCCGTTAAGTCTTTAGCGCCATCGTCAAGCCCAGGTAGTATATGAGAATGTATATCTATCATTCGTTTTAAGCTGTTGGTTGCTCAGGTTTTTGTGAGTAATCATGGTAATCGTAGTAGCCGTAGCTATGCTCATCGTTTGACTTACTCATATCAACTTGGTTAAGCACTATGCCAGCAACATGTGCTTTAGACTCAAACAAACGCTCAATACCCGCTTTTATTGGTTTAATACGAGTTACATCAGATTTAACCACATAAATAACCGAATCTGCACTTTGTGCTATAACTAGTGCGTCACTCACTGCCTGAGTGGGCGGCGTATCAATAATAATATGATCATACTTAGCTTTAAGTAGCTCAAGCAGCTCACTAAAACGAATATTAGACAAAAGCTCTAAAGGGTTACCTGGTATTTGCCCACTTGGCATAATAGCAACACCCGACTGCTCGTCTATATGCACACACTCAGTAAGCTCTTCGGTACCTACAATTAGGTTACTTAAACCTGGGTGAAATACCGGAATATCAAAACGTTTTGCAATACTTGGTTTACGTAAATCGCCATCTATAATTAGCACTTTACCCATTTGCGCAAGCGACATAGCTAAATTAGCAGAGGTAGTGGTTTTACCCTCACCTGGGGAGCTGGAGGTAACCGCAATTACTTTAAGGTCGCGCTCTAACTGGGTTAACAACAAACTAGTGCGGAACGTGCGTACCGACTCGGCAAAACGCCTGTAGTTTTCATCAAGGTAAGCATGTATCGGAAACACGCTATTTTTTGGCAATTTAACATGCGGCAACAAACCAAGCATACGTTGTGCTAATTTGCCCTCAACATCATTTTTTGTTTTAGCTGTATCGTTAAGTGCATCAAACACAAAACTCATTACAATTGCAAAACCAAAACTTGCAACAAAAGCCAATACAACAATAAGCTTTTTATTGGGTTTACTTGGTTTATTTGGTGCATACGCGCGGTCGGTAAAACGTGCAGCAGCAGAAGTAAAGTCGCTTGTTACTTCGGTTTCTTTAGATCGCGATAAAAAGGTATTAAATATGCTGCGGTTTGTTTCAACTTCACGTTTTAACTGGTTGTACTGCGTTTCTTTACGGGTGATATTTTGATATTCAGCGCGTATTTTAGCTAGGTCGGCCTCAAGAGCACTAACGGTACGTGTTATTCTGTTTAGCTCTTTTTCAATACCAGTAATTAAACCTTTAATTTGCTTATTTAGGTTGGTTTTTACCGTAGCAAGCTCAGCCTTGGCCGATATGATTTTAGGGTGCTTAGGGCCGTAAACTTCGCTTAGTTCACTTACCTTACGCTCTACTAAAATAACCTCGCGCTTTACGTCTTGCACCACTTTGTGCGATGTAATTTCAGGCATGCTACCTAATAACTCTAAATTATTATTACCGTATTCGCTTATTACACGGTTAATACTTTGTAGATTATTTTTTTCATTGCGGGCCACTACTAATTGTTGCGACATTTGCTCAAGCTCTTGCGTTACAAGCCCTGCAATACCTTCAATATCTACCAGTTTTTGTGCTTCGCGGTAAGCCTGCAGTTTTTGTTCAGAGGTATCTAGTTGTATACGCAATTGTGATAAACGCGTATTTAACCAATTAGATGCCTGCTGGGTAATACCCATTTTAGCGCGCATTTGGCTTTCTATGTATACTTCACCCACTGTATTAGCCACTAAAGCAGCTAACTTAGGATCGCTTGACTCAAAGCTAATTTTAACAAGTTGCGTACTTCGCACAGGCTCAATACTTAGCTTGGCGTTAAATACGGCCACTAAACTAAGCATCTGTTGAGCTGCTTGCTCTTCGGGTGATAAAAGCATAGTTTGTTTTGTACTTAAAAATGGTAATAAACTTTTTATAAACGTTTGTAAATCATCTATTACTGAGGGCTTTGCAATAAAATCGGTGTGGTTTTTAAATTAAGTTTAGTTATTACTTCACGGGCAATACTGTCCGATTTCATAACCTCAAACTGTGTTAAGTAGTACTCTTTTTTATTAGAGTCTAATCCGTAAACCTCTTCAAAACTTACTGCCTTAGTTTGCTCTGCCTCAATAAGTAAAGTAGCTGTTGCAGTATATTTAGGTACTAAAGTAAGCGTAACCATAATCGCAAGTAAAGTAACAACAATGGCAAAGCTTAAAATACGCCACTTGGCACGCTTTATTACATTAATGTATATACCTAACTCAATAACTTCGTCGTCGCTTTTTAGGTTTTGGTTTGTTTGGTTCATTAATTACTGCCTTGTAAACTACTTTAAAACAAGCGTTGTTCTATTTTTATGGTGTCGCCAGGTGCAATTAGGCTGTTTAAATCACCTTTTTGTTGCTGCTGTTTAGTTTGTTCTTTAAATATGTATATTTTATCAACCGATGCACGCTCTGTTAAGCCACCTGCCAGTGCAATGGCTTGGTTAACTGTCATAGCGGGTTGGTATGGGTAAGCACCAGGTGCTTTTACCTCACCATGTATATAAAACGGGCGGTATTCAACTACTTGTACATATACATTAGGGTTAACTAAGTAATCAGGGCTTAACCCTTGTATTATTACTTGCTCAACTTCTGATGTATTAAGCCCAGTAAGTTTAACGTTACCTAAAAAAGGATAATTTACATCGCCGCTATTACCTAAAAGTGCTGTAACTTCTAAGTCGGGCTGACCAAATACTTTTATTTCAACCCTGTCGCCAGGGCCTAGTACATAACTTTGAGCGGTTTGCGCAAAGGCGTTGTTACTTAGCATAAGTAATACACAAAATAAAAATAACTTAAATTTCATTAATTAGCCTTTAACGCAAATGTAAAATTAATGCCTACCACTACTCTGTCAAATTCAATAGCCGTTTGAGTCGAGTTTTTATCTAATAAATCAACATAAGTCGATACCATGCCAAAATTATTGGCTACATAATTTAACCCAAAGCGTACACTTTTAGTTTGATCTTTTCGGCCAATATCACCTGTATATTGCTCATTAGTATAATTAAAGCTTGCAAGCGAGCTTAAGTAATCGCTCCAATTATGTGCCCAATTAACACCGTAGGTGCTTTCTTTTATGTAATCGCCTTCAACTAGTGGATCTTTCGCTGCACGACTAGTGCTTAACTGCACGGTCGAATAACTTAATGGCTGCCAATTAACCGCAGCTTCCCAACTTACACCGCTAAAATCGTCGCGCAACTCTGAGTCAAAGCTCTTTTTTTGATAACCTAACTTAAACGAGCCAGAAGTAACAGCCGTTGCCTCCCACTCCATACCGGCTAGCAATTTAGTATCGTCAGAATCGCGGCTAATGCCACCAGCATCAATTACATCATAACGATAATTTTCGCGCTTTAGCTCTATAAATGTTCTGCTTGCTGCTTGTGTATTGTAGTAGCCAGTAACACCCAATAACGTTTTATCGTAATCACGAAATTGCGAAATAGCTCTAAAATTTTGGTATTTTTTGTTAAAAAAACCAGCCTGCACTGCCACTTGGGCTTTTGAGCTTACGGCACCATATTCGTATCGAGCATTTACATTGTGTTGTTGGTATTTTACCAGTTCATTAACTACATCGCCTAAGCCTTCGGTTAAACCGCTACCACGTGGTTCATACAACCAATCGGCGCTGGCGTTAATATCTAACCTATGTTGGCTAGTAAATTCGTTATGCGTTGCAGCACTTAAATTAACTTGGGTAAAATTATCGGCGCTGTCTTTGTTATGCAAGCTTGTACTCGTAGCTGCATTTATATTGTAATAATTTACGCCATCTTCTATCAGTGCATCAATGTTTGGTGCAATAGTCCATATTAAACGCGACTCTTCGTCGTTTGGGGTGCTAAAAAAGTTATCGTTACTGCTAACTCCTGCAGTTAAAGTAGGCGTAATTTCGGCACCGTCTTTAGTTATAACACTGCCTGGCTTAAGCGCCGCAAATGCTGGGGCTGTAACCCCCATACCTACAATTAAAAGTAAGCCTTTAACCGGATTAGTAAGCGTTTGCATTTTTAAATCCCTTAAATATTGTTAAAAAAATAATTTTTATATCAAACCATAACGACCAATGCTTAATATAGTGCAAGTCAAATTCTACCCGTTTTTCCATTTTATCAAGCGTATCGGTTTCGCCGCGCCAACCATTAATTTGCGCCCAACCTGTTATACCGGGTTTTGCTTTATGGCGTAGCATATAAAACTCTACTTTTTTACGGTACTCCTCGTTGTGTGCAACAGCATGTGGGCGAGGCCCCACTATCGACATATCGCCTTTTAAAACATTTATAAATTGCGGCAGTTCGTCTAGGCTGGTGCGGCGTAAAAAACCACCTAATGGTGTTATACGGGCATCGTTTTTAGTGGCTTGAGTTACCACTGTGCTGTTTTCGGTCACGCTCATTGAGCGAAACTTCCACACTTTAATTTTACGCCCGTCAAGCCCGTAGCGGTCTTGCTTAAATATTACAGGCCCTTTAGAGGTAAGTTTAACGGCAATTGCAATACCAATAAGTATGGGTGAAATAAGCATTAATATTATTGTAGATAATACTATGTCTTCAGTGCGTTTTATAAACTCACGCGCACCAATAAAAGGCGATTCAAATACGCTTAGTGTGTCTACGTTACCAACATGCTCTACACGTGCATGTATTAAGTTAGAGAGTAAAAAGTCGGGTATAAAATGCACATCTACGGTGGTGTCACCCAGTTGCAGTAACAGATCGGCTATGCGTTTATCAGCTTTCATTGGCAGTGCAATATAGAGTATGTCTATTTTGCCCTCACGTGCTGCACAAATAGCGTTTTGTATTGTACCTGTTACTTCGTAAGTAGTTACGTTATTAAATAATCGCTCTGGCTTACGGTCGTCATAAAAGCCTAAAAATTTAAAACCTAACTCATCGTTTTTTTCAATCTCGTCGTATAAATATACCGCCGACTCAGTAGCCCCTACTATGGCAACATTACGTAAGTTCATCCCAAGTTTACGGCGATTTCGTTTATATAAATTAACGGCATAGCGCCACGTGTATAAAAATATAATACTAAACAGTAGCCATAAACCTAAGCCAACTCGCGAAAGTGACTCCGTAAACTTAAAAACAAACATAATAAAAAACAAAGTAGGCAAATAGCTAAAAACAATGCACTCCAGGCTGTAAAAATCATGTCTCTAAATTTACCTGCACGCCACGAACGATAAGCCGAAAATATTTCGGCGCAATATAAGTAACTTAAAGCAACAGTTAATATTGCAATAACGTAGTGGGTAGACAGCTCAAAATGATAAAAAAAACTCGAGCACTGAAAAGACCAAAAACAAAGAAAAAATGTCGAATAATCTATAAAAACTAGCATCGGAGGAGCCGTTAGGCTTAAACGTCCTTGAAGAGGTCATGATATATCCCTGTAGATATCTTAAAGTGAAATTAGCTTCACAACACTATGCACTAATAATAGAGCAATGTAGTTTTTTATACAATAATCTAATTGACATTTATACAAACTAAAAAACAAAGGTTAACCATATGTAAACATCTGTTTTATAATAAGTATTAAAAGCCAACCAAACAAACTCTATTTACTTGTAAACTATATACTTATTTAAATAATGCTTTAAACCAGTCCCAAATACCCAGTGAAAAACCTTCAATTAAATTTATACCTAATGCCGACTTTATTAAGTACAAAACTAGCAGTGTAAAGGCTAAAACACCTAGGCTAATAATAGTTAACACTATGGCTTGTAAACACAATGCCATTCTTTGTTCGCCTGGGCTTAAATTGCGCTTATTTCTGCCTGCCAATAGTACAAAGTAATACCGATACTTAAAAAAACCGAGCACACCTCGGTAATCTACTGCATGGTTACCCCACTGCCTAGCGCCAATAGCTATTTTTAAATGAGTTAGTTGCTCATCGCTAAAACTGGTTTGTATGTCCAAAGGCATCCTATTTAGTAAGCTTCTTATAGCTGGATCTTCAGATACTTTAGGCATAAATCATTCCATTTTAGTAATATTTTGTACATCAATTTTATTAGCAATAAACCCTTTAAAAATAGCCAAATAAAATATGATCATTGATGGTGCACCGCCAGACATAAAAAATAACATAAAAATAGAGTACAAACATAAAGCAATAAAAACCACTTTATCTTTTTTATTTCTTAAACTCACACTTTGTATAATATGAATTAAATAAGGTAAAAGTAATAAAAGCAATCCTGTTATACCTTGCTCTATTAAAGTATCTAAAAAGACATTATGTGTATATAGACCAAGTTTCGGGTTTATATAATAATCATCCATGTATACTGGTAGCATTTTAGGTCCAACACCAAAGATAGGATTCATTGTAAATATATCCCACCCGTTTGTTAATAATGACTGCCTATGTAGGTTAGAAATCCAAAGTGCTTGTTCTTCATCTAAATAAAGCATTTCAAAATCTGAGTATTCAAAAAAAGTAAAACTATTTAAAAAAGATAAATCATAAAATAATGCCAATAGCAGTGCTGTTAAGCTACACAGGGCTAAAATTATAAATTTATATAACGGCCTTATAGTAATAAAGAGATAAAAAAAGGCAACCATATGAAATGCCAAAATACCTTTTCGCTCTAAGGAGAGTAATATCACCGGGTACAAAAAAAACAAAGGCTTTAAGTAGCTTTTGTCACCAAAATAATAAGCGCAACTTAAAAGTATTACCCCAGTTAATGCAAAGGCGTATTTAGCATCGCCTAAAAGTTTATAGCGTGTTAGTTGCCCATGCATAAGGTGGTAAATTAAGGTTACAAAGCAAACAACTAACAGAGTTTTTATAAAAATTGTTCTAAATTTTTCTGGATTTTTGACCGCACTTGTATATACCACCACTAAAGTAAAAAGAATTAGCATCCACTGTACGGTCGCAATAATAGCTTTAGTTAAACCCACCTGCGCTAATGCATTAAAAAAGCAATAAACTATAAAAATGCATATATAATTAAAACCAACTGGGTACTTAATAACTATTTTATTTTTTAATAGCAGTAATACAAAAATAGAAATCGAAAACAAGGCTAGCACATCAGATAGCCTTATTATGACTCCACCGGTTTTGAGTCTAAAGTCAGTGAAATATAATGGTATTACCATAGCAGTAATCATAAAAAGCACATATTCAAGGTTTTTCACTTTAATGCTAAACATTGTTTAACACGCTTTTATAAATTTGGGTGTGCTCAATAGCTGTATTAATAATTGAAAAACTCGTTGCTTTATTAAGCGCAGCTACAGACTGTTCATTATAATAATTAGTATCATCAACCAGCGTGTTTATTTTAGCAGCTAATGTATGCGCATCGCCCACTTCAAATAAACCTTGCTCAACAACTACATTATTTAAACCCTTAACATTAGTGGCAAACGATGGGAGCCCGGCTGCCATTGCCTCTACTACTGCAATACCAAACCCTTCCCAGTGGGAAGATTGTATATATACATCTAATGAATCTAAAAAAGTGGGTATATCGTTAACTTGCCCTAAAAATTTAACTTTGTTACTGACACCTAGGCTTAAAGCATAATCTTCGTACTCTGATCTTAATTCGCCATCGCCTGCTAAATTAAGTACAAACCGTTCATCAAGCAATGTCATTAATTTTAATAAGGTTTTTATATCTTTTTGTGGTGCAAAACGACCAACCATGCCTATATTTATCACTTTAGAATCGGCGCTTAGTGTTTTAGCAGTTTGAGAAAATCGCTCCAAATTAACGCCATTATTTATAACATAAGCTTTTGATCTACTAACTTTAATGCTTTCTAAAAACTTAGTTTTAACACCTTCCGATATACAAATTATTTTTTTAAATTTTTTATAAATAATACTTTCAAGCGTTTTTATAAAAGGTATATCGCGGCGCCTGTAATGCGGGTTATGCTCTGTAACTATTGTTGGCGTATTTGTAAAGTACGCAATATAAATTGACGGGTATAAATGGGTATGCACTAAATCAGCTGCATTTAAGCGTTTTATAACACCATAAAAGCCCAAGTCACGCTTATGTAATACCTCTACCCCTAAAGCTTTTAACTCATCAACGTATTCGTTTTTACCACGAGTTAATATCACTTCAAACTTGAAGTCATTGTTTTGTAGCATCATTAAGTCTATAAGCAAACGCTGAACACCGCCTAAACGCTGCAGGTCATTTGTTATGTGCACTATTTTTTTCATTTATTATCCATAATAAGCTTTAACTTTAAATACACAGTTAAATTACAAAACTCGCCCAATGAAACAGCAAAAGTAAGTAAAACTAAATTTTAAACGTTCAACCATAGAATCATTATATTTAAGGAACAAAGGTTTAAACGAATCATTTATTTTTAAGCATTGCCTATAAAATAGATGCCTGTCTTTCCTATCTTTAATTTTAGAACCTTTTAATACTGTTAACAAAGAAAACCTAGCAACCTCAGCAGTAACAATGTTTTTATGATCGAAAAGCTCAATAGTGTCTTTAACTGAGTTAACTAAGTTGAGTAATAAATGAGAATAAGTAGAAGTGCGTATGCTAGTTGTAGAACCCGCTCTTTTTCTGTAGTAAACCAAAACAGAAGATATTTTCACTGTTGTACTTGCCTTCGAAAAAGCCTGTACATTATAAAAAACATCTTCGTAAATCATACCTTCGGGGAAAGTAAGACCATCCAACATGCTTTTTCTGTATAAGCGAGTCCAAACAAAAAACCACTGTAGAACGGGTTTAAATTTGATGACTTTAACTCGGTTAGTACCAGAGTAGACCTAGCGGGGAGAACAGAAGTAAACTCTTCAAAACTAAATTCAATTATGTCATTTGTTGCCGCTGTTACATAAGATGTGAGTACATCCCAATAATTGGAGGCAATTGCATCGTCAGAATCTATAAAGCCAATATACTCACCTTTCGCAATGAGCAATGCTGCATTACGGGCAGCAGCTTGGCCTTTATTAATGGGTTGCTTAATTATTGTTGAATTAAAGTTTATGACTGATTTATGTTCTAAAATAAAACTTTCGCAGAGGCTTATTGAATTTTCAGGGCAGCAGTCATCAACAAAAATAATCTCAACTTGGTCGCTATTAGCACCCTGAAGTAAGCTTTTCATTAAATCAGGTATAAATTCAGCTACTTTATAAACAGGGCATATAAGTGATAATTTAATTGGCATATTAATTATTTACACCACCTTTTATTACACCATATTGTTTTGCGTAGCTCTCTAGCATTACAGGTAGCGAGTACTTTTGCTTGTACAACTCATAAGCAGCATCACCATGTGAGACTGTTTTAGCTTTATTATTAATGTATTCACCCATGGCAATAGCCATTGTAGATGCATCACGAATAGGGATTAAATAGCCCGATTCACCCTCTATTATTAGCTCAGAGCAGCCACCAACATCCGATGCAATGACCGCTTTTTTACACGCCATTGCTTCAATAATGCTGCGTGGTAAGCCTTCCCAAAAACTAGAGAGTATAAATACGTCAGCCTGAGTCAGTTTTTCGGCAAAGTTGTCAACCACGCCACAAAAGTTTATTACCCCTTCAGGAAAATGAGCAAACAACTGCTTTACTTTAGCTTCGTACTGGCCATCACCATAAATGCTAAGCGTAAATGGTTTGCCTTGGCTTAATAAAGAGTCACACGCTTGCGCGAGCGTAGTGTAGTCTTTTTGATCTTCAAAACGGGCTGCGGTAATAAAGTTAACGGGTTTGTCGGTTAACTCCCACGTATCGTCAAATTTACCAAGCATACCGTTGCGTATCACTAATAACTTTTTGTCGGGCACGCCTATTCGTAAATACTCGTTTTTATCAAACTCGCACACACCTATAATTTTTGAGGGTAAATACGAGAGTAATTTTTCAAGTCGCTCATATTTTTTAAAGCCTTTATTTTCGGGTGTATTAACAAAAGGCACACCATGGGGAACATAATAAGAGCGTTTAAAAGTAAGCATTGCAGCTATACGCCCAAGCGCACCTATTTTAGCCGTATGCCAAGAACAAACTTGCGGGCTTTCCGATATAATTAACCATATTAATTTTAGCAATGACCAAATATCGCTTAATGGGCTTAAATCTCTTTTTAAATCATTTAAAGCATGCACTTTAAAACCAGCCGCTCGCAATTTGGTTATAGCATCGCCATTACCACCAATTGCATATATAACCTCAGCACCTTCAGCTCTAAATTTTTCACCTATTTGGCAAATATGTTTAAACGATCCCGATACTACCGTGTCTGATCGTGTCATACCTATTAAAATTTTCACAAATAATTACTCTTATTATTATTGCAGTATCAAATTTAAATTTATTAAAATGGTATTTATACTTATAAATGCCAATCAAAAATTACTTAAGAACTCTGTTCTCAATTGTTGTTCAATATTATCCTATCTAAACCTGTCTATATGCAGAGCCTGTTTTTCATCATCAGATGAAAGTATAGATACAATACTACTCTTAATACTTTCCACTGAGCGGGGGTCGAAAAAAAATGCTGACTCGCCCATTATTTCCTCAAATACCTTAATACTCGAACAGCAAACTTTTGTTCCACAAGCAGTAGCTTCAATTAATGGCATACCAAAACCTTCAAGGTATGAAGGGGTAATAAATACTTTTTTTTTGATATAAATCAATCAAACCAGCTTCGTCGATACTTTCAATAAAGTTTATGTTTTTTACGTTTTTAGAATCAGAGAGCTCTATATACTTATTAATACTAGGTAGCGTGCCTAGATCTCTGCCTACTAAATTAAGTTTAATCTCAAAGGTTATTTGTTCTATGGCTTTGATTAAATTTAAATGATTTTTTCTGTCTTCGTAAGTCGCAACATAAACAAGGTCATAAAGTTTAGGTTTTTTTAGCTCTGTGTATTCATCGGTTATGCCATTATATGAAACAATAACATTATCGCTTAACAAGCCACACTTAGAAACAATATCATCTTTAGTGTACTGGCTAACTGTAACCACTTTATGAGAGCGCTTTAATTGCCAGCGCTGGAATAACGCACTTAGCTTACCAAGGCCACCACGCGCAAACTCTGTCCAGTTTCTTAAATCATGTATTAGTTGATAATGATAATGCTTAAACCCACAAAATAAGGGTATAGGTTGAAAGTCACTATACAACACCCCTTTTGGTAGCTTTAATAAAACCCAGCTTAAATGTAGCCACGAAAGCAATCGTTCTATCTTTTTGTTATATGGCTTAATATAAATAACTTTTTCTTCTGGGCACCATGCAGGGCGCTGTCCTTGCTGTACAATTACGTATGTATCTAGCTCATTAGCTAAAATGTGGCGCTTACCCAGCTCATCAAACCGCTTGTTTGCACCTGTAACTCTATCATTTAAATAATACAAAGATGTTAAATATAATTTATTTTTCAACGTTAAATCCCTAATAAATAATCTTAAATAGCACTTTTAAACTTTTTTAATAAAAACTCTTTACCAGGCTGAGTAACTAAACTTGATATAGGCTTAATGACACAAAAAACTGCAAAAAACATCAAAACTACTAAAGTATTAAATAAACCATCTAAGCTTAATACATATGATAAAAACCAGTAAAAAAGTAGAATTATTATTAATGACAATATACTGGGCACAAAAGTACTCAACATACTTTTAGTGTTAGCGTTTGTTTTAATCATGATCACAAGCAATGTAAGTGAAAATCTAAACATACTTGATGTAACAACTGCATAGGCAACTCCTTTTATGCCGTACTGCACTCCAAAGAAAAGAAAAACAGCCATAAATAATAATGAAATCATTTGCTTTATTGTTAGTAATTTTACTAAATTGTAAGCAGCAAGATATGAATCCATAAACGACGTTAAGGCTCTAAAAACAATACAAATAGCCAATATTTTTAGTAATGATGCAACTTGACCCCACTGATCTCCCATCATAAATAATACGATCTCATCTGCACCAAGTATTATGGTGAGAGTACCCACACACAAAGCTAAGCTAAGCAGGCTAATTGATTGCAAAAACAACTTCGTGAGCTTATCTTTATCATCTTTAAGAGATGACATTATTGGAAAAATCACTCTATCAACTATTAATAAATATATTTGATTCGGGAATTCAACTAACTGCATGGCTCTAGAATACGAGCCAAGCATTGCCCCCCCTAAGCTTTTACTTATTAGAGCAATGTCTATTTGTTGACTGAGTAAAGTTAATGTGTTGTTGAAAAAAAATGCAACACCATACTTTAAGATCTCTTTCAGCTCTTTTTTATAAGCTCTAAAATATAATAAATTCCAACCACGTAATAGTATAAATATTACAGAGATTAATTCGGTTATCCACATACCAATAATAATTGACCAAAAACCAAAGTCATAATAAAGTAAAGGTACTGTTACAAAAATATTACCTACAACAGTTCCAATCGCTTGCACTTTACCTATGCTTATAGCCTCACCATTACGCTGCATTAGTGCTGAACAAACGTTACTAACACCAAGAATAAGAAACATCAAACCTGATATTTTTAGTGGTAATTCAGTTCCATCAATAGTTAAAAAGTTCGCTATGTTACCACTAAAAACAACAAGTGAAAGGCATAGAGTAATACATATTATTAACGATAAGTTTAGTGCACTACCTATATGTTTTTTACTTATAATAGGCCGTTGTATAATAGTTCTCACTATTCCCATTTCTGCGACTAAATACGCCAAAGAATAAACCATCGTAAATGCTGCAACCACACCAAAGTCTTCTGGTGTTAAAAAACGTGCCGTTACCATTAATATTGCTAACCTAACTAGCTTAGATGAAATTGTAAGCGCAGCCATAACACCAATACCTGATAACATTGATTTATTATCAGGCACTTAAAATCTCTTTAAAAATTAAATTTAAAAAAGAGAATTTATTAAAACTTTTTATACAAGCTTTATTATTTTTTTACCATAATTTTTTTCTAAAACCCTGTTGAAAGAAAATTAGTAATACTTGTCTCAATATGAAATTTTAAACTTACATATATCTTAACGCATACTATTAAAGGTTTATCCTTTAGAAAATAACTTAGTAATGAGAGATCACTACTAAGTTGAGTGCATTTTATTTATTGCCTAGACTATTATACTCTTTATACCAATCAACAAACTGCTGCATACCATATTCAATGTTTGTATTAGGTTTAAAGCCAACTTCTTTTTGTAGGCTGTCTATATCTGCGAAGGTTGCTGGTACGTCACCTGCTTGCATTGGCATGTAATTTTTGTCGGCTATTTTACCTGCCGCTTTTTCGATTGATTCAATAAAGGTCATTAATGCGATAGGTTCGTTATTACCAATATTAAATACACGGTATGGTGCTTTACTTGACTCTGGCGAGGTATTGCTGTTCGTCTGGTCTCTTTTTGGAACTACATCTTGAATGCGAATAATGCCCTCTACAATGTCGTCTATGTAGGTAAAGTCGCGTTTCATTTTGCCGTTATTAAATACTTTAATTTCTCGGTTGTTTAATATTGCATCGGTAAATAAGTACGGGGCCATATCGGGGCGACCCCACGGGCCATACACTGTAAAAAAGCGCAACCCTGTTGTTGGCAGGTCGTATAGGTGGCTATAGCTATGCGCCATCAACTCATTTGATTTTTTAGTTGCCGCATATAGCGATACCGGGTGGTCTACTGCATCATCAGTCGAAAATGGCATTTTTTCGTTCATGCCATATACAGAGCTTGATGATGCATACACTAAATGCTGTACTTTATTATGGCGACACCCTTCTAAAATAGTAGCCGTGCCCACTAAGTTAGAATCGATATATGCCATTGGATTTTCTATTGAGTAACGCACGCCAGCTTGCGCTGCTAGGTGTATAACGCGGTCAAATTTTTCATCTTTAAATAAATTGGCTATGCCGTCTCTGTCGGCTAAATCCATTTTTACAAAACGAAATTGCGTAAGGTGTTTAATACGCTCAAGCCTTGCATATTTTAACGCCGGATCGTAATAATCGTTTAGGTTATCTAGCCCTACTACTTCGTGGCCATCGTTACATAAGCGCTCAGCCACAAAGTTACCGATAAAACCTGCGGCACCGGTTACTAAATATTTCATTTGTAAGAATCCTTTAAATTTACTTTATTAATTTAATTTCAGGCACTGCTGTTTTGGCGTTTAAATATTACCGTTAAATACAAATTAAATTTGATTGTGATTTATACAAGTAAGTTACGAAACCAGTTTTTTAACTGCTTTGGTAAACTCTTCACCCATATGGCTTGATTGCATTGCATATTCTACATTGGCAAGCATATAGCCTAATTTAGAACCACAATCGTGCGACTGTCCTTTTAGATGGTACGCTTCAAGTGTTTCTAGGTGGCGTAATTGTAGTAATGCATCGGTAAGTTGTATTTCGCCACCGGCACCAGGAGGTGTGTACTCTAGTAAATCCCAAATGGTAGGCGATACAACATAACGCCCTGTAATAGCTAAGTTGCTTGGTGCTTCATCGGTATCTGGCTTTTCTACCATGTTTTTAATTATTGCGTTTTGGCCCGCGTTAATTTTTATGCCTGCTAGGTCAACTACACCATATTGGTGTACTTGCTCTTGAGGCACAGGCTCTACCATTACTTGGTTGTGGCCTGTTTGGTCAAACCGGTCAATCATTTGGCTTAGGTTATCGGTTTTTGGGTTTGATTTGTATTTATCTATAATTACGTCGGGTAACATTACGGCAAATGGGTTATTGCCAACTATTGGTTTAGCGGCAAGTACTGCGTGGCCAAGGCCTAAAGGTGCAGATTGGCGAACCGAAATTACGGTTACATCTTTTGGTACTATTGAGCGAACCTCTTCTAGTAGGCTGCGTTTTACGCGTGCCTCTAGTGTAGCTTCTAGCTCAAAGCTTGTGTCAAAGTGGTTTTCAATTGAGTTTTTTGAAGCGTGTGTAACAAGCACAATTTCTTTTATGCCAGCGGCTACAGCTTCGTTAACTACGTATTGAATTAAAGGTTTGTCTACCAGGGGGAGCATTTCTTTTGGAATGGCTTTTGTGGCTGGCAACATACGAGTACCTAAACCGGCAACAGGGAGAACTGCTTTTTAATACTTTCACTTTAATTCCTTTTTATTTTTTTAAAAAACCACAAAAAAGGACAAGCAAGAGCTTAAGTCCTTTTAACGTAAATCACATACCGTGTGCCTTAATTATTATACACAACACAATAATGTACTCAACTAATATAGCATCCTTTTATATTGTTTTTTGTTAATTTTTTGTTGCACCAAAATAACTGTGCATCGCCCTAAATTGGTGCTGTTGCGGCATTTTCATTAGCTACCTTTTTAATGCTAATAATACTATACTTGTGGCGTTTAATTATTAGGGTAATTTAACTTAAGGGAAGACGTGTGCGCTTATTTGTTTGCATTTTAATTTTTATATCGTTTTTTGTATGTGCGCAAGACATGCTTTTGCATTTGCGTAACAGCGATATAATAAATCGTGCACAACAACAATATGGTAATGAAGGCTACACACGTATAAAAAATTGGCTTAGTTTTATTGATAGCAGCCAAGGTAAAAGCGAGTGGCAACAAATTCATTTAGTTAACGATTTTTTTAATAAACACATAAAATATAAAAACGACGATGAGCTGTGGCAACAAAAAGATTACTGGGCTACTCCGCTAGAAAGTTTAGGTGTTGGTATGGGTGATTGCGAAGACTACGTTATTGCTAAGTACTTTACGTTAATAGCACTGGGTATACCTG
>NZ_BADT01000181.1 GCF_000239855.1 Pseudoalteromonas sp. BSi20652 | reverse complement strand
CCGCACGGCCTGCATAATAGGGAAACCTATCCCTTTTGTGAAGCTTTTTTTAAATTAATTGTTTAAGTGCATAAAAAACAATTAATTTGTCTAAAGTTAGAACAAAATGTTTTTAATTTAGCCTCCAATACACTTTTATTTAAATATTTAACTCTATTGATCTACAAAGGTTTGCCCAAACATATAAGAGTTGGTAATCTAATTTTAGTTAAATTATCGAAACACACACGTTTCACTTAAAGGAGCTCTACAATGGCGTTTAATCAATCGTACAATACCGCGAAACCGGTAATGTCTACCATTGAAACAAACAAGGTACTTAAAAACACCTACTTTTTACTAGCTATGACACTTGCATTCAGTGCTGTTACAGCCGGTATTTCAATGGCACTACAATTACCTTACTTTATGGGAATTGTGTTTACACTTGTTTCGTTCGGTTTATTATTTGTTGTAAATAAAAAAGCAGATACAGCATCTGGTGTATTTTGGGTGTTTGCTTTCACAGGTTTAATGGGGGCAGGCTTAGGTCCATTGCTTAACCATTATGCTGCAATGTCTAATGGCCCAATGCTTATTATGCAAGCGTTAGGCTCTACTGCGCTTATCTTTTTTGGTTTATCTGCTTATGCACTGAACACTAAAAAAGACTTCTCATTCATGGGTGGCTTTTTAACTGTTGGCTTAATCGTTGTGATTGTAGCTAGCATAGTTAATATTTTTGTTGGCAGTTCATTGATGTTTATGGTGCTTAATGCGGCAGTTGTATTGATCATGTCTGGTTTGATTTTATTCGATACAAGCCGAATCATAAACGGCGGCGAAACTAACTACATTCGTGCAACCGTGTCTTTATACCTAAGCGTATATAACTTATTTACGTCTTTGCTTGCTCTACTTGGCGCAAGTGATGACTAATTAAATAGTTCTGTTAAAATAGCCCCTTAATTGGGGCTTTTTTACTGGAATTGTTTTGTCACGTTTTGTTCTTTCATTACATACACCACCATCCGATCACGATACCACGCAACGCATTGTTAAGTTTGCGCATGCATGTTTAGCCCAAGGGCACACCATTGATGCTATTTTTTTATACCAGCAAGGAATTTATCATGCATCTACCCACTTTGATTTATCCTCAGACGAACTTCAAATATCAGCACTTTGGCAGCAACTCGCCGATCAAAAACTAAATTTAATGCTGTGTGTTACCGCCGCTGAAAAACGCGGGTTAGATATTAAAAACACAGGTGTATTTGCCGTCGCAGGGTTAGCTGAATTTGCAATGCTTGCATCTGATGCAGATAAATGGGTGCAATTTAAATGATAAACGTATTAGTAATGAGTCAGTGCAGCCCATTTGACGATTTAAACATTCGTGATGCACTTGATATGACATTGATTTTTGCTGCCGTTGACCAAAATGTGAGTTGGTTGTTCAGTGGCCCCGCTGTTTTGGCTTTAAAAAAGCATCAGTTACCAAACAATATTGGCTTAAAAGACTTTTTTAAAAATATTAAAACACTCGAAATTTATGATGTTGAAAACATTTACGTGTGTGAAAAATCATTGCTTGATTATGGTTTAAATAAACATGATTTACTCATAGAGGCAAAGGCACTTAACTTTAGCCAACAACAAACATTAATCAAAGCGCAGCAACATGTGGTGAATTTATGAGTACATTACATATTTTTTCTAAGCCGCTTAACTATTACTGCGCAAATCAGCTAGAAAATTTAATTTTATCAGACGATAACGTGCTACTTGTTGGTGATGCCTGCTTTGCAAAAAAACAATTTAGGCAATTTGCAGATACACTGTTAATACTTGAACAAGACGCGCAAATACGTGCAATAAAATTAACAGATAACGATAAAGCCATTAGCTATGAAGACTTTGTAGCACTGACTTTATCAACTAACCAATCAATTACGTGGTAACTCATGCTTGAATTTAACAACCAACAGATTGAAACCGACAAACAAGGCTATTTACTTGACCATACTTTATGGTCAAAGGAGCTTGCACCTGTAATTGCTACTCAAGAAAACATTAACCTTAGCGTTCAACACTGGGAGGTAATTAACTTTGTTCGTGATTTTTATATTGAATATAACACCAGCCCAGCAATTAGAATGCTTGTAAAAGCAATGGCTAAAGCACTCGGTGAAGACAAAGGAAATAGCCTTTATTTATATAAATTATTTCCTAAAGGCCCTGCCAAGCAAGCAACAAAAATTGCCGGATTACCAAAACCAGCTAGGTGCATATAATGAGAGCTAAATCAGACAATAATCAAGCAACACAAGCCAAGCCAAAAAGAAGTACAGGGCGTACTTATTCACGCAGTGCACTTAACAAGGCGCCTTCAGGTAAGAGAGAAATAAAGCCACAAATAGCGTCCAAAGACAGAAAAATTGTGTTATTCAATAAACCGTTTGATGTGCTATGCCAATTTACAGATGATGCAGACAGGCAAACGCTTGCTGAGTTTATCCCTATTAAAGAAGTATACGCAGCAGGAAGGTTAGACAGAGACAGTGAAGGTTTATTACTTTTAACAAACTGCGGGAAATTACAAAACACCTTAACTGCACCTGATAAAAAAACCAATAAAACCTACTGGGCACAAGTTGAGGGTGAACCAACGAGTGAATCAATTAATAATTTATGTAATGGCGTAAAACTTAAAGACGGGCTAACACTCCCTGCTAACGTTAAAATAATTGATGAGCCTATAATTTGGGCGCGTAATCCCCCTGTACGCGAGAGAAAAGCAATTCCTACCACTTGGCTAAGTATTACAATTAATGAAGGCAAAAACAGACAAGTTCGTCGCATGACTGCCCATATTGGTCACCCGACACTTCGACTCATTCGCTACAGTATTGGTAATTATACATTAGATGATATTGATTCGGGTGAATACAAGGTGATTAAAGGACTGGTAGATGCATAAACCACATGTAACGGTTGCTGCAATAGTAAAAAAGCAAAATACATTCCTACTAGTAAAAGAACGCGACAAATTTACAAAAAAAATTTGTTATAACCAACCTGCAGGTCACTTAGAACAAAATGAAACGCTTGCACAAGCAGCAAGTAGAGAGTTATTTGAAGAGACAGGCTTATCGCTTGAGCCCATTGGTTTTTTAGGCGTCTATAATTTGCATGCAGCGAATGGCGTTCACTATTTACGTTTTTGTTTTTTATTTGACGGTGTAAACGAAAGTAACGAACTAAAACCAGTTGATACTGATATATTGGCCGCTGACTGGTATTCATTTGATGATATTAACTCGCTTCCATTAAGAAGCGAACTAGTATTGAGGTGTATTAGCGATAGCCTTACGCGACCAGCTTTGAGCCTAGAAACAATTTTTAATTGAGCTCAAAGCAATTAATTAAACTTAAGTTAATGCTCAGGACTTAAAGCTATACAATTACGCCCCTGCTCCTTTGCATAATAAAGTGCAGTATCAGCATCTTTAACAAAGCTAACTTCATTACCTTTGTAGTGACCATTTAAAGTATTTATACCCATACTGACTGATAAAAATCCGCTATAACTTCCCTCATGTACAATTGCTAACCCTTCAATTGCTTTTTGTATTTGCTCGGCTATGAATAATGATCCTTGTCTGTTTGTATCGGGCAGTAAAATAACAAATTCTTCACCACCGTATCTGGCAACAAAGTCTTCTGGCCTGTTAACCGCAGAAGCAATGGTTTGCGCGACATCATATAAGCAGGCATCGCCAGCAATATGTCCGTATCTATCATTAAATTGTTTAAATAAATCAACATCAATAATAATTATCGATAACTCCCCTGCACACTCTTTAGCTTTATTAAATTCATGAATTAATTTTTCATCAAACCGGCGTCTATTTGCTATTTTTGTTAGCGCATCTAAAAAAGCCATGTCTCTTAAAATATCTTCAGCCTCTAAACGTTCAGTTGCGTCATTAAATACAGCTAGATATTCTTCACCAATATTAATACCCGATACTTCCATAACCACGTGTGTGCCATCACTACACGCTACTCTATAGTTATCAGCTGAAATATCATTATTTGTACTTTTTGCTTTTTTTAGCGCATTAGCCCAAAGAGATTGCACACTTTCTCTATAATGCGGATCAGGATAAGCTTTTTTCCACCAAATATTAAGGTTAGGAACATCTTCAACCGTATAGCCAAACACATCTACAAAACGCTGATTTACTTTTAAAATATCCCCTGTTTTAGAACATACATTACAAATAGGCATTGGTAATACTGTAAATAATTTAGCATAGTGACTTATTTCATGTTTTCGCATTGGATTGAGAGTACTTTGCGATAACAAGCTCATTGGCATATCTCTACTTTCACCTGAAAGCTGCTCTTGCATTTGAAGAGCAAAATACCATTCTAACCACCACTGCTCTATTTTCTCCAGTAGCTTAAATTCAACTGTATTTATTTCTGTTGTATGTTTTATTAAATTAAATAAGTCACTAATTTGACGAGGCGATTGTTTTTGATGTGAGTATTTGAGTTTTATTAACT
>NZ_BADT01000182.1 GCF_000239855.1 Pseudoalteromonas sp. BSi20652 | reverse complement strand
AGCTCTAATCGTGCAGCTTCTGCTTGCTCTGCTTCAATACGTGCCAGCTCTAAGCGTGCAGCTTCTGCTTTTTCAGCCGCAACACGTTCTTGTTCAAGGCGCATTTGCGCTTCTTGTTCCGCTAAGCGTATTTGCTGCTGAACTTGTTGTGCTTGAGCATCCGCTTGTTCTTTTGCTAATAGCTCTGCATTTGCTTTCTCAACTGCTAACTTTTCAGCCTCTTCTGCTTCGCGTTTTTCATCAGCAAGTCTTGCTTGTTCTAAACGGTCAATTTCCGCTTTTTCTGCAGCAATTAGCTCTTGCTCAAGAAGCATTTGCGCTTCTTGTTCTGCCAAACGAGTTTGCTGTTGTAAATGCTGCGCTTGGGCATTAGCCTGTTCTTTCGCTAATAACTCTGCATTTGCTTTCTCAATTGCTAATTTCTCAGTCTCTTCTGCTTCGCGTTTTTCATCAGCAAATCTCATTTTTTCTAGACGTTCGGCTTCAATCTTTTCAGCCGCACTTCGCTCTTCTTCAAGACGTAAAGCTTCTGACTGTTCAGCATCTACACGCGCTTTTTCTAAGTGTTCGGCCTCTTGTTGCTGTGCCAACGCTTGTTGATTATCAGTCTCGTTTATTTGTTCTGCTTGCTTCTCATCTGACTTACCAAAACCAAACCAAGACAGGAATTTATTTTTTTTGCCATACTTGCTAATAACCACTTATAAAAATCTGATAAACTAAAATTTGAAAATAGCTTGGCGATGCCTAGCAATATTGTTGCCGGCCAAACAACCGTTCAAAACGTGAATGCTAAATAGTAACACTTTTAATGCGGATGAAAAATGAAGCTATACATAATCTATGTACAATATTATCTGAGCTAAATCTTAGATACCATTTTTTAGTGAGCTAAATGAGAAAAAAAACAACGCAAAATAAAGTGATTAGCAAATCCAGCGATGGCTTTATTAGAGTAATTAGCGGTCAATTTCGTGGCCGCAAGCTTCCAGTAAAAGACGTACAAGGTTTGAGACCCACGACCGATCGTATAAAAGAGACTGTATTTAACTGGTTAATGCAAGATACCCGAGATAAACATGTACTCGACTGTTTTGCTGGTTCTGGTGGTTTAGGATTTGAAGCGCTATCTCGATTTGCTAAAAGCGCTACTTTCATTGAGCTCGACTCATTAGCTGCTAAGCAATTAGAACAAAACATTAGCACTTTAAAGCTCGACAACGCACACGTTAAACATACCAATTCATTGTCTTTCTTAGAGCAAAAAAACTCAAATACACCTTTTGACCTTGTCTTTGTTGACCCTCCTTTTCGTAAAGATTTAGCGCAAATAAGTTGTGATTTATTAGAAAATAACCACTGGCTTAACGTCCAGGCATTAATTTATGTAGAAGTTGAAGCCGAATTAAACACCTTTACACCACCCTGTAACTGGTTGTTAATTAAAGAAAAAAGGCGGGGCAAGTATTCTGCAGGCTGTATGAACGTCAAACAAATTAATACTGTTTTAGATGATGTGTTTCTGTTAATATTGTCCTTTACATGTGGTGTTGCTTCGGATTACAATACCGCACCATTTTTGAACCACTTGATCAATGTTTGATCAACTTGAGCAACGCTCATAATTTAGGTAGGTGAATTTTTAATGCCAGTAATTAAAGTAAGAGAGAACGAACCGTTTGACGTAGCACTTCGTCGCTTCAAGCGTTCATGTGAAAAAGCAGGAATCCTTTCAGAAGTTCGTCGTCGCGAGCACTATGAAAAACCAACAGCTGAACGTAAACGTAAAAAAGCTGCTGCAGTTAAACGTCACATGAAAAAACTTTCTCGTGATAACGCACGTCGCGTTAAATTATACTAATATATTAGGTCTTGTATAAATGAGCCTTTTAATAACGCTAAAAGATGCGCAAAAAGATGCGATGAGAGCTAAAGACAAATTACGTCTTAACCCTATTCGTATGGTACTTGCTGCAATCAAGCAACGTGAAATTGACGAGCGTATAGAACTAGACGACGCAGGTATTACCTCCGTTATAGTGAAGCTTGTTAAACAACGTCGTGACTCTTACACTCAGTACAAAGATGCTGGGCGTGATGATTTAGCTGATATTGAAGCCAGTGAGATTACAGCACTTGAAACTTTCTTACCTCAAGCATTGAGTGAAGAAGAAATAATTGCTCTCATTGATGCGGCTATTGCTGATACTAACGCAGCAGGTATGCAAGACATGGGTAAAGTAATGGGTATAATCAAAAGCAAAGCTGAAGGTCGCGCCGATATGGGTAAAATCTCTGGTTTAATTAAGCAACGATTAACAGCCTAATACGCCCACATACATTAAAGTATGATTGAAGCAAACCGAGCCTAGCGCTCGGTTTCTTCGTTTAAAGTTTATTTAAAGTAAATTAATAACCAACGTTAAAACGAAATTATTTATACCTACCCTATTTATTTAGCTGTCATTTTGGTAAGTTAAAATATGATTTTTTACGTTAAGTTAGTATAAAAAGTAAATTTCGATTTCGTTATTCATCTCATTATCTCAGGACTTTATTTTACTAATGGCTGGAAAGATCCCACGTAATTTTATAGACGACTTACTTGCCAGAACCGATATTGTCGACCTGATAGACTCAAAAGTTGGTCTTAAAAAAGCTGGCAAGGACTATCAAGCATGCTGCCCTTTTCATAACGAAAAGTCGCCTTCATTTACTGTATCTCAAGATAAACAGTTTTATCACTGCTTTGGCTGTGGCGCCAATGGCAACGCTATTTCGTTTGTAATGGAATATGAAAAACTTGAATTTGTTGATGCTATTGAAGAACTTGCGAGCATACTTAATTTAGATGTTCCTCGCGAACAAGGCACAAGCTCAGGGCCTGAACGCACTGCAGCGCAAAAACGCTCTGACTACGATTTAATGCTTCATACTGCGCGCTTTTATCAGCACCAACTAAAACACCACACTAATTCGGCTGCCGTTATTGAATATGTAAAAGGCCGTGGTTTAAGCGGTGAAATAGTTAAAAAATTCATGATTGGCTATGCACCAAGTGAATGGGATGGTTTATGCCTACAACTTGGTCGTAACAAAGATCAAAAAGAACAATTAGTGGAGCTAAAGCTTGCCTCAGAAAAAACACCAGGCAGGCAATTCGACTTTTTCCGCGACCGTTTAATGTTCCCAATACGTGATAAGCGCGGACGTGTAGTTGCTTTTGGTGGTCGTGTTATGCAAGCCGAGCAAGGTCCTAAGTACCTTAACTCACCAGAAACCCGTATTTTTCATAAGGGATTTGAATTGTATGGTTTGTATGAGGCTAAACAAGCGCATAAAAAGCTAGATCATGTTCTTATTGTTGAAGGTTACATGGATGTAGTTGCGCTTGCTGAACAAGGTATTGAATATGCAGTTGCAGCTCTTGGTACCGCAACAACAAGCGAGCATATGCACACTCTTTTTAGAACAACTGACAACGTTATTTGTTGTTACGATGGTGACCGTGCAGGGCGTGATGCAGCTTGGCGAGCACTTGAAAATGCACTTCCTTTTTTAAATGATGGTAAAGCGCTAAATTTTGTGTTTTTACCTGATGGCGAAGATCCAGATTCATTAGTACAAAAAGAAGGTAAAGACCTGTTTGAACAACGCTTAAGTGAAGCCGATGATTTTACTAAAGTATTATTTAATAAATTAAGCCTCGAAATAGATTTAACACTTGATTCTGGCAAGGCAAAATTACTTAGTGCCGCATTGCCGTTAATCGAAAAAATTCCGAGTGAATTTTATCAAGAAAATATTTTAGAGCAATTAGGCCGATTAATTGGGCGTACTCGAGAACAACTTAATAATCGCTTAAAAACACCAAAACAACAGCACTCCATTGAGCGAAAATTTAAAATAACGCCAATGCGACAGGCTATTGGTATTTTAATTCAGCACCCCAACCTAGCTAAAAGCGTTCCTTACTTACCAGAACTTGCACAAATGAACATTGCGGGTATTGGTTTACTGCTTCGCTTGCAGCAACAAGCACTTGAAAAAGAAAATATCACTACGGCTCAGCTACTCGAATTTTTTAGAGATACTGACGATTATGAGCCTCTTATTAAGCTCGCCACTTGGCAACATGAAATAAATGAAGAGCGTTTAGAGACTGTTTTTAAAAATACTTTTAAATTTATTGAAGATCAGTGTTTAAATTATCGACTTGAGACCCTATTAATAAAGGACAAGACACAAGGTCTCAATAGCGACGAAAGACTTGAATGTCATTTATTAATGACAGCGTTAAAAGCGACTAACAGCTAGTCAAAATTGATTTAAACTGTTATACTACGCTATTCACTGCGTCACGTTATTCTAGTTGGCTTTAATGCAAACTACATGATGGCGCCTGTTGTATCAACTTATCAGAGTGGAAGAAAAAATCTCTATGGATCCAACTCCTCAGTCACAATTAAAACTTCTGATTCAAAAAGGTAAAGAGCAAGGCTACTTAACTTTTGCAGAAGTAAATGATCACCTTCCACAAGACATTATAGACTCAGATCAAGTAGAAGATATCATAAGCATGATTAATGATATGGGTATTAAGGTTAGCGAAAACGCGCCTGATGCTGATGAATTAATGATGCAAGAAACAACGACAGACGAAGACGCAGCTGAAGCTGCCGCTGCAGCCCTAGCAACTGTAGAAAAAGAAATCGGCCGTACAACGGATCCGGTACGCATGTATATGCGTGAAATGGGTACTGTTGAGCTTCTGACCCGTGAAGGCGAGATTGTTATCGCTAAGCGTATTGAAGAAGGCATTAACCAAGTACAGATTTCTGTTGCTGAATATCCAGAAGCCATCACTTACCTACTTGACCAGTGGGATAAGTTTGAAGCTGAAGAGATGCGTTTAAGCGACATTATTGTTGGTTTTATCGATCCGAATGAAGACACTGCACCTATTTCAGCAACTAACATTGGTTCAGAATTAAGCGCTAAACAGCTTGATGATGACAAAGACGATAAAGATGATGTTGATAGTGACGACGAAGATGAAGAAGAAGTAGACACAGGGCCAGATCCTGAAGAAGCCCGTATTCATTTTGAAAATTTACGTGATTTATATAATAAAGCACGTGATACGTTTGAAGCTAAAGGTCGTTCGCACCCTGAATCACAAGCAGCCATTTTTGAAATCGGTGAGCTTTTCAGAACCTTTAAATTAATACCTAAACAGTTTGATCGCATGGTTAATAACATGCGTGAAATGATGGATCGTGTTCGCATTCAAGAACGCCTCATCATGAAACAAGCTGTCCAAATTGCTAAATTACCAAAAAAGACGTTCGTTAAGCATTTTGCTAACAACGAAACGGATGCTTCGTGGGTTGATTTAGAAATTTCAGGTAACGAAAAATACTCAGCTAAACTTGAAGAAGTTAAGCCAGAAATCATTCGTAGCATTAATAAATTATCTGTTATTGAACAAACAACAGGTTTAAGCATTGAGCGTATTAAAGACATTAACCGTCGAATGAGCATTGGTGAAGCGAAAGCACGCCGTGCGAAAAAAGAAATGGTTGAAGCTAACTTACGTCTTGTAATCTCAATTGCTAAAAAATATACAAACCGTGGCTTACAATTCTTGGATTTAATTCAAGAAGGTAACATTGGTCTGATGAAAGCAGTTGATAAGTTTGAATATCGCCGTGGTTATAAGTTCTCTACTTATGCTACGTGGTGGATACGTCAAGCAATCACTCGCTCTATTGCTGACCAAGCAAGAACAATCCGTATTCCAGTACATATGATTGAAACGATTAATAAACTTAACCGTATTTCTCGTCAAATGTTACAAGAAATGGGTCGTGAGCCAAATCCAGAAGAATTAGCAGAACGCATGATGATGCCTGAGGATAAAATCCGTAAGGTACTTAAGATTGCTAAAGAGCCAATTTCAATGGAAACACCAATCGGTGATGATGAAGATTCTCACTTAGGTGACTTTATCGAAGATACAACTATTGATTCGCCAATCGATTCGGCAACAATGGAGTCTCTTCGTGGCGCAACTAACGATGTACTTGCAGGCCTAACAGCCCGTGAAGCTAAAGTACTACGTATGCGTTTTGGTATTGATATGAATACCGACCACACCTTAGAAGAAGTAGGTAAACAGTTTGACGTAACACGTGAACGTATTCGTCAAATAGAAGCGAAAGCGCTGCGTAAATTACGCCACCCTTCTCGCTCAGATTTACTGAAAAGCTTTTTAGACGCTAAATAGTTTAGCGCTACTATATAAACTAAAAAGGCCGCTATAGCGGCCTTTTTTCTATTTGAAGGAAATAATCATGGCTTGGATCCAAATTCGTATTAACGCCAATGCTGCAACAGCAGATGCAGTAAGTGACCTATTAATGGAAGCAGGTAGTGCTTCAGTAACCTTTATTGACGCAAAAGACACCCCTATTTACGAACCCAAAATTGGCACCGTTGTATTTTGGGCTGATACAACAGTAATTGGCTTGTTTGAAGCTAATTACGATATGAATGCAGTCGTTGCGTTATTGAAACGCCATGATGAACTAAAAGACAACTTAGTATACAAAATAGAGCAGCTTGAGGATAAAGACTGGGAACGTGAATGGATGGATAACTTCCACCCTATTCAATTTGGTGAAAAGCTATGGATTTGTCCAAGCTGGCGCGACATTCCAGATCCTGATGCAGTAAATGTACTGCTTGACCCTGGCCTAGCTTTTGGCACGGGCACACATGCAACAACTGCACTGTGTCTTAAATGGCTTGAAAGCCAAGACCTAACAGGTAAAACCGTTGTTGATTTTGGTTGTGGCTCAGGCATATTAGGCATAGCAGCTATAAAGCTCGGCGCAGAGCGTATGATTGGTATCGACATTGACCCTCAGGCACTCGAAGCAAGTCTTGATAATGCTAACCGAAATGGCGTTGCTGACAAACTTGAAGTATACCTACCAGAAAACCAGCCAGAGTTTAGCGCTGATATTGTAGTAGCTAATATTTTAGCGCAACCCCTTCGCGAACTGCACAGTGTTATTTTAGGATTATTAAAACCAGATGGCAAAATTGCCATGTCGGGTATCTTAGAAGAACAAGCACAATCAGTTGCAGATATTTATGCGCCGTTTATTGAACTCGATGATATTGCAGTTGAAGGTGATTGGACCCGAATAAGTGGTACTAAAAAGACCTAATAAATCGCACAATCAAATTTAGAGCATTAACTCAAAACTCCCATGTAAAGCCTGTATTTAACAGGCTTTACTATTTTTTTACATATTAAAAGTTTTCTGATTATTGTGTAGAAAATAAAATCTGTATGAATTTCAAACAAATCAACCTACTTGTCATATGGTTATCAAATGTCAATACGAAAAGGGCAAAAAAAAGTCACTTTTGTTCAATTTATAGCCTTTGATTTTTGTGAAAAAAACCGTAAACTTAGCGCCCCTTGAAAAGAGGCCTATTGAATATAGTGCGTATCGGTAAATACCAACTTGAGAATAATGTAATTGTCGCGCCAATGGCTGGCATTACAGACAGACCATTTAGACAACTTTGCCGTCGTTTAGGCGCAGGGCTAGCTGTTTCTGAAATGCTATCGTCTAATCCTAGGGTTTGGAAAACAGAAAAGTCGATGAACCGTATGGATCACAGCGGTGAATCGGGTATACGCGCAGTGCAAATTGCAGGAGCAGACCCTGAGCTTATGGCGCAGGCCGCACAATTCAATGTTGCTAATGGTGCACAGATCATAGATATCAATATGGGGTGCCCAGCAAAAAAAGTGAACAAGAAACTCGCAGGCTCAGCCTTATTACAGTTTCCTGAACTTGTGGAAGAGATTATTGATGCAGTCGTTAATGCTGTCGATATACCTGTGACACTTAAAATCCGTACAGGATGGGATCCGGATAACCGTAATGGTGTAGAGATTGCGAGAATAGCTGAACGTTATGGCATTGCATCACTTGCTGTACATGGGCGTACACGCGCATGTATGTACAAAGGTGATGCTGAGTACGCCACGATTAGGGATATAAAACGTTCAGTGTCGATCCCTGTTGTTGCCAATGGTGATATTACATCACCAGAAAAAGCAAAACAGGTATTAGACTATACGGGTGCAGATGCCATCATGATTGGCAGAGCCGCCCAAGGTCGCCCTTGGATATTTAGGGAGATAGACCACTATTTGCGAACTGGGGAACATTTACAACCACCTGCTATAGCAGAGGTGCGGAGTATTTTAATGGAGCATTTAACTAATCTTCATATGTTTTACGGTGAACCAATGGGCGCGCGAATTGCTCGCAAACATGTATCTTGGTATTTGCAAACGCATGACAGTGATGGTCAGTTTAGGCGAGTATTTAATGCGCTCGACAACTCACAGGCACAAGTTGACGCATTAGAGCAATACTTTAAAACACTAGCAGCTAAATAAGAAAGAAAGAGACTTAATAATGTTCGAACAAAACGTGACTTCTCCATTTATCACTAACCCTCATGTTCAGTCACACGAGAAACCGCAGCCATTGCGTGATGCAGTGAAGAAAGCTGTTCACCACTATTTAAAGCAGCTTAACGGTCAAGATGTGCAAGACGTTTACGACCTTGTTCTTTCTGAGCTAGAAGCGCCATTACTTGAAGAAGTAATGACATATACACGTGGTAACCAAACTCGTGCAGCAATTTTACTAGGTATCAACCGTGGTACTTTACGTAAAAAGCTTAAAAAATACGGCATGAACTAATACCAATTATATTGAAAGCGTAAGCATTCTAACGAGCTAAACAAGCACATAACGTCGTTAAAAGTTTCTTATGTAGAATAACTACACAGCAAAATTTTTACCTTGTTATAGACTTGTTTTTCCATCGTTATAACTACTTACTAATCCAATACAACTGGTATTATGCAAAAAAAAGCACCTTAGGGTGCTTTTTTTATGCCCGTGATTTGATAGCCGAGTTGCGAAATGCTCACCCTTATTGACGCTTTATAAGTCGTTTTTTGAATTGTAATCAGTTAAAATGCCCGCTTCTAAGCTAGCTCATTAACTGAGGAAATCAAACTACAATGGATACTCATCGTCCCATTCGTCGCGCACTATTAAGTGTGTCTGATAAAACCGGTATTGTTGAATTTGCCCGCGCACTAGAAGCGCAAGGTGTTGATATACTGTCAACTGGTGGCACATGTAAACTACTTGCTGATAATGGCATAAAAGTGACTGAAGTCTCAGATCACACAGGTCATCCTGAAATCATGGATGGTCGCGTAAAAACACTTCATCCAAAAATTCACGGCGGCATATTAGCCCGTCGCGGACAAGATGAAAGCGTAATGGCAGATAACAATATTTCTGCTATCGATATAGTTGTAGTTAACTTATACCCCTTTGCGAATACTGTCGCTCAAGAAAACTGCAGCCTTGAAGATGCTATTGAAAATATTGATATTGGCGGCCCTACTATGGTTCGTGCAGCGGCTAAAAACCACAAAGATGTAACAATCGTGGTAAACGCGTGCGACTACGACCGTGTTATTAGTGAAATGCAAAACAACAATGGCTCTACTACCTATAAAACACGCTTTGATTTAGCGATTGCTGCTTACGAGCACACTGCCCAATACGATGGCATGATTGCTAACTACTTCGGTAAAATGGTTCCTGATTACACCGAGGAAGCTGCTGTAGAGACTAAATTCCCACGTACTATCAATATGCAGTTTACTAAAAAGCAAGATATGCGTTACGGTGAAAACTCACATCAAGATGCTGCTTTTTATGTTGAAAGTGACATTGCTGAAGCATCAGTTGCAACAGCAACCCAATTGCAAGGTAAAGCCCTTTCGTTTAACAACATTGCAGATACCGATGCAGCACTTGAATGTGTTAAAGAATTTGACGTACCTGCGTGCGTAATTGTAAAACATGCTAACCCATGCGGTGTTTCAATTGGAGATAACATTTTACAAGCATACGAGCGCGCCTTTAAAACAGACCCTACATCAGCATTTGGTGGCATTATTGCCTTTAACCGAGAGCTTGATGCAGCAACTGCACAAGCAATTGTTGACCGTCAGTTTGTTGAAGTCATTATTGCACCAAGTATTTCGAACGACGCTGCAAAAATTGTTGAAGCTAAAAAGAACGTTCGTTTACTAGAATGTGGACAGTGGACAGGTAAAGCCGCTGGCCAAGATATTAAACGCGTTAACGGCGGTATATTAGTTCAAGACCGCGATTTAGGTATGGTAACGCAAGGCGACTTAAAAGTTGTTTCTAAACGTCAACCTACAGAGCAAGAACTTAAAGATTTACTATTTTGCTGGAAAGTAGCTAAGTTTGTTAAATCAAACGCAATTGTTTATGCCCGTGACGGTATGACCATTGGTGTAGGCGCAGGTCAAATGAGCCGCGTATACTCAGCTAAAATTGCAGGCATAAAAGCAGCAGACGAAAACCTTGAAGTTAAAGGTTCAGTTATGGCGTCTGATGCGTTCTTCCCATTCCGTGATGGAATTGACGCCGCCGCCGCCGCTGGTATTACTGCGGTAATTCAGCCAGGTGGCTCAATGCGTGATGAAGAAGTGATTGCAGCTGCTGATGAAGCTGGCATGGCAATGGTGCTTACTGGTATGCGCCATTTCCGCCACTAATCACACAAAGGGTTAAACGTTGGTTTAACCCTTTTTGTTTGCTATAAATTCACGTATTCTGATTATTCAATAACCTATTTAAAATTATAATGTGAAGGAACAAACGATGAAATTTGCGCTAAAATCGCTACTTGTAGCCACACTAACGATGACATCGACTATGGCGCTTAGCCATAACCACGAATCGAGTCTTGAACATGCACTTCAATCAAGTGAGCGCAGTGCTAAAAACAGCGTTCGTGACGAATACCGACACCCGGCTCAGACACTTGCATTTTTTGGCTTTAAACCTACTATGACAGTTGTTGAAATTGCGCCAGGCGGTGGTTGGTATAGTGAAATTTTAGCGCCAGCACTAAAAGAGCAAGGCACTTATTATGCCGCGCACTTTCCTGCTGATTCATCAGTTGGCTACTACCAACGCTCTCTTGCGGGCTTTAAACAAAAAGTGGCTGAAGATGAGCGCTTTAGTAGCGTTAAAATTACTGAGTTTGCACCTGTAACACATTTAGATATTGCGCCAGCTGGCAGTGCCGATATGGTGCTAACTTTCCGTAATGTACATAACTGGTATATGGGCAAAGATAAAAGCGGTGCATTAAGTGCATTCCAAGCTTTTTATAAAGCCCTTAAACCAGGTGGTACACTAGGTTTAGTTGAACACCGTTTAGCTGAAGAACGTGCTGACGAAGATCAAAAAACATCAGGTTATATGAAGCAGAGCTACGTAGTCGACCTTGCTAAACAAGCTGGATTTGAATTAGTAGCAAGCAGTGAAATAAATGCAAATCCAAAAGATACAGCCGATCACCCTAAAGGTGTATGGACGCTACCACCAAGCTTAAGACTCGGCGAACAAGATGCTGACAAATATAAAGCCATTGGTGAAAGCGACCGCATGACGCTGAAATTTAAAAAACCGCTTTAAATAGGAATTTACGCCATGAATGTTTTAGTCATTGGCAGCGGCGGCCGCGAACACGCTCTTGCGTTCAAAGCTGCTCAAAACACTAAAGTAAACACCGTATTTGTAGCCCCTGGTAATGCAGGTACTGCACTTGAACCAAAGCTTGAAAACGTCGCAATAAATGTTGACGACCTAGACGGTTTACTTAGTTTTGCACAACAAAATAAGGTAGAGCTTACAATTGTAGGCCCTGAAATACCGTTAGTTTTAGGTGTTGTTGATAAGTTTCGTGAACATAACATGGCTATTTTTGGACCAACGGCGGGTGCCGCTCAGCTTGAAGGTTCTAAATCGTTTACTAAAGACTTTTTAGCCCGTCATAAAATCCCAACTGGCGATTATCAAACGTTTGAACAAATTGACCCAGCCCTTGCTTATTTAAAAGAAAAAGGCGCGCCAATTGTTGTAAAAGCAGATGGTTTAGCTGCGGGTAAAGGCGTAATTGTAGCAATGACGGAAGCCGATGCCGAAGATGCTATTCGCGATATGCTTGCGGGTAATGCTTTTGGCGATGCGGGAAGCCGTGTTGTTATCGAAGAGTTTTTAGACGGTGAAGAAGCCTCTTTCATTGTAATGGTTGATGGCAAAAACGTATTACCATTTGCTACCAGTCAGGACCATAAACGCGCTTATAATGGCGATGCCGGTCCTAACACGGGTGGCATGGGTGCATACTCACCTGCGCCAGTTGTTACGGATGAAATCCACCAGCGTATTATGAACGAAGTTATTTACCCTACGGTAGAAGGGATGGCAAGCGAGGGCCATCCATACACAGGCTTTTTATACGCAGGTTTGATGATTGACGAAACAGGCACCCCTAAAGTGATTGAGTACAACTGTCGCTTTGGTGATCCTGAAACTCAACCAATGATGCTACGTTTACAATCAGACCTAGTTGAATTGATTGAAGCTGCTAACCGTGTAGAACTTGATAAAACAACGATTGAGTTTGACCCACGCGCAGCCGTTGGTGTTGTTCTTGCTGCTAAAGGTTACCCAGGTGATTACCCTAAAGGTGATACTATTTCGGGGCTACAAGTTGACTACCCTGCGGGTGAAAAAGTGTTTCATGCAGGTACTAAGCAAAGTGGCAATGACGTAGTAACCGCAGGCGGTCGCGTATTGTGCGCAACAGCACTTGGTAACACCGTTACGCAAGCGCAGCAGCGTGCTTATGAGCTTGTTAAACAAATTAGCTGGAATGGTATGGAATACCGTACTGATATTGCTTATAGAGCCATTGCTCGCGAGCAATAAATTAATATACTGATAGAAACTTATTGGTTTTATTAATTAATTTAACTATAAAAGCGCAGTTTACCTGCGCTTTTATAGTGCTACACTATTTAAAAGGGCTTTATAAGTGCGCAAACGTTGGAACTAAGAACTTTACGTTATCATGCAATTGCTGTTGCCATACTGATATTTATATTTTTTATAATCAGTACATTGGCATCAAACTTAATCGTGCCTACACGATATACAATTGATAAAACAGCTCCAATGTATCTCGATTACGCCTACTATATTGACGAAACCAAAACTAAAACATTCGACACCATCATTAACCAGCCTGAATTACTAACTCATCAACCATTTTCAGATGTTCCTTGGAGTTTTAGCCAGCAAAACTATTGGTTGTTTCTTGATTTAGAAAACAAAAGTCTCAACAAGCAAAACGTTGTAGCACACTTTGACAACCCTATGGTCGATCACCTTACGGTCTATCGCCTCGATAAAAACAACAAACTAATTGAAACATACAAACTCGGCGATAAAGAAGAGTCCCTCTCTTTATTTGAATACAGCGTGCCGCATATTCGTTTTTTAGTAGAAAGAAAATCGTCACAGCGCCTAGTAATGAAAATAGACACAATCGGCATAAGTAAAACACCTGTAAACTTATATCGCGATAAAGAATTTATTGACTTAGTGCGCTCCCAAGCCGGGATCTGGGGAATTTTTGTAGGCGTGCTATTAATGGCTGCACTTTATAACTTGGTGCTTTATTTTGGCATAAAAGACCGTGTTTATTTAATTTATATTGGCTATATCATCAGCGCTATTACGCTAATGGGGGCTGTATTAGGTTTTGGTTTTTATATATGGCCTAATCACTGGCAGCTCCTTATTAACGAACAGGTCGTGTTTAGTAATTATGGGGTCGCTTTTTTCACCCTTGCTTTTTGCACCATGTTTTTGCGCTACCATAAGGATAAATGCTGGCGTTACAAAATGAGCATAGCTCTACTTTGGCTTATGTTTATTCTTGCTGTATGTAGCTTGTTTATTCCCGAAAACATAGCGGCTCCTATATTTTTTGGTGTAATGGTACTACTTTATATTACCTGTATTATTTTAATATATAACAAGTTACGTAGTGGTTTTAGATGGGCTAAGTTTTATGTTTTTTCATGGATACCACTAATATTTGGTGCCGCAATTCAACCCATGGAACTCACTGGCGTTTTACCGTATACCTTTACAACCCGCCATGCCTTTTTAGTCGCTATTTTGTGTGAAGTTATTTTAATGGCAATGGCATTAGCAGACCGGGTAAGGTATCAGCGAGAACGTGCGCTTTACCATGCTACGCACACACAACAAACAAGATTACTTAATAGCTCTAAGCTAAAACAAGCATTTATGGCACTACAAAGCCAAAATCGCTTAACAACTTTATGTTTAATAAAGATACGGCACTTTAATTCGCTAAATACTATTATTACCTCTTCTCAGGGCTACACACTTATAAAATATATAGCCAAAGAGCTTGAATTAAAACTAAGCCACGAACGCGAATTTACAAATCTCGAAACAGATTTAAACACCAGTCCACGCTTAGCCGATTTGAGCAGTGGTGTATTTGCCTTTATCTCTACTAAAACACAAAACCAAGAAATGCTAGAGGCACTACTAACTAAAATAATTAGTCGCCTACCTAAGCAATATGAAATTAAAGGATTAAACCTGCAACTTAATTACAGTATAGGTATTAGCTCTGCGGGTAAAAGTAACGATTTTGAATATTGGTTAAAGCGTGGTTATTTAGCCCTTGAACAAGCAAAAAGCAGCCTTAATCAAATAGGATCATCGTCGAACGGAAATAACTTGATTATGGACGTTGCTTTAGCGGCTCAGTTGCAACAAGCAATCAAAACAAATCAACTCGCGCTTTACTACCAACCGCAAATTAATTTACTGAGCAACCAAATAAGTGGTGCAGAAGCTCTATTACGCTGGCCCGATCCAGCTTACAGCAACTTATCAATTGAAGAATTAATCATACTTGCTGAACACACTGGCATTATTAATGAACTAACCCTATGGGTTATTGAACAAGCTTGTATAGATATTGTTGAATTTACAAAAAATGGCTACGTTGATCACACTATTAGCGTAAATTTGAGCGCTAAAAATTTAACGATTAATAACTTAGCCGAAAAAGTAGAAAATATTTTAATTAAATACCAAGTCCCTGCTCATTTACTAAAATTTGAACTGACCGAATCAGCTTTTGTAGAGAGCCAAGAGGCATTAATTAAATTAGTTGACGAGTTAACTGCATTAGGGATTAAAGTCGTTCTTGATGACTTTGGAACAGGTTACGCGTCACTGAGTTACTTGGTTAACTATCACTTTAGTGAACTTAAAATAGATAAGTCATTTGTTTTTGATTTACCTAATAATCCAACTCACCAAGTTATTGTACAAACAGCCATTGATATGGCACATAAGCTTAATTTATCAATAACAATTGAGGGGGTAGAAACCCAAAAAATCCATCACTTACTCAAAGATATGAACGCTGATTGCGCCCAAGGTTATTTATACGCAAAAGCACTGCCTTACACCGACTATTTACACTTCTTAAAAAGCCAATATAGCTTAAAAATGTTAGACTCCTCTTTTTAACATCTTTAGGGGCCAAGTAAAGATGCAAGGCACACTGCGTAAACTAAAATCAAGCTTAACCGAACCAGTACAATATCACCTACCTGTAGGTGAACACTTAGTAGACTTAAATGCATTTATAGGTAGGGAGCTTACACTTACCTTTAGTGGCACTATTTTATGTTCTAACTGCGGTAAAAAAACTAAAAAAGCTATTCTCAAGGTCACTGTTTTGTATGCATGCGCAAGCTTGCTAGTTGCGATATGTGCATAATGAAACCAGAAACCTGCCACTACGACCAAGGCACTTGCCGAGAGCCACAGTGGGGCGAAGAAAACTGCATGATCCCACACTATGTGTATCTCGCTAACACCTCTGGGTTAAAAGTCGGTATTACCCGCCACACACAAATACCGACTCGTTGGGTTGATCAAGGCGCGACTCAGGCATTACCTATTTTTAAAGTGCAAACTCGCCTGCAATCAGGTTTAGTGGAAGTTGCATTGGCTGAATTTATTGCCGACAAAACTAATTGGCGCAATATGCTAAAAGGTCAAAACGACGCAATTGACTTAAAAGCAGCGGCAGCCGAGCTGATCCCACAAATTAGTGAAAAGCTAAACGAGCTCAGTGAATTATTTGGCGCAACAGCAATAGAGCAACTTGATGAAGATGTGGTTGATTTAAACTTTCCAGTAACCGAATACCCAACAAAAATCAGCTCATTTAACTTTGACAAAGACCCTGTTGTAAGTGGTGTTTTACAAGGTATTAAAGGTCAGTACTTAATCTTTGAAAAAGGCGTTATTAATATTCGTAAATTTACATCTTACGAAATAACGGTAGGCTAAAGCGCCTAAGGAGTAATATTAAATGCTTAATCAATTTCCACAGCTCGTTATTATTTATAACGAACTTGAAATAGCTCACACACCACAAGAGCGTGATGAGCACTTACACAGTGTTACAACAAGCGACTTAACTGATGTGGTTATACTTAATAAACGTGGCGAGTACTGCACTTTAAAAAATGCACCGCGAGAGCCGTTAAGCGCAGAGCAACTTGCAGTACTCGTAACAAGTTACTTATTAAATGAAGGGCATTGTTGTTTAAGTAAAATAACAACCCTAACCGTTGAGCAAGCATTTAACATACTTGAGCTATAAAGCGCAGCACAATTAAATCTCAGTAAGCACTTTTATATGCGCTACAGCACTGCGACCCAAAGCTGATAGCGCATAGCCACCTTCTAAATACGAAATAACACCTTTGCAACCGCCCTCTTTAGCAACACCACATAGTTGCTCGGTAAGCCAAATATAGTCATCTTCAACAAACTTTAAGCTTGCCATATCATCTTCTAGGTGTGCATCAAACCCTGCGCTTATAAAAAGTAATTCAGGCTTAAACGCTTTTAATTTTGGTAACCATTGGCCAGTAAACACCTCTTTTAAATCGTCGCCATCACTGGCAATTGGCAAAGGAGAATTAACTATATGGCTATTATTTTTAACCGCTGTATTTGGGTAAAACGGATACTGAAATAACGAACAAAGCAGTACGTTTTCGTCATCAATAAAAATGTCTTGTGTGCCATTCCCATGGTGCACATCAAAGTCAGCAATCGCAATGCGCTTAACCCCTTTGCTTTGTGCGTATTTAACGGCAATAGCTAAGTTATTAAATACACAAAACCCAGATGATGAGTTTTTATTAGCATGATGCCCTGGCGGGCGTACTGAACAAAAAGCAGCATCGAGTTTATCGGCAAGTATTTCATCAACAGCTAACAACCCTGCACCGACTGCCCGCTCAATCGCTTTAAACGAATTGGGGCACAGCCACGTATCGCCATCTAAATTAGCAAGCCCTTCGGTTGGTAGTGTGGTTTCTACGTGTTTAACTAAAGCTTCATCGTGAGCAAGCAAATAATGCTCACGCTCAGCCTTAGGTGCTTGAAGGTGTGTTAAGCCAACATCTACACCGCTGGCTAATAATCTGTCGGTAATTGCATCTAAGCGCTCTGGGCACTCAGGATGGTCGTCTATCATTTTATGTTTACGGCAATGAGGATGTGAAATAACTGCTGTACGCATAAAATGCTCCTAACCAAAGTAAATTAAGTACTAATATAGCAAAACCACCTAATGGTGGCTTTGCGACTTTGGTGTATATCGATACTTTAAATATCTGTACTTTAAATATCAATGCTATTAGCTATTTTGCTTTTAAATGTAGGTTTCTAAAGTCAAAGCTAAAGTCGGTAACTTGTGTTGATACTGCACGCATTTTAGCGCTGTTTACGCGGTTTTGTGAGCTCATTTCAAAACGAATAAACGCATCCGCTTCAAGTAGCTTTTCGTCCCACTTAACAATAAACGTGTTGCCGGTGTAGTGCTCAAGCTCCCCTTTTAAACGCTTTGTATGAGTAAAGTCAATTCGTAACTTACCATCAAGCTGCTCAATAATTACATCGCCGTACCAATCATCGTGTAATGTACCGGTATAATTAATGTTTGGTAATTGTGGTTGGTAGTCAGCGGGGGCTTCTGGTTTTGCATTAGCGTACGCTTGTTGTTTGCCTTCAAAATGACTTTTAGCTAAATCCTCTACCCAGTCTTTATCTTCAAGCTCAAGCGCATCTTCAAGTACTTCATGGGTTACTGCCGAAAGTGCACCAAAAGCTTGTTGATTAGATAAAATAACAATACCGAGCTTTTTCTCAGGCAATAAAGTAACTTGCGATACCATACCTAAAATACCACCGCCGTGACCTAGCTTTTTAAAGCCGTGGTAGTCTTCAATACTCCAACCTAACCCATAACCCCTAAACTGCTGATGATACGACTCAAACGCGCTTTTAGACGCCATAGACGTAATATGTGGGTGCCACATTTGCGCTTGTTGCTTTTCGCTAAACAGCTGCTCGCCATTTGGCATTTTACCGCCTGCTAATTGCGTACGAAGCCATTGGCTCATATCACTTACACTCGAAGCAATGGCACCCGCGCCTCTAAAATCTTCTAGGTAGTTCACAAAAAATGGATGAAGCGTGCCATCCATAGGAATATGACCTGTCGCCCAGTTTTTATTACTTTTTGGAATACGTGAAAAGCCCGCGCGTGAGTTGTCCATGTGTAGCGGTTGTAATATATTTTTTCGATGTAATCGTTCCAGCTCATACCCGACACACGTGCAACCACTTCACCAGCGGTAACAAACATCAGGTTGTTATAAGCGTACTTACTACGAAAGCTGCTCGCTGGTTTTAAATACTGTAATCCCGCTAAAATTTCATCAACTGATTTATCGGTACTTGGCCAAATCATTAAATCGCCTTGCCCAAGCCCTAGCCCACTGCGGTGACTTAATAAATCACGAATACGCATTTCGCGTGTTACGTACGAGTCGTATAACCTAAATTCTGGTAAATGATCAATTACGCGGTCATCCCAGCTTAACTTCCCTTCATCAACCAACTTGGCAAGCGCTGCTGCTGTAAACGCTTTCGTGTTTGAAGCAATACCAAATAAAGTGTCTTTGTTTACTTTTTTGTTGGTATCGAGATTAGTTACACCAAAACCTTTAGCAAATATCACTTTATCGTTTTCAACAATGGCGACTGCCATACCAGGTACGTCAAAACGTGCCATTGATGCTCTAATAACGTCGTCAATTTTGTTGGTATCAACTTGTGCCCAGCTGCTAAACGGAGTGCTTGCTATTAGTACAATTGCGGCAAGTTTGGTTAATTTCATATCAATCCTATTTTATTATTGTTGATGCAATGCAAATTCAATTGCTGCGCGCTCTTGATTGGTATCGCTTTTTTGTGCGCGATTTAATATGGCATCACTGTATTCTTTTGGTACGCCCGCTTCAAGTGATCCGCGATGAACGTGTTTTATGTACCAATCGTATGGGAGTACATCGCTGTCATGGGTATTCGCTATATAACAATGTGCAGTTACAGTCTCACCCGTTAAAAGCGTTGGGGCTATATCTACGCAATCGTAACCTGGCCCTTCAATACCATCTAAAATAAGTTTTTCATCTTCATTAAGCTCATAAATAACGCCGTAAACCAGCGCGCCTTTTTTATCGCTAGGATAAATACTGCATTTACCTGAGCCATCTTTAAATAGCATATCAAAAGTTAGCTCGTAACCTTTAAGTACCGCCGTCCCTACACGCTTTACATTCGGTAAGCGCGCTAACAAACGATTAGATGACATATTAGAGCCAAACGAAAAATTATATAACGGCATTTTATATCCTGTACTTTTTAAATAAGTTAAATAACAACACGCACTGCAAGGGCAATTAAAATAACGCCAATCCCACGATCAAACCAATAACCGCGTTGCTGGAAAAAGCCCCTTACATTATCTCTAGAAAGCATCACTGAAAGCATTGAAAACCACGCCCAAGTAGCCAATGCCATATACACGCCGTAGCCGACCTGTACGCTAGTCGGTGTTGTTGGGCTAATCACGAGTGTAAATAACGACATAAAAAATAACGTGGCTTTTGGGTTTAATGCATTTGTGAAAAAGCCGCGCCTAAAAGCAAGCCAAACAGGTTCCTCTTGAACAGTCTTGCTTTTAATACTGTTATCAATGCTATTTTCATTACTTGCAGGCGGTTTTGCAGCTCTGAGTGCTTGTACACCTAAGTAAGCTAAATATGCACCGGCAAGATACTTAAGCGCCATAAATAAACTAGGCGATTGCGTTAAAATAAGCGCAACACCTAACACGCAATAGGCAACGTGCAGTAAAATAGCAGCGCCAACACCTGCGCTTGTCCACAATGCATTGCGCCTACCTTGCTGCACGCTTTGCTTAAGTACTACGGCAAAGTCAGGCCCTGGGCTTGCTACTGCAAAAAAATGAGCAATAACAATCAGTAAAAATTCATCTACGTATTCCACACTTGTCCTTGCTAGTTTGGCGAATAAGCTAATAACAGCGGGTTAGCTGAGTTATTTACCAATGCTTTAATCTCTTTTTGTGCTTTTTTAAACTGACCACGTAAATGCGGCTTTAAGTGTTTTTTAGACACCTTATCGTTTTTAAAATAACTAATCAGGGCATGCATAAATACCGTATGTGTTTCACTTAACTTAGCTTCACGGTTAGCGTATGGGTTATAGCAAGAGCCACAACCGCCTTTAAACTGATACACCGTGTTGCTCATCATCACACCAAATCCTAAAAAACAAGCAAGTGCATCAGCAGCTTGTGGTAAATACTCCCTACCACCTGGCGGTAGCACACCAACGTGATGAATAAGTATGGTGGCCAGAGTACCCGCATAGCTTGCCACTAAATCTTGTGGCTGATTAATCTGATTAGGATTAAAAGAGATACTGATCTTATGGCTTGGCGGCACAATTAAATGACTGCCTTCGCCACGTATTTCATCGCTAAATTCAAAGTGCGGAAAAACTTGCGGTTGTAATTGCTGCGGTGCAACTAGTTGGATAGGCCAAGCACTCATACCTGCATAGTTAGTAACGCGGGTAAAAACATTACTCGCCATTTCTTCAATGCTCGATACCGAATCGGGGAAAAACGTGGCCGTTGGCAGTATTATTTGAGTGTGCTTTGTAAAAAATTCAGCATCAAAGTTTTCTACAGCCCAAATAAATGTATCAATAAGCCATTGCTGTTCTTGCTGCTCTAATAATGGCCTTGATTTAAATAAAGCTAACATAGTGTGCTCTTTTAGGTTTTAGTTTAAGTACTAGCTTAAATGCTAGTTTAATTTTTTTGTGTAAGCGCCCAGTCCCACGCTTGAGTATTGTAGAGCGGCACGGTTGATAGCGCATGGTGATGGCTGCCGCTAGATTCTTTAGTTGAGTACGATAAGTACAATAAAGTACGATTTTCAGCATCGTAAATACGGCGCACTTTTAGTGATTTAAATAATATACTTTTAGATGATTTAAAGATCACCTCGCCCGACTTGCTACGGTCTATTTTTTGTAGCTGCTGCGCTGTAATAGGGCCTGTTTGACGACATGCAATAGACATATCAGACGGATCAGAAAAGTCCAAATTAGCCTCTATATGACTAATATGACAAGTAACGCCCTCAAGAATAGGATCTTGCTGCGAATTAACCACAACATCTTTAGTTGTAAATAACCCCAGACTTACCGACGCAACATCATCAGAGCAAGCACTTAATGTAACAATTGCGCCTGCAAGTAAAATTAAACGTTTAAATTTTTGTGGTAATTTCATACTTATCCTTAATTAATATATAAGTAACTTAGTACCTACGTTACTAAGCGAAGGTTCACCTGTTTGTTTTTATACTAACATCAAAAATAAATACGACTAAATTAGTTTAAAGCAAAGATTTTAGATAACTCAGGGTTTAGCGAACCCTGTTGTGTTTGATACAATTAACTCTGCTCATGCAGTAACTCATAATAGGAAACGCCTAAATGCCGCACATTATTATTGAACACTCAGAAGACCTCCCCGTTTTACCACAAGTACTGGTAGAAAAAATTCATAATACCGCTTTCGAAAGTAACTTATTTGAATTAGAAACCATCAAAACACGTGCTATTGCTTATCAGCAATATCAACTTGGCGCAGGAAAATCAGGGTTTATACATATCGCGGTACATATTTTGGCAGGACGCTCAATCGAGCAAAAACAAATGTTAAGCGAACTGCTGCTTTCATGCTTAAAAACATACTGCAGAGCATCAGACAGTTTAAGCGTAAATATTTACGATATTGAGCATGAGATATACCGTAAAAATTAGTTAACTCTTGTAGTTTTGAGCAATAAAAGTAAGCACTAATAACAAAAAGCCCAATTGGGGCTTTTTTGTATTCTTAAATTAGATGCTGATCACTGTCATTTATAAAGCAGAGCATGAATAGCGTCCGATCTAACGCTGGAATTTAATAGTGCATTCGCACTCTTTCAAATTTAAGAAAGCTTAGCTTAATCTATGGATTAACTTTATTTAAATTA
>NZ_BADT01000183.1 GCF_000239855.1 Pseudoalteromonas sp. BSi20652 | reverse complement strand
TGGCCCTCTTTGTGGATAAATCACTTAAAATCTTATTGCACAAAGAGAAGCAAAAGAGGAGTAAATGAGAAGACACCAAAGCATAGAAATTAAGAGCTTTTCTCGTCACGCCAGCAAGCTGTGCGTATACAAGTTTCGTGTAAGAATTTTGATGTACTGTAGGCGTGAAGCTTGCTCACGCGAAAAGCGCAGCTTTTAGTTTTTAACGCCACATGTAATAACAAGTACAGACTCCTTTGAATACCTATTTACCACACTCTTTACACTCTGAATCTTTGACTACTTTGAAGTGCTGTTGCTTTAAAGTGAGCGCATCAAACGTTATAAATACACTGCCACTTAAATGACCTAATAATAAGTTGAGCGTAAGTTGCGCCTGCATAGAGCCAATTACACCCAGTAGCGGGCTAATTACTCCTGCGTTACTGCAATTTATAACCGGTATGGCTTCACCTTGTGGAAAAATACAGCCATAACATGGGCTATCACTTTGCCTAAAATCAAAGCCCATTAACTGCCCTTTGGTTGCCAATGCAGCACCAGAAATTAACGGTATTTTATAAGCAATACAATAACGATTAACACTATAGCGAGTACTAAAGTTATCAGAGCAATCAAGCACAATGTCAGCACCCTTTAGAATATTAATGGCGTTACTCTCATCTAACTTTTGGCATTGCGCTATTATTTCTATTTGATTATTAAGACTCGCTAATACTTTACCCGCTGCAGCGACCTTGCTTTGTCCTAAGTGATTTATTTTATAAAGCACTTGGCGCTGTAAGTTTGAAAGCTCAACCTCATCATCGTCAATTAAAATAAGCGTTCCAACACCCGCAGCGGCTAAATATAAAAGTGCTGGGCTACCTAAACCACCAGCCCCCACTACTGCAACCGTTGAGGATTTAAGCGCTAACTGCCCTTCAAGCCCAACTTCTTCAAGCAATAAATGGCGGCTGTAACGCAGGGTTTCTTTTTCGCTTAGCTCATTCACTTTTACTGACCTTGTTAGTATTAGCCTTGTTAATATTAATCAGCACTGCTTATGGCCACTTGCAGAGCGCTTATAGCCTCTATGTAATTATCAGCCTCGGTAATCGCACGCACTACGGCAACACTACCCACGCCAGTTTTCGCTACCTGCCCAGCACGGCTTAAATCAACACCGCCTATTGCCACTGTTGGATAGCTTTGCATGATAGGTACAAATTTAATAAGCTTTTCAAGACCCTGTATTTGGCCTGTCATATCTTTTGTTGTGGTTGGGTAAATAGCGCCAAATGCCATGTAACTAGGGCGATAATTATGCGCACGCAGCATTTCATAAAAGCCATGAGTAGAAAGTCCAAGCCTTAACCCTGCCTCTTTAATTGCAGCTAAATTAGCAATGTCTAAATCCTCTTGCCCTAAATGCACACCATACGCACCATGTTTAATAGCTAACTGCCAGTAATCGTTTATAAATACCTGGGCATTGTATTGCTTGCCCAGCTCAACAGCTTGCTTAATGAGCTCATCAAGCTCATCTTGCGTTTTATTTTTAACGCGTAACTGCGCTGTTTTAATGCCTTGTTGTAAGCACTTTTCTAACCAATCTGTGGTATCTACAACCGCATATAAGCCCAGCGATTTACTTTCACAGGGTGCAAAATCAGCAGCCATATTAAAGTCAAGCGGCACATCAAAATCAAGCTCATCGCCCAACCAGCTACCTGGCTCTATAACTTGCGGATAATCATCTAAATTAGTGGGAAATGAGGTCTGAGCAACCGGCCCAATCCCTTCACCGTAACGTACCGACTGTTTTAGCCCTTGGTTTATATATGCTTTAGCTAAAATAAAGGCATCTTTTAATGGGTAGTCTTTAGCTAAACACGCAGCAATGACCGAAGCCATACTGCATCCCGTGCCGTGGTTATGCGGTGTTTGTATTTTTTGGTTGCCTAACCAGTATTCTTCACCATTTTGCGCATTACTATCAATACAATAATCAATGCAGTAGCCACTTGGGTAATCCCAATGTCCGCCTTTAATAACAACGGCTTTTGCGCCCCAGCTTAATAACTTATTAGCCGCTTCTTTTATTGCAGCAGGGCCAATTAAATACACACCGGTTAATAACTGTGTTTCGTGGGTGTTTGGGGTTATTACATCCACCAGCGGCAGTAAACATTCTTTTATTGCGCTTACCGTGTCTTCTTCTGTTAGTAAGTCACCGCTTGAGGCAATAGCAACAGGGTCATATACAATAACGGGAGGCACAGGCCACTTGGCTTTATAATGACTTATATGTTCACTAATTAACTGAATTTGCTGCACGTTGGCTAACATACCAATTTTTATAACTTTGGCTTTCATGTCTTTTTCAAGTGCAAGTAACTGCGATTCAATAATATCGGTAGACACTGCATTAATAGCCTCTACGCCTAAACTATTTTGCGCAGTAAGCGCCGTAATTGCCGTGCAGCCATGCACACCAAAACTTTGCATTGCTTTTATATCAGCTTGAATACCAGCACCGCCGCCAGAATCAGATCCGGCAATTGTCCACACTACATTATTCATATTTATCTCCTAAGAGCAGTTACATTGAACTAATGAGCTATTTAATTAGATATTTGATTAGATAGAATGCTCATATTTTTAATAAAGCTGCTATTTTTCTTGATGCCAAAATGGCATACCCATTGTTGGGGTTGATGGGGCAGCAACGTCTTTTTCCGGCATTGCTTTTGCTTTGTATGCAAAGCGCCCCGCTTCTACTGCGGCTTTAAATGCGCGGCTCATCGTAATTGGACAGCCCGCCCCTGCAATGGCTGAATTTAATAATACCGCATCATACCCCATTTCGAGCGCTTGGCAGGCATGCGATGGCAAACCTAAACCAGCATCGACTATCAATGTGGTATCAGGTAGGCGTTCTCGAATAGTTTTTAAATTATAGCTATTTAACAATCCCTTACCGGTGCCTATTGGTGCTCCCCATGGCATAAGCACCTCACAACCTAGCTCATTTAAACGCTGGCAAAGTACTAAGTCATCGGTGCAATAAGGCAATACTTTAAAGCCATCATCAATCAATATTTTTGTCGCTTCAAGTAGCGCAAAAGGGTCTGGTTGTAAATTGTAATCATCGCCAATCAGCTCTAGCTTTATCCAATTGGTGGCAAATACCTCTCGGCACATTTTTGCAAGCGTTATAGCTTCTTTAACACTGTGACACCCTGCGGTATTAGGGAGTATTTTTAAGCCTGTATTTTTTATTAACTGCCAAAAGTCATCACCGGCTGCTGCACTTTGTTGGCGCCTAAGCGACACAGTTACAATTTCAGCGCCTGAGGCGACTATCGATTGGGTCATAATGTCGGGCGACGGATAAAGCGCAGAGCCGATTAATAAGCGGCTATTTATTTGCTCTCCATAAATAGTTAAACAATCTTTAGTTTGCATAAGCCTTACCCGCCTTGAATGGGCGACAATAGCTCAATATTGTCGCCTTCATTTAATACATAGTTACTGTGCTGACTTTGTGAAATAAATTCGCCATTAACAGCCACAGCAAAAGGCGCAACTGCACCAAAACATTGAAGTACCTCTACGAGTGCGTTGCTATTAACATTAAGTAGCTCGCCATTAATTGTAATGTTCATTTTATTCTCACTCTATTCGTGAAACTGCTTGCGCTACTAATGCCGGTGCCAACATATAGCCATGTCGATATAAGCCATTAATGCTAATTACATTACCAACTTGTGATACTTCTGGGCGGTTATCACTAAATGCGGGGCGTAATCCGGTTTGAATGTTAAGTAGTCGTGCTTCGGCAAATCCGCTGTGTACAGTATAAGCCGCTGAAAGTAACTCAAGAGTTGAGCGCACTGTTGCCGCGCCGCTGTCTTGCGATTCGATTTCGGTCGCACCTATTACATATTCATGATTAGGTTTGGGCGCTATATAAATTGGGTAACGCGGGTGCATTAAGCGCACGGGCCTGATTAAACTTACCTCTGGTGCGTATAACCTTGCTACTTCGCCACGCACACCCCTGAGCGGTTTATCATCTTGAGTATTTTTAGCGCCAAGCCCACGGCAATCTATAATGTAATCAAATGGTCGATTATTTATTTTGTTGTCGCTAATGGTTACGCGCTGATTAAATACAAATTTTACTTTGCGTTTATTGAGCTGTGTAAAACTGGCTTTATAAAATGCTTGGTTATCTATTTGCCCTTCGCAGGGTAAAAATAGACCTTGATTAAAACGCCCTGCAAGTTCAGGTTCAAGCATTGTAATTTGCTGGGTATTCACATGCTCAGCAGTATAATCGGCTAATGGCTTTATACGTTGTGCAAAGCTTTGTAAATCGCCTTTATCTTGCTGATGCGCAATGACCAAAGTGCCTTGCTGCTGAAAAAAAACCTCACTTTCAAGCTCTGCAATAATGCTAGGCCAGCGCTTCATTGAATCAAGACCCATTAATGCTAAGTCAGCCTCGCACAATACCGACTCAGCAAGCGGGGCAAGCATTGCTGCTGCTACTTTACCGGCGCTATTTTGAGTATGTTCGTCATCGGCTTCAAACACAGTAACATGGTGCTGTTTGCTCAGTGTAAGCGCTGCTAACCTGCCCGCTAATCCAAATCCGACAACCGCAATGTTATAAAGCATATGCGTCTCCAAAAGCAGTTATGCATAGTACAAGTAGATGAAAATTCACTTCGCACTTCTTCTATTATTTAAAGAAGCGAGGCACAAAGCCTCACCTACGTTTGTATCTAGCTTCTAGCAATAATTGTTTTATACCGCTTTGTGATAAATCTCTGAGCCTGTTTGCTTAAACTCTTCCGATTTAGCTTTCATTTCGGCTTCTACATCAACCATTTTTATTTCAATAGCGTCGCCTGCGTTATTAGGATCAATACCGCGTGTTTCTAAATCTTTAGCGTAATCGCGTACTTCTTGGCTAATTTTCATAGAGCAAAATTTAGGACCACACATAGAGCAAAAGTGAGCCACTTTGCCTGATTCTTGCGGTAAGGTTTCGTCGTGGTATTCGCGAGCACGGTCTGGATCTAAACCAATATTAAATTGGTCGTGCCATCTAAACTCAAAACGTGCTTTTGATAAGGCGTTATCGCGCTCTTGCGCGCCTGGGTGACCTTTTGCTAAATCGGCGGCATGCGCTGCAATTTTGTAGGTAATTAAGCCTTCTTTAACATCTTCTTTATTTGGCAGACCTAAATGCTCTTTAGGTGTTACATAACAAAGCATTGCACAACCGTACCATGCTATTTGAGCCGCCCCAATACCAGAAGTAATATGGTCATATCCTGGCGCAATATCGGTCGTTAGCGGGCCTAAAGTATAAAAAGGTGCTTCGTCGCAATGCTTTAATTGCTCATCCATATTGGCTTTAATCATGTGCATTGGCACATGCCCCGGGCCTTCAATAAATACTTGTACGTCGTGTTTCCACGCAATTTTAGTCAGTTCACCTAATGTGCGTAGCTCACTAAACTGCGCTTCATCGTTGGCATCCGCAATCGAACCCGGACGAAGACCATCACCGAGTGAAAAACACACATCATATTGTTTTAAAATTTCGCAAATATCTTCAAAGTGCGTGTATAAAAAGTTTTCTTTGTGATGCGCTAAACACCACTTAGCCATAATTGAGCCACCGCGCGACACAATACCGGTTACACGTTTAGCCGTCATTGGTACATAACGAAGTAATACACCCGCGTGAATAGTAAAGTAATCAACGCCCTGCTCGGCTTGTTCAATAAGCGTATCGCGGAAAATTTCCCACGTTAAATCCTCAGCCACACCGTTTACTTTTTCAAGCGCTTGATAAATCGGTACTGTGCCAATAGGAACAGGCGAGTTACGTACAACCCATTCGCGCGTTTCGTGAATGTAACGGCCCGTTGATAAGTCCATTACGGTGTCTGCGCCCCAGCGGGTAGACCACACCATTTTTTCTACTTCTTCTTCAATAGATGAGCTGACCGATGAGTTACCAATATTGGCGTTAACTTTAACTAAAAAGTTACGACCTACAATCATAGGCTCTGTTTCTGGATGGTTTATATTATTTGGTAAAATAGCGCGACCACGGGCTATTTCGTCTCGTACAAATTCTGGGGTAATAAATTCAGGAATACTTGCGCCAAACGACTCGCCTTTATGCTGCGCCGCAAGTAATTCTTTACGAATTTCTGCACGCCCCATATTTTCACGAACAGCTACGTATTCCATTTCAGGGGTAATAATCCCTTGGCGTGCGTAGTGCATTTGCGTTACGTTTTTACCAGCGACACCACGGCGAATTTTTGGAAGGTGATCAAAGCGAATATGATCAAGCCCTTCATCTGCCATACGTTGCTGCGAAAACTGCGACGTAACAGATTCCAAAACTTCAGTGTCGCCACGGTTTTCAATCCATTGTTCACGAAATTTTGGCAAGCCTTTGCGTACGTCTAGTTCAAAATTAGGATCGGTATACGGGCCCGATGTATCGTAAACACGTAGCGGATCGTTTGACTCATAAACGGGGTTTTCATCTGTGCCGCCAATAAACGTATCACTTAACGTGATTTCACGCATACCAACGCGCACGCCAGGTTGAGTACCTTCAACGTATACTTTATGAGAATTTGGAAACGGTTGACCCGTTAAGTTATAGATATATTCAGACGCGGCAGCACGAGTTTCTCGGCGCGACGCTTTATTTGTAGTATTTGACATGACTTGCCTCATTGCTTAAGGGTTGTCTTGTCAGATATTCCGAGGAATAGAGAAAGATCGTAAAGTAGCGTACATGCTACTTTGCAGCCTAAAATAAACAAAATCACTTTATTGTGCGCATAAAAAAAGACGCACAAGCGTCCTATTTTAGGCAGCTTGTTCCCTACGCAGGTATTAACCTGATCAGGTTCACGGATCCCGCTTTCGCGATCTCAGCCAAAAACTAATTACTTAGCTTTGGCACTCCGACAAGTATTGATGTATAAATTCTGTTCGTTGATTTGAGGGTGTTACCCAACTAATCTGCGCTGAGTGTACGTCAGTTAAAAACTGCCCGCAAGGGGCTGTTTTTCAAAAACTTAAAATTATTTAGGAATAAACACAAATGTTTGCTCGCCTTGCATGACTAATTGCTGGTCTTGCATTTTAAGCTCGGCACCTTGCTTTAAGGCTTGCAATAACTGCTGCTCAAACTCATCAAGCTCTTCGCCGCATGACTTGCGCGTCATTCCTAATTTACTTACGGTAAGGGTGCTTTTTTCAAGTTTACCTTCACCAAAAAACTTATTACAGCCCGCAAAACCGTTTACTTGCAGTGCTTCAATAAAACTCATTGATGCGTTAAACGAAGATGGAATTGCTAAACCATCAACACGTGATAATTGCCATTGGGTGTATTTAAGCTGCTCACTGGTAACCGTCCCTGTTGATGCGCAACCAACACATAAACCGACTATAAGCATCGGTATTGCTGCTAATTTCATGCTACTACTAACTAATTGTCTAATTAATATAATTGTAACAATATTTATGCTCTTTATCCGTTAAAAATGCATGTTTTAAATGTAAATTTTTGTTCTATGATAGTTTAAAAGCTATGCGATTAAGTACTAAGTTGTAGTTTTGAATACGTTATCTATTTGCTCTGGTAAAAACGGCCTACCTTTTTCATTAACCGACGTTCCTATAACCAGTGCATTGAGCATTACTTTTTCATCGCTTTTACGTATAACCATTTGCTTAAAGGCAAACTTTAAACGACTAATACGCTGCGGCTCTACAACCACATAAAATTCATCCCCTGGTAATAGTGAATGTTTATAGTCCATTTCGCTGCGCATCACGACCAGGTTAATTTTATCTTTCGCTAATTGAGCAAAATCAATACCGTGTGCGTACAAAAATTCATGGCGAGCATGCTCTAAATAATTAAAATAAACACTGTTATTTACGATACCTTGTAAGTCACATTCGTAATCACGTACTTTGAAATCAACTTTAAAGGTCATATTAGTAATCCTGATTATTTAACGTATAATTGCCGCGTTTATAGCACATGTGTTTAAATAATTGCTACCATACGAGTCCCTAAAATGGAGTTAAGTAACCCAATGAACTTACGTTTGTCTTTAATTACTGCCGCACTTTTACCGCTGCTTGGTGCACCAATTGCAGCTAACGCTGATGATAGCGACCTAGAAAGAATTGTTGTAACTGGCGATTTTCAACGAGAAAGTATTCAAACTTTAAGCGCAAGTGCAAGCTTATTCAGTGAAGACGAAATTAATCAACGTGGTGCAAGTTACTTAGATGAGATTTTAGGAAGTGCCGCCAATGTAAACTTTACATCGGGTGCATCGCGTGGTCGTTATATTCAAATTCGTGGCGTAGGGCTTCGCTCACAATTTGTAGATCCCATTAACCCATCTGTAGGCTTAGTTATTGATGGTATTAACTATTCTGGTCTTGGTGGCAGCTCATTATTGTTTGATATAGACCAAGTAGAAATTTACCGTGGTCCCCAAGGTACACGCTTTGGTGCAGACGGTATGGCGGGTATGATCCAAATGGGTTCAGCTAAAGCCACGAGCGATCCAAGTTTAAAACTACAAGTAGGTGCTGGCACATACAACACACGCGAAGCAGGCCTTGCAGCAAGCACAGGCTTAACTGATGACACTAGCGCACGCGTTAGCTACTTTCGCAGAAAGTCAGACGGTTACGTAGATAACCTGTACTTAAATGACGAAACACAAAATCAAGACGAACAAGTAGCGCGCTTTAAATTAAACAGTCAGCTTACAAAACATTTAAATACTGAGTTAAACCTTCACTATATTGATATAAACAATGGTTACGATGCATTCACACTCGATAACAGCCGCAATAGTGTTGCCGATGAACCAGGGCAAGATAATCAACAAAGCTACGCAATAGGTGTTAATAATACTTACACGGGTTTTGACGCTTTTGATGTAAATCTAAACCTATCGGCTATTGATACCGAATTACTTTACAGCTTTGACGAAGACTGGGTATGTAATGATGCAAGTGAGCCAAAGTTATGTGCTGCAGGCTTACACCCTGATGGATACAGCTCAACTGATCTTTACAGCCGCGATCGCGATGACCAATCTGTAGATTTACAGTTTAATTCTAAAACAGGTAACTGGGTTGCGGGTATTTATTACCAAAACCGTGACGTTGATTTAGAGCGCCAATACACATGGTTAGCAAGCCCGTTTTCTTCAACTTACGAAACGAGTAACGTTGCAGTATATGGTCAAGTAGCGACACCAATTGGTCCTAAAACAACATTAATTACAGGTTTACGTGTAGAGCAATACCAAGGTGACTACACCGATAGCAATGGCTTTATAGAAGATACCGACGACGTAATGGTTGGCGGTAAAATAGCACTAGAGTATCAAGTAATTGATCGTACGATGATCTACACCAGCATTACACGTGGCTACAAAGCTGGCGGTATTAACTCAGAAGCGCTTGCTAAAGCAAAAGATGAAGGCTTAAACCTCAGCGCTGATTTCTTCCAGCAGCACACCAGTTTTGACCCTGAATATTTATGGAGCGGTGAGTTTGGTGTTAAAGGCTCATCGCTTGATGATAAATTTACCCTGCGTTTAGCGGCGTTTTATATGCATCGCGACAACATTCAGTTAAAAGCATGGCAAGTAGAAGGTCAGCAATTTACCGGTTATGTTGATAACGCAAGTTCTGGTAGCAACTACGGACTAGAAGTTGAAGGTAGTTACCAACTAACTGATAATCTATTTTTAACGGGTAGTGCTGGTTACTTAGATACAGAAATTGATAACTTTGTAACACAATCAGGCTTAAATCAAGACGGTCGTGAGCAAGCACAGTCACCTAAGTACCAGTATGCTTTCACTGCTCGCTATAACTTTACAAGTGAGCTTTACGGTATGATTGGTGTTGAAGGTAAGGATGATTATTACTTCTCTGATAGCCACAACTCACAAGCACCAAGCAGCAACTTAGTTAATTTAAGCTTTGGCTATGAAGCTGACATGTGGGCAGTGCGTGCATGGGCTCGTAACGTGTTTGACGAAACAGTCCCTACTCGTGGTTTTGAGTTTGGTAATGACCCGCAAGATGGTTACACAACGCATACCTACACACAATTAGGTGAGCCTCGCGTAGCAGGTGTTACTTTTACGCTTAATTTATAGAACATAACAGTTAGCTTTCAACAGAAAGCCTTCCGTAGTTATAAAAAACACCGCGTTTAATTTAAATGCGGTGTTTTTATTTGTAGGTGAGGTTTTATACCTCGCTTTTTATAAAGTTAAATTACATGAGCGCGAAATAAATTCGCACCTACAAATATTCCATCTACGCCTACAGGCCAAGCATTACGCCCTTTGCACATCAAACGCGATTACGTCTTTAATTTTCTCTTTATTTGTTGCTAGCATTACAAGCCTATCAATGCCTAAAGCCACCCCTGCGCACTGTGGTAATCCATGCTCCAATGCTGCAATCAAGCGCGTATCCATTGGCACTTGCTTTAAGCCATTTTCAGCGCGGTAGGCGTTATCTTCATTAAAACGTTTAGCTTGCTCGCTGGCATTTGTGAGTTCATTAAAGCCGTTAGCCAATTCCATATTTTTATAATAAAGCTCAAAGCGCCCTGCTACACGTGTATCGTGTTCACAAATTTGAGCAAGTGCCGCTTGAGATGCTGGAAAATGATACACAAAACATGGCTTATCTTGTCCTATTGTGGGCTCTACTTTCATACAAAATAATAATTGCAGTAAGGTATCTCTATGCGTTTCATTTTGGGCTATATCAGCAAACCCCTGCTCACACGCTAGTTGCTTTAATTGCTCTATGTTCGCTGTTAGCGGGTCAAGTCCAAGTGCTTGTTCAAACGCTTGCTGATAAGTTACTCGCTCTGCAGGAGCTACCTTAAGAATAAGCTGCATTAGCTCATCCATTTCATCCATAAGTGCAAATTCATCAAAACCAGGGCGATACCATTCAAGCATAGTAAATTCAGGATTATGATGGCTACCCGCCTCTTCATTTCTAAATGCTTTACAAAGCTGAAAAATGGCGCCTGAACCGGCCGCTAACAAGCGTTTCATAGCAAACTCTGGAGATGTTTGTAAAAAAAGAGGAAGCCCACCAGCGTGGCCTGGGCCTACAAATATGGTATTAAAGCTCGCTAAATGTACATCGGTTACACTCGCACTACTCAAACTTGGCGTCTCGACTTCTAAAACATCACGTGCATAAAAAAATTCACGAATATTACGTAATATCACTGCACGTTGCTTTAGTGTTTCAATACTTGCGCTTGGGGCCCAAAGATCTGATGACATATTTTCTCCAAAAAAAATCCCAGCGTAAGCTGGGATTTTATAAACAATGTTAAAGCTTACTTAACACGGCTTACGTATTCACCGTTACGCGTGTCTACTTTAATTACTTCGCCAATTTGTACAAATAATGGAACTCGTACCACAGCACCTGTGCTAAGCGTTGCTGGTTTACCACCAGTACCCGCTGTATCGCCCTTAAGGCCAGGATCAGTTTCAGTGATCTCAAGCTCAACAAAGTTAGGTGGTGTAACAGCAATAGGGCTGCCGTTCCATAATGTAATTGTACATAAGTCATTTTCAACTAACCATTTAACTGCATCGCCTAGTGCTTTTTCGTCAGCAGCAATTTGTTCAAATGTTTCGTTGTTCATGAAATGCCAAAATTCACCGTCTGTGTATAGATACGCTAAATCTGTATCCATTACATCAGCACCTTCAACTGATTCACCCGATTTAAAGGTTTTTTCAAGCACCTTACCAGAGATAAGTTTACGGATACGAACACGGTTGAACGCCTGGCCTTTACCAGGTTTTACCATTTCATTTTCTAAGATACTGCAAGGCTCGCCGTCCATCATAATTTTTAGGCCGCCCTTGAACTCGTTGGTGCTATAATTCGCCATCGTTTCCTCTATTTATATTTTTTCGAGTAATCTACATGCCAATGATACAAAGAAATGAAGCAAATTTGCATAAAAACTGGCAAAAAGAATTAGCAAATGTAGTTACCTGCCCAAAAACCTTGCTTGAAATGGTCGGTTTATCGAGCCAAGTCCATGAAAACGACCTAAAAGCCCGCAGTTTATTTCCGGTACGCGTGCCTATCCCTTTTATAAAAAAAATACGCAAAGGCGATCCAAACGATCCTCTTTTACTGCAAGTCATGCCACGCCATCAAGAATTTTTAAGTAAGTCGGGTTTTAATAAAGATCCCCTACTTGAGCAAGATAACAACCAACCCGGCCTTTTACATAAGTATAAATCGCGTGTTTTAGTAATGTTTAAAACCGGCTGTGCAGTCAATTGTCGTTACTGCTTTAGAAGGCATTTTCCGTATCAAGAAAACCAACTTAATAAAAAAAGCCTGCTTGAAACACTAAGCTACATAAAATCTGATGCCAATATAAACGAAGTGATTTTAAGTGGTGGCGATCCGCTGATGGCCAAAGACGATGCAATAAGTTGGTTTTTAGATGAGCTTGAGCAATTACCACAAATTAAACGAATGCGAATTCATAGTCGTTTACCAGTAGTTATACCGACGCGAGTTACCAATGAGTTATGTGAGAGATTAGCAAAATCGCCATTAAAAATTATTTTTATTAATCACATAAACCATGCAAACGAAATAGACGCTGATTTTAAAGCAGCCATGCAAAAGCTTAAACAAGCAAACGTAACGCTTTTAAACCAAGCGGTTATTTTAAAAGATATAAACGACACGGTTGATGCGCAAATAAATTTAAGCGAAGCGTTATTTGATGCCGATGTATTGCCATATTATTTGCATTTGCTTGATAAGGTTGAAGGAGCGAGTCACTTTGATATTAATGAAACGCAAGCAATTGAAATAATGGCAGAGCTATTAAAAGCTCTGCCTGGATTTTTAGTGCCTAAATTAGTAAGAGAAATCGGTGGTCAAAAAAGCAAAACACCTATCGATCTTAAGCTAATTTAAAACAACATTTAAACGTATATATTTACGTTGTTACCCAATGATGCAGTTACCGATTTAGCCGGTGTTTGTGCACTTGACGATTGTGCAGCGCCTTCAATAAGTGCAAGAGCCGCTGCGCCGTCTGCCTTTTGCTGTTTTTTTGCTAAAGCAGCGCTGTAAACCTCACCACTTTCGCTAACGCCAGACATAACGGGTAAACTTGTACCTGATATATTCATATTACTAACCTGACTTTTAAATGTAATCCACGTATTATGTCGGCAATGCAGTGCAAAGCTTTAGGAAAACCATGGATTCAATTATTGAACAACTCAATGCAAACTTAAAAATTGTTTACCGTCAAGCACTTGATGCCGACAAAAAACTCGATGAACTACAGCAACAAGGCCATGGAAAGTTTAAAGCCTTATTTGCACAAGATGCTGGATTTAGCTTTGAAGCTAAACGTTTTAAGCCTTATGTTTTAGACGTTGCTGCTGATGTTGAAAGCTTATCTAACGATGGTTTTGATGAAGAAAAACTGAAAACAACCGTTATTAAGTTACAGCAAATTCTCACGTTGTTAGCTACTTTTAAGTAAAGCCTAAAAATAAAATCGCGCTTATTAGCGGCTATTTTTATTTTCAGTTAATCTAAACTTGGTAATATTTGCTCACCAAACCACTGAGTTAGCAAGCGTTTTTCGTAATAAAATGATTCATCGCGGCCCATTTTAATTTTATCCATAAAACCCATATCTTTAAGCTCCACATCAGTATCTTTACTTAGCACTGTGCCATCGTTATTGGTTAACGAATAATTTAGCTTAATGAGTGGAAAATAAATTGGTTTTACTACACGAATTTCGTCCATTGCGCCATAACGCACATCACCCGCTAAATCTAAATCAGTAAACTCTACGTTTAATTTATAATCTTTTGGCAATTGCTCTGCTAATTTAGCCATGTGCTTTTCAAAACTAGCCGCAATATTTTTATGATACGAACCTTTAACTTGGTTTGACGCCCGCACATCTCGATAATCATTAAAGTCATGCCATTTAACAATAGATTCACCTGCATGGGCAAACGCAGGTAATGCTATACACATTGTTGCTGCTATTTTTTTAACTAAATTCATATCTTTCTCCAAAGAGGTAAACCAATCACAGATGTGTAAATTGGAGTTGATCCTATATTAGCTTTTACTGAGCTTACTTTAACATTTATTTATTAACCATAACTTAATTTTACAAGCTAAACGCCATTTATATCGCTTAAAATGTAATCAAACATATTTAATGTGCTCATATCAAAAAAGAAACAATTAAAATCATATAAATTTCAGATAAAACATGTAAATCATCTCTATTTATGGTGAAATTAACTCAATTGATAAAAGGTACCCACGGAGCTTTCATGACTATTTTAGTAACCGGTGGCGCAGGCTATATTGGCTCGCACACTGTTTTAGAACTTTTACAGCAAGGTAACGATGTTGTTGTTATTGATAATTTAAGTAACTCATCACAAGAATCTCTTGCTCGTGTAAAAAAAATAACAGGCAAAGATGTTACTTTTTACCAGGGCGATATTCTCGATAAAGCTTTTTTAAATGCCGTATTTACAAAGCATACAATTGATAGTGTTATACATTTTGCGGGTTTAAAATCAGTGGGCGAATCGGTTGCAAAGCCCATTGAGTACTATCAAAACAATGTACAAGGCACTCTAACACTTGTTGATGCAATGCGTAATGCTGGTGTATTTAAGTTAGTATTTAGCTCATCTGCTACTGTATACGGTGACCCTGCTAGCTTGCCAATTAAAGAAGACTTCCCTGTAGGCGGTACTACTAACCCGTATGGTACATCTAAGTTGATGGTTGAAATGATGCTGCAAGATATCGCTAAATCAGATGAGCGCTTTGCGTTTGCTATTTTGCGTTACTTTAACCCAGTGGGTGCACATGAGTCGGGCTTAATTGGTGAAGACCCTAATGGTATTCCAAACAACCTTTTACCGTTTATCGCACAAGTGGCGGTAGGTAAATTAAAGCAACTCGCTGTATTTGGTGATGACTACGACACAGTTGATGGCACCGGTGTGCGCGACTATATACACGTCGTAGATTTAGCAATGGGGCACTTAAAAGCGCTTGATAAAATTGCCAGCAGCACGGGTGCATTAGTTTATAACCTAGGTACTGGTAATGGCTACTCTGTACTACAAATGGTTAATGCCTTTATTAAGGCAAGCGATCAGGCTGTACCCTATCAGGTTTCACCTCGCCGCCCTGGTGATATTGCTGCTTGTTATGCAGCACCAGAGAAAGCACTTAATGAACTTGGCTGGGAAGCGGTGCGAGGTATCGATGAAATGATGCAAGATACATGGCGTTGGCAGTCAAATAACCCTAATGGTTATAAGGGTTAAGCAAAACAAGCTTCGCGCTTAAAATAAGTGCGCGGCATCAAGCCGCGCATACCGGGTATTTTAAACACCAAATTCAATTTTATGGCTGCGGCGTAGGCGTAGAGCTTACTCACGCGAAAAGCGCAATTTTTAATATTTAAAACTGATTGTTACCTACTCCTGGCTTCTCTAAAGCGCAGCGCCCTCTTAGCCTCTTTGTGAATAAATCACTTAAAAACCTTATTGCACAAAGAGAAGCAAAAGAGGAGTAAATGAGAAGACATAAAACATAAAACATAGTAATTATGTATTTTACTTCTCTAAAGCGCAGCGCCCTCTTAGCCTCTTTGTGAATAAATCACTTAAAAACCTTATCGCACAAAGAGAAGTAAAAGAGGAGTAAATGAGAAGACATAAAACATAAAACATAAAACATAGTAATTATGTATTTTACTTCTCTAAAGCGCAGCGCCCTCTTAGCCTCTTTGTGAATAAATCACTTAAAAACTTATTGCACAAAGAGAAGTAAAAGAGGAACAAATGATAAGAAACCAAAACATAGCAATTACGAGCTTTGCTCGTCACGCCAGCAACCTGTGCGTCTACAAATAAATTTAACCACAGCGTTAAGTTTTGACTGTAGGCGTAGAGCTTGCTCACGCGAAAAGCGCAGCTTTCAATTACTCATATCCGTTATTAAATATTTTATAACGAGTATCTTAATTATGTCTGTGCCCATTGCCTTAACAAATTATGATAAACCCCTGTTAATCTAATAATCTCTGGGCTATCTGCTACTTTACTGCGCAAGCCTTGAATAGACGTGTCTAAATCAAATAACAAACCACGTTTTTCGTCGCTATTAACCATACTCTGTAACCAAAAAAACGAAGCTAACCTACGCCCGCTTGTTACTGGCATTACGCTATGTAAACTGGTTGATGGATACAACACCATACTCCCTGCTGGCAGCTTTACACTGTGCGAGCCATAGGTATCTTCAATTACAAGTTCACCACCCTCGTAATCCTCGGGTTCATTAATAAATAAGGTCATTGATATATCGGTACGCACTTTTACTGGCGTACCTGGGACTTGTCTAATCGCATTATCAACATGCACACCAAATGATTGCCCACCTTGATAGCAATTAAAGAGCGGTGGAAAAATTTTTGCAGGAAGCGCGGCCGACATAAACAAATCACTACGTGCAAGCGCGGTCATAACAATGTCGCCAAGTTCTCTGCATTCAGGGCTATTCTCAGGTAATTGTAGATTATTTTTTGCTTTAGTTGATTGATGCCCTGCGGTAATACTGCCATCAGCCCACTGCGCTTTGAGTAAAACCTCATGGCAATAAGCCACTTCTTCTTTGGTTAATAACTGCGGTATTTTAACTAGCATGTGCGCCCTCTCACATAATACTAAAAAGTAAGGGCAGAAGTATCTGCCCTTAAATATGACTCATTCATAAGTTAAAGCTTAAAAAGAGTAGCTCGCCGTTAAGCTAAATTTACGACCACTACCTGGTACAAAGTGACCACCACCAAGCTGATCTATATAATCTTTGTCGCCAAGGTTTTCACCATTAAGCTGCAAGCTCAAATCTTTTGATACATCGTAAGCAACCATAAAATCAAAAATAGTATAACCACCTGCACGCGAGCGAGTAGATGTAGAGCCGTTGTAACGCTCGTCCAGATATTGTGCACCGACACCAAATGATAATTGCTCAGACACATCATAGGTAGTCCACACACTTGCGCTATTTTTAGGTGTTCGAGCAAGCTCGTTACCAATTTGAGATATGTCATCACCGAGTGCTTTTGTCACTTCACTATCTTGATAAGTGTATGATGCAATAACAGTCCACTCTTTAGTAATTAACCCCGTAGCAGAGAGTTCTAAACCTCTGACTCTTTGCTTACCACCGAGTAACTCATCTGAAGTATCGTCAGCGAAAGGGCTGTCAGTACGAGCATTGGTTTTTTCAGTACTAAATAATGCTGCATTAGCTTGTAAACGATTATCAACTAGGCTCCATTTAGTCCCTAACTCATAACTACGACTTTCTTCTGCATCTAAATCGGCTGCATTACTGCGAGTAGAAACTGTAATCCCCTCAGCCGAAGGGTTAAACGAATTACCCGCACCTAAATAAATACTGCCATTTTCGGATGGTTTATATACAACCGCAGCATTCCAGCTAAATAAGTCGTCACTTGTAGAAATTAAAGCGCTTGGGTCATTGTAATCATTGTGATAATCAGTAGTGAAGCTATCAAAGCGAATTCCACCTGTAACTTCCCATTGCTTGTTAAGCGTCACTGTATCAAATGCATAAATAGCTTGGTTTTTAGCTTTAGCTTCAATGCTTGTACCGTCACGGCCGTACACACCCGTAAATGCAATTGTTGCATCAGGGTTGTATAAATCGTTACGTATTCCATCTTCAATTAGGTTATCAGGCGTAGTTGCAACAAAGTTATGGCGTGTAAACGTTTCATTTGCAAGTTCAACACCTACCACTACATCATGAGTAAAACCTGCAAACTCATAATTACCAATTAAATCAAGCTGGAATGCAACAAGCGAGTTATTTGTATCACGTGTTTTTTCATCACCAAATGTAATATCGGTATCTGTTGTTACTGAAAAGAAACGTGGTGCAGTTGTTACAGACTCACGCTTAACAGTACCAATTCGCGCTTGGGCACGAACCATTGTATTTTGTGAAAAGTCATACTCATATCGTGCCGTTGTTGAATAGGCTTCAATATCTTCGTAATCACGGTGAATGTTACCGTAAAAATTATCAAAATCGACTGGTGCCGGACCAAACTCACTTCCAACTAACTCAGCTACTGGCGAATCATCTCTTACCCAAGCAATACCGTAATCAGGTAAGTTGTCTTGTCGCTGATACTCAAAATTTATATCAAAACGGCTATCCGTACCCAGCCCTGTTGCAAACGCAACTGCAATAGCATTTGTTTCGTTTTCAACATAATCACGACCAGCAACATCGCCTTTATCGGCAAGTAAATTTATACGTAACGCACTCGTTTCGTTTACTTCAATATTGGTATCAAAGCGACCACGGTAATCATTTTCGGTCCCTAAGCGCAGTGAAACATCGTTAAACTCACCTAATGTTGCTTTTTTAGTTTCTAAATTAACACTCCCTCCGGTTGCGCCACGTCCAGATACAGCAGAGCCTGGACCTTTAGCCACTTCAACGGTTTCAATGTTGTAAACATCGCGCGTGTAGCCTGCAATATCACGAATGCCATCGACAAAAATATCATTTGTTGCACTAAAACCACGAATAGACATGCTATCGCCTGTTGGTGCGCCACCTTCGCCTGCAGCTAAAGAAATACCAGACACATTACGAAGTGCGTCTTGTAGGCTATCTACGTTTCTATCCTTCATTACCGCTTGGTTGATTACCGTTACCGTTTTTGCGGTATCGAGTAGCGGCTGAGTGTGTTTATGTGATGCTGACTTTTCTACAACATAGCTAGATTCGGACTTTGTTTGCACTTTTGTTACCGATAATTCTTGAACATCTTGTGCACTTGCCCAAGTTGAAAGAGTTGCTGTTACAACCGCTGCAATTGGCTTTATGTAGGCATATCCTTTATTCGATGGCTTACTCATGGTTACTCCGTAGTTTTTATTAAGCACTTAGCTGTTAATTGAAGATACATAACCTGAGCTCTGGGCAATAAATCTCTTAACCAAAGCTCAAGTTGCATATTTAATTTCGGCAGAATCCTACCACCCAAACAAAGCAATGTAAATGATAACTGTTATCAATTGTGTTTGCATGTTAATTACTATATTGTATACACACTCAAAAATTAACAGTAATTACGCCTTTGTAATTACTTGTCGTAACTTTCAGGATTGTTGTTAGGTAATGCGTAGCTTAATTAAACCAATAAGTGTGGTTATCGCACTTTGTAGCACCATGGCAGTAAAAGCCGATACGGTTAGCGAATTAGAACAGCTCGTTAATAAATGGCTGCAAATAGAAAATCAAAACAGTGAATTAAATACACATTGGCTTGATCAAAAAAATAGTATGGAGCAAACCTTAACGCTTCTTAATGCTGAGCAGCAGCAACTTAGTCAGCTTAACCAACGCAGACAAGAAAACACCAGCGAGCTGACCCAAAAACGCGAGCAACTTGTTACAAAACAAGCTGAACTTGAAAAAGACCAGCAACAATTAAACGAGCAACTTGCAGGTATTTCCCAGCAATTGCTTTCATTACAAGTGCAGCTACCTCCGCCGCTATTAACCAGCTGGAAAAATGCAGGTGATTTAGCTAACCCACAGTTAAATACTACCGATAAGCTGCAAACTGCGCTTAAAATGTTGGAATTTTTACTTGAATTTCAACAACGTATTTCCATTCACGAAATGGCAATTAAGCACCCAGATGGGCAGGACATATGGGTTAAACAGCTTTACTTAGGAGCAGCACAGGCCTGGTTTGTAAGCGAAGACTTGAGCTATGTAGGTATTGGCTTTGCGAGCGATTTAGGTTGGCAATGGAAGTTCGATGCAAGTATTAACGCTGAGCAAGTTGCGTTAGGGATCGCTGTACAACAAAAAAAGCGGGCTGCTGATTGGGTAACACTGCCTATTTTAAGTTACGCAAGTAATATACAAAAAGGGACTAAATAATGATGTTTGCCCGCACACTTAAAGCTTTTAGCATGTTAGTTTTACTATTTAGCGTAAATATTTCTTTTGCAGCAAGCAGTGATGACGCTAAAAAAAGTATTTTAAGTGATATTAAAACAGCGCAGCGCACGCTAATTAATACTCAAAATAGCATTACTAAAGAGCAAACTTTACTAGGTAAAAAAATATTTAATAAACAGCAATCACTTAGTAAATTACGTGAAGAAGCTGCCGTTAATCGCCGCCTTGCAGATGAAGATACTTTAAGTTTAGAGCAGCTTCAAACGCGCCTTGATACTTGGCAACAGCAACAGCAATATCAACTTAATTTATTAAATCGCTTTGTTCGTCAAAATAGTAATAACGAGCATGTTACTAATAATCAAAACGAATTATTAAGCCAAGTGATATCACTTATTAGCGATCAAAAACAGGCGCTTTACCCACACTTTAAAAAGCAGCCTGTTGTGCTTAGTAATGGTGAATTAAGCCAAGCAAGCACCTTGCAAGTCGGCCCTGTAGCCTGGTTTAGCACCCAAACACCTAAACTTGCAGGTCTATTAAATTTAGATGATAAATCTAATGCATTAAAAGTAGCGCTCGTGCAATCAACGAGTAACGACAACCCCCTCGATAACACCTTAAAACAAAATGGTGTGGGGTCTACATTACTTACTTTCGACCCTAGCTTAACGCACTTAGTAACTAGCCAAGCACAGCAAGAGAGTCCGCTTGAGCACCTCGAAAAAGGTGGTTTATGGGCTATTCCTATTATTTTATTTGCCTGCTTTGCACTTACCATTGCGTTATTAAAAGCCGCGCAGCTATTGCGTTTAAGCAAAATTAAAATGTATTCACAAATGCAATTACAGCAATTTTTTAAAGCTGGGAATACACATGAATTTGCCGGCATGCAGCAGCAGTTATTTACCTTAACGCTGCAAAGCGAAAAAGGCCAAGTACGAGACGATCAATTATTTAATCAGTTAATTCACGATAAACACACGCTTGATAACTTTATTGGCGCAATTGCAGTTACAGCCGCAGTAGCACCATTATTGGGTTTATTGGGAACCGTAAGCGGCATGATCGAAACATTTAAAATGATGACCTTGTTTGGTTCAGGCGACCCAGAAGTTGTATCGGGCGGTATTGCACAAGCACTAATAACGACTGAGCTTGGTTTAGTCGTTGCAATACCAGCACTTGTATTAAACGCCTTACTATCACGTAAAGCGAAAGCGTATTACAGCCAACTAGAGGGCTTTGCATTGCAATTAAGTCAGTTAGAACAAGGAGAAAAATAATGTTTGATCAAATTATTGGTAACCCTATTTGTTGGTTTATTATTTTACTTGCTTTGTTTGTGTATCAGCTGATTTTTCATGACTTATTACATTTAAAACACTTCAAAGAACAACGCACAGGTTATTGGCAGGAAGTTAGCTCTATTTTAACAGCCGCCCTGCCATTACTCGGTTTACTTGGCACTATTGTTGGATTACTCGATACATTTAAAGTAATGGCACTGGGACACAACGAGCTTATGAGCGAAGCAATTGGCGATGCATTACTTACAACCCAACTTGGGCTTGTTTGCGCTATTCCCGCATGGCTAATGCAAGCATACTTAGGCTATTTGAAACGTAGCCCTAAATTGCATACGCAACACGCTATGCCAAGCAAGCAGTTAGGATAACCGTTATGCAATCACGTTTAAAACATCGGTTAGAACAAGAGTCTGAACAACATATTGATATGTCGCCGCTACTTGATGTTGTGTTTATTTTATTAATATTTTTTATTGTAACAACCGTATTTGTACGCGAAAGTGGCGTTGAGGTAGATAAACCTCAAGCTGTATCGGCAAGTCGTCTTGAGCAGCAAGTTATATTTTTAGCAATTACCGACTCCCAACAAGTCTTTTTTGATGGCAGCCAAATTGGTGTTGCTGGTGTGCGCAGCAGCGTAGAACAAATGCTAAAACAGCAGCAACGCCCAGTGGTTATTCAAGCTGATAAATCGGTTCCTACTGAGTTATTAGTTCACGTAATTGACGAAGCAAAGCTTGGCGGTGCTGCGCAAGTTAATTTAGCGACCAAACAATAATATGCACACTATTAACCCGGTTCAAAAAACGCGTAATATTCGCCATCCATTATTTGCCTTTGGTCTAAGTTTAATAGTGCTTACAGGAGCATTGTTATTATTATGGATTGGGCAATTAGCAGAACATGTTGTGCAAGATAAAGTGATTGTGCGCGAGGTAGCAATGGTTACATTACCGCCCCCACCTCCGCCTTCAATACAACAACAGCAAGCAAACGAGCCTATACAAAGCTTAACTGTTCAAGGTGCTGGCGCTTCTATTCAGGCGGTTGAGGTTAAAATTAATAGTAATTTAAATATTGTGAAACCCGATACGCCTAACATCAAAGTAAGTACGCCACAGCTGCAATCAATAAGCGTAAATTGGGATGCATTTAGCTTAAATCAACTTGATGGTTTACCTACTTTACTTACGCCAGTAGAAGCGGTTTTACCAAAAAGTTTAACCCGCCAAGGTATTGATGTATTCACTGTAAAGCTCGACGTGTTTATAGATGAAAACGGTAAGGTAAGTTTAATTGAGGTAGTGCAAAACCCATACCCAGAACTAAAACCCGCAATCGACAAAATTATTAAACAAAGCCGCTTTAGTGCACCTAAAAAAGAAGGTGAGACTGTACGCGCTCGCTTTATTTGGCCAATTGAATTTAAACCTTAAGCCCTATTAGAATGAAAAATATGAACGCAATTAAAACGCTAAAACCATTAACTCGCGCATTTATTACTTCTTTAATGTGCTCATTGCCTTTATTAGGTGTAAGTAGCGTGCAAGCTAGCGCTGCTAATACGCCACTAAAAGTAACTTTATCGCCTAGCGATCCTACATGGCAACTGGCAATAAATAATAATTTATTGGGTCCAACAGAAGTACTTATTGAGCCAACCGAGCGCGGTTTTGCCCGCCAAGTACAACCGCTATTACAAGCCAGTAATTACAATGAAGTTACTGCACTGTTTAAAAATCGCGATATAAACCAAGACAGCACCGCTTTAAACTTATTGCGCGCACAAGTTTTGCTTTCAATAAAAGATTTTGATAAAGCCGAAGCCGCTTATTTGGCATGTTTAAAAGCATCACCAAGTTTAATACAAGCGCACCAAGGCCTAAGCCTATTGTACATGCAACAAGCAAACTACAATAAAGCGCAAACGCACCTGGTTCGCACCATTGAGCTGGGCCAGGCTGACGCACAAAGCTACGCGCAACTTGCTTATATTCATGTACAACATAACCAACCTTGGAGCGCTGTAGCAGCCTATCGCCAAGCGCTTATGCTAGCGCCAGAAACAAGCCAATATCAGCAAGGGCTATTATTTGCTTTGATTGAATCAGGTGATCTAAATCAAGCTAACGCGTTATTAAAAGAGTTACTGAATAAAAACCCTGATAACGCAGATCTTTGGCTACAACGTGCACAAATTGCATTGCAACTAGAACAAAATAAAAACGCACTTGCGGCAATTGAAGTCGCACTTAAACTTAACCCTAAAGATACGAGTAATCAGCTCCTTGCTGCACAATTACATTTAAACCAAGGTAGCAGTGAGCGTGCCGTTACTTTATTAAAACAAGGCTTAAAACATGCAAGTAAAAAACAACAAACAGCAGTAATTAACACCACAATGCAAACACTAGGATGGCTTGTATCGCAGCAGCAATGGGGATTAGCTAAAGAGCTTATACACAGCGCTAAACGATTTACTAAACAGTTACCACGTGATGATCAAGCACAGTTTTCGGTTTACAACGCACAGTTAGCAATACAGCAAGGCAACATAAATGGAGCAATAATAAGTTTAAATGGAGCTCTTAAAATCAATCCAAATTTAGGCGATGCCCTACTAAGCCTTGCAAGTATTTATCGTAATAAAAATCAGCTTACCCAAGCCAAACTAATGTACGTGCGCGCACAAGCGTTACCTGATTATCAGTTATCTGCATGGCTTGGATTATCGCAAGTAGCCATTGATTCTAAAAACTATCCTGATGCACTTAAACATCTAAAAAAAGCACTACAAGCAAATCCGCAGCGCCAAGATTTAATTACCAATATTCGCGCCCTTGAAAATATAGTACGCCAGGAAGGATAGATTCATAACTGTCACGTGAGCAAGCCAGGCACCTACCGATAAGGTCTAACACCGTGGTTAAACTCACTTGTAGACGCCCAGCTTGCTAGCGTGACGAGCAAAGCTCGTAATTACTGTGTTTATGCCTTCTCATTTACTCCTCTTTTGCTTCTCTTTGTGCAATAAAATTTTAAGTGATTTATTTACAAAGAGGGTTAGATGGCGCTACGCTTTAGAAAAGT
>NZ_BADT01000184.1 GCF_000239855.1 Pseudoalteromonas sp. BSi20652 | reverse complement strand
TTATCAAGCGAATTAAATGAGTTATTCAATAACGGTAAAGCTTATAACGAAGGATTAGTGGGGGATGACAGCTCTTGGCTCAATGTACAGTTTTGCCCAAATGATGACTTGTACGGGCAAAACTTAAGTGCAGCCACCGCAGATGAAGATAAAATAGGCCAAGAGCTCGGGGCTTTTGATCCACGAAAGCTGCAACAAGAGGTAAAAAATGCTGAGCTAAAACAGCCAGGGATACCGGCACTTTTTGTAGAGTCTCGATTGCTTACGGTTATTGAAAAAATCCTCTCAGAGACACTCATGTATTGGGAACGAATTTTTAAAGAACAAACATTTGCAGGACTTGAGGAACGCTTATTTTATGCCCGAGTAGGCTCATTAGCTAAAAGCTTTGACGTATCACCACTGCACGATATTCAACTTCATGATATGGACGCCGTACCCAGTGATAGAATGATTATAAGTATGAGCTTTGTACGTCACCCACTTATTGAAAAAATAAAATCAACGAAAGGGCGAGCTGCGCTTAAAAATGCATTAGCCAGTATCGCCAAAGGCAAACCCGTTAATAATAACCAGCTGATCACCATTGCCCGTGAGCTCCATATGGATATGCACCCAGAAGGGGCGGCTCAATTTAAAACGCAAAGTGGTCAGCCTTATATGCTCAAGCAAGTACGTGCAGAAATACTGCAAATGCTCAACGAGGTCAATGATATTCAAGGCACGTTTAAATCGGTATCGGGTACTGTAGGTAAAGTACTTACCGCCCCTACAAGTGATACCCCAGCCAGTATTGTGTATGAGCATAACCGAGACTTAGACCCCGCAGTAGCAGCCAGAATGGTCTCACCAAATAATTTTGGCAAAATGTGGTTTGAAGCAAAGCGAGGCTCATCCATTGCACTACTCGCTTTAACAGGCATAACCGCCTATTACATCTACGCAGAATATGAAAAGGAGTTTGCAGGCAAAGATGTTGGTTATCAAACAATGAAACATATTGCTGTAATAGGCGGAGTGATCGCTGCTGTTGGCTCTGTATGGGAGAATTACTCATCAGCAGCAGGAAATAGCGCTTTAACAAAAGTAAGGCTGAAAACTGCCGCCACTAAAGTTGCTCAACTAACTAAAGGTGAGGTTAAGTTTACTTATTTAAGAACCTTTGGTGGCGTTATGGGCGTGCTTATGTCTGGCGTGCAAATGGCCGATGCGGTCGAAATGTGGAATAAACATGACCGAGATGCCGCAACAGTGAATATGATAGCCGGTATGATGGGCATGACATCAGCTATTTATGGTGCAATATTCGTAAGCATGGGCCCTATAGGTTGGGGGTTATTTTTAGGCAGTATTGTCCTCTCAATCGTAGCTGTCAGCTTAATGGATACTGAGGCCGAAAAGTGGTGCAAGTTTGGCCCCTTTGCAAAAAATAAAAAGGTATATGGCAGGGTGAACGCGATGCTGAGTATAATGATTTTTCGAATCCAGATACTTACCATAAATTTATTATGGCAGTGCTATTTTCACCCAAGGCAGGTTATACCGAAGTCGCTAAAAATCAATACACGATAGAGGTGAGCATTCCTAACTTTATTAAAGGGGAGTCAGAACTCGCACTTAAATTTGGCTATAAGTTAAAAAACCTGTTAACCCCTCATAGTGTTGAGAGTAAAAATTATATTTATAAAGGTGTTACAGGCACAAAAGAATACCAACCAGTGCATGATGAAAAGGGGCAGCTTATTAAAGCGCTATATACCATTAACATTGCTTTTGATAACCCAAGGCAGCTACTTAAAATAGATAAAGTAAGGCCGTTCCCAGAGCTAAGGTATGATAAAAACCTTACATTGCCGCTCGATTTTGAGGCAATAGCAAAACCAATTGCCAACCCAACTTATCCAAATCCATGGGTTGTATAAAGGAGTATTATGAGTATCTTAAAATACTTAGGTGGTGCTTTACCACGTAAAACAATCTTTAATAATTTTTTTAAGGAAAAGCTCGACTTTGAATTAGAAAAGAAATTTAAAGGCGTGTGTTTATTACATCACTGGTTATATGAAGAAAAAAAATATATTTAAATGATTCACAGCGTTTTCAGTTACATTCATGCGGTAATGATGGTTGGCGAGCGTTAACTTTAGGACCCATGTTTTTAGGCTTTGTTGGGAGTTTAGTTGTTGCTTTAGATATTATGCTAATCCCATTTCATGGAGAGGAGGACACTTTTCATTGGTGGTTACTATACTTAGTGCTGAGCTGGAACTTATTATTTTTAAACCTTATGCCGGTTTGGGGGAGAATAAGAACACCTAATTTAGCCTATTTTGACCGCCTTACAGGCAAGGTGGGTTATACCTTTGATATTCCCGGTTGCGACGAGCGTGATGAATTTGGTTATTGTTGTTTTGATTGGCAGGATATGAAGTGTGTATTGGTAAACCAAAGCACCGACCAAGGGGGCTCTCGGGCTTTTTTCCCGGTGATATCGCACAAAGACAGAGATAAATACCCACAAACCAAAATGACCATAGTGGTCACTGAACTTGCGCAAAACCCTATTTATTGTTTGTTGTTTTGGGAGCGCTTAGTGCGCTTTATGGATAATACCAAGCCATTACCCGATATTCCTGAATACGAAGGCCACAGACACCTTGACCCAATCACCGCTGAGTTTGATAAGCAAAACAATCGCCCAGAAGTGTATTGGCGTGATATGAGCTTTAAACAACAAACCGAAATTTATGATGAGCTATATGCTGAGGCATACAAAATAGATTGGTATAACGATGCCCCCCAGCCCGAAATCACCAAACCT
>NZ_BADT01000185.1 GCF_000239855.1 Pseudoalteromonas sp. BSi20652 | reverse complement strand
TTTCTAAGCTGCCTGTGCGGCAGTGAACACTGTGATGGTGAAAAGTCTTGGTGGTTACAATTTCTAAGCTGCCTGTGCGGCAGTGAACACCAACACCAACTTGCAAGACTAATAAGTAAATTTCTAAGCTGCCTGTGCGGCAGTGAACATTCACAGAAAGAAATCATGCACATTTAAACTTTTCTAAGCTGCCTGTGCGGCAGTGAACGGGCATAAAACACTAATGTTCAGCCTTGAAATTTTCTAAGCTGCCTGTGCGGCAGTGAACAAGCGCTTTTTACCGTTCGACTCAACACCGGTTTTCTAAGCTGCCTGTGCGGCAGTGAACGAACAAGAAAGAGAACT
>NZ_BADT01000186.1 GCF_000239855.1 Pseudoalteromonas sp. BSi20652 | reverse complement strand
TGTGGCACATAGCCCGCAAATTTGTATCGTTTGAGTTTTAAATACGCTAAATAATTACAGTATTAAACTTTGAAGCGAGGGAATAAATACAACCCCCTCTTTTTTAGATTATGCTATTAGCCTACTAGGTAGGTTAAATAAAAGTGTTTATTAAGTTTTAGTTATTGATATAAAACTTGATAATATACAACATAATTAAATAGTTAAATTATGTTGTATATCAAAAATAAGCGTTAGCTAATACCTTGCAAGCTTACTTCACAGTTTTCAATGCTAAAGCCTCTGTCTTTTGCTATTTTAACTTTACTGTTATCAATTTCTGAGTTAAAAAACACGTCGTTGCCTTCAACAGAAATACTGCCTATTTGCTTTTGCATCGCAATCCCGCTGCTTGTTAGCTTTATGTCCATATCGTCTGTAAAACCAATTAAAATAGGATCTGCACCAAGTGTTAAATTAAAGCTGTGTGCTTTTGCTAATGAAACGCCAGTACCAACGGGCTTTAATGTGACGTTAATTGATGCTTTTCTAAATACCTCTTCTGATGTTGCAACCATAAGCCCAATTACAGCGCCGGTTACAATAACGCCCATGGTGTAGCTTAAACCTAAGTTCATTACAACAAGCCCAATTGCACCACCTACTGCACCGGCAATTAACGCTACTTGTGCTTTTAAATTAGGTATTCTTAATGAGGCAACATAACCTGCTGCGGCTCCACTAATACTCCAACCAATAAGTCGCCCCATCTCATCAGATAACATATTCATTGATAAAAATGCTAATAAGCCACCAGCAGCACCTATACCAAGCCCTTTAGATGCACCATCGAATATTTTATTGGTGTTATCCCATGAATTGCTTTGGTAGTAATTTTGAACATAAACAAGGGATGCACCAATTAATGCAGCGTCAAGCGCTCCTGTAAAAACCCAACTACTAAAGGCTGATTCAAGAATACCTGTAATATGAGCCAAAATTGCACTCGCTAAACCACCTACACCGGCGCCTGCTGCAAACAAAACTTTTTTATTTATCATTTTCCTTCCTATAGAAAATTAGTGTTTTAGTTACTGTATACCCAACTAAAAATATACATGTAAAGATTTAATCAACAGTCACTATCAACCATTTGAATATTTAATAATCGGTCACCTCTTTCATTACCAATGAGTAAATTAATCCCATCTGTAATTTGAATCTGACTTCCTACTGGGTAACTTTCTTTTGTGGTTGCATTTATTAGGTGAGGCATATTTTCGTTTACTAAATACCAAGCATGATTATGAAAAACAAAATAGCCTTGTCGCTTTTTATCATGTGCTTGCAGCCTTTCGTTTGGTGTTACAAAACGATTGGTGTGCCATCTGTATAATGATTGGTTTGTGTAAACCATTAACCTGTGATCATCAGAAACAAAACGCCCTTTTTCTCTTTCAGAATAAAAGTTAATTACAGGAAGTAACCCGTTGTACTTGGTACCGCAAAAAGGGCATGTTGGCGAGAGTGTATTATCAAAAATATACCAACCTTGTTTGCACTCTGGGTTAACGCATGGCTGAATCAAATCAATCGATTTAATTAATGCGCTTTCCCATTCATCAGCAGTTGGTCGGCTCTGTGGCGAATGAAGCCCGTCAATAAACGCTCTTTCAAATAACTTACTTATGTAAGGACCGGTAATTGAGTAAGGTAGTTTGTTGGTGTCTTTCCAAGGTAGCTCGGTTGGTTTTACTCTTTCTAGTTTTATTCGGTTGTCGGCGTTTGTAGGGTGCTCTACAAATAAAGCTTTTTCGCCCATGGATAAGGTTTCGTCTTTTTGCGGGTCTAAGTCTCTTACTTTGTCGCCTCGCAAAGGGTGGCGTAATAATAAGTAGTTATAAATTAAAACAGCTAATGCGTGTCTGTCTGTTGATATATTTGGTAAACACCTCGCTGGATCTGTTTTAGATAGGTGCGCTGTGGCTACTACCTCAGGTGCAATAAAATCGGGTGTGCCTACTACGTCTGGCGGGTACTTTCCTGGTACAACCAAACCATCAACATCAATAATGGTTGCAAGCCCCTCTACAGGCGACACAAGCACATTTTTATAACTTAAATCAGAGTGAGCAAGCCCTGCTGCATGTAATCTGCGTACGGCTCTGGCAATAGTAAGGGATATTTTTAGGTATTTAGACCAATCCCCTTTTTCTCGGTCATCAAGAAAACGGTTTTGGTTATTTGCCGATGCAAACCATTTACCTTGTTTTTCTTTGCCTTTGATATTTAAAAAGTCATTATTAACTGAGCCATAATCAAAGAAAAAATGCGCCTGATACGAGGGTACAACAACGCCTATTCGACCGTCGTGTTCAACAATTTTTTCAGGCCAACAAAAAAAGCTTTTCCAGTAATCACCGGTTTCATGCTGGAAAATACTTTCGCGATACCGACCCGTGATCATTTCTAGTCGTTCTATGCTTGCATGATCTAGCTCGTCTCTGTAAAAAGCGACCACGTAGGATTTACAAGGGCTAAAGTACACATCTTTCATTGCACCTGAGCCAATGATCTCATCAACAAATTCTACAACAGAACCATCAAGTGCGTTTATTTTAATAACTGCCATAAATCACTCCTTAACGAGGCAAACAGAAATTGTACGATCGTCATGGTTACCCTTTGACCAAAAATCCATCCACTGGGTTAAACCTTGTAAGCCATCTTCACGGTTTTTGTTTGTAACATGCGGCTCTAACTCATTCCACAGTCGATCCCAATGAGTTAGTGAATCTAGTTGTTTTTCTGTTTCAAACCACGCATCGGTGATCCCATCGGTGGCTAGAATAAGCGCACTCATAGATTCAACTTTTTCGATTCTAACCCGTCTGTAAACACTGCCATCATCAAATATTTTGTTATCTAAAAAATCGAGTTTGCCCAGCAAATTCACCACTGTCTGGTTCGCCCATTAACACTACTTTTTATTTTTATCGTATATAGCAATACCACCATCCCCAATCCAAAAAGAAATAACGAGGTAGCCACCTGCCACTTTTTTATGCGCGGCAAGTATTAATGTTGTAGAGAAGTCTTTTATACTGTCGCCTTGGTTTGCATCAACACTATTGTTTATTGCTTTAGCGGCACTAAAAACGGCTTTTACGATAGTATGCTGGTAGGCTTCGAGTAATGATTTTTGGTTTTCTTCGTTACTATCATTAGAGAAGTCGTTATACGCTTTTTCAAGTGCGGTGCCGTAATGTCCATTTAAAGATTCTTTAAGTGAATCGGTTGCATTGTTTACGGCAACAAATGCGCCTTGGCGCGAATATTTGCACGAACCTGCACCATCAGCAACACAGCTAATAATCCATTCAGATGAGTCGTCACAGTAAAGTTTAAAATCGTCATCGCGATGAATGCCTTTATGAGCATGCGAACGCCCCCTTACACTGCTACCCATTAACAACATGCTGCTATTTTCACAATATGCGTGGTGTGTGTCTGGTTTATGAAAACGAGCAGTGTCGTCTGAGGGGATATTTTTCCACAGTGATTTTGGATCGGGCACAATAGTTACTTTTACTCTTACAACCACACCCTGAACCTGCCCATTAGCAAGCGGGGTTGAGCCGTATAAATCAAACTGATGATCGCCAACTTGAGTTGTTGTGCCAGACAACGTTAATTTATCTGCATCAAATTCTACGCCCTCAAACTCATCAATACTTTTTGTTTGAAAAAAGCTGATCTTTGCATCAGTTTCACTCGCAAGAGATATCGATTCAAAAAACAACGTATTAGCTTTAAGGTTAGGCAAGCGGACATTAATAACCAAAGGCGGTATTTGTTTATTTACACTTAAGTTGTTATTTTTTTTATGCAATTTAGCGCCCTCTGTTGTTAGACGCACCATACTTTTGTCATTTTTTACTAATGGCGTTAGCTCATTAAGCAATGCATTTATATGATGCTGTACAACGGTTTGATCTAAATGTTGGTTAGCTCGCTTTTGAACAAATGACTGTTTTGTATTTGTAAGTGAAGCTTGGAGTAAAATGTCTAATAATGCTTGTTCGAGCTTTACTTTACTCATTAGCCCTGACCTCGCGTAATAGAAAAATCACCGCTTCCTTGGCTAAACTTAATGCTTTTTTCGCACCACGGACACATAACAATATCTTCATCGCCAATGCACAATAATTTACCACAACCGCACATTGCAAAAGCTGACTGATTACCGCATTGCGGACAAGGCGGAATACCATCAAGAGACGACGTATCGACTTGCTCTGCAACGTAATTATCAGAGGACCATTCAAAGTAACTTTCTTCTAATTTATAGGCGCCTTCGAGGTGATAGTACTGATGGTTTTGAATAAAACGCTCCATCCCTTCAACAAGTTTTGGTTTAGCGTATTTAATTAAATAAGGACGACGATTGCTTGAACAACGACCCGTTAATGTTACACAACTTGAATCAGACGCACTCGCCTCATGGTTGTTAAGCTCGCTTGTATTACCCATTATTCTTAGGCCAGCGTTACTTACTTTTTCTAGAGATACGGGAGAATTTTTATTATCTAGCTCTATCATTTGGCTTTGTGCTTTAACAGATGCACTTACCCATTCAATAAATTTAAAGAACTGATTTTTATCGGTGTTTTCCAGCGCTAACACGGGATTTGCAACTTGATTTAATATATCAATATCTGCATTTAAGCCCAACGTAATGGCAATAAGGCTGGCATTTTTAGCGTACTTATCTTGCCAACGCGTAATTGCCTGGCTTGGATCGTCTGTTGGTTTTCCATCAGTTATAAGAAAAACAATAGGTTCCCAATCACCACGTGTTTCATATGTGGTTTTTTTTACATTGGTATCTATTTCATCCATTAATACATTTAATGCGCTACCTAAAGATGTACCGCCACCTACAGGAATTTTAGGCGGATAAAAAGAAATCAAATCAACTAAGGGAGCAATTGTTTTAGCTTTGCCGGCAAATGCTATAACGCTAATAAAAACAGTTTCTAATGAATGAGGATCTTGACGCAAAGAAGAAACGATATTTTCGATTCCTTTTTCCATCAATTCAATTGGCTCTCCAGTCATTGACTCTGATACATCTATTACAAAAAATATCGGTAATCTGCGCATGCTATTTCCTTATAATACGATTTGAAACTCCGGCGGTGGAGGTGGTAGCGAGTTCTCCAGTGGTCCATCTACACCTGAGCTCATTGAGCCGGCTGCTATAGAATCACTTACCCATTTAAAAAATTGTGAAAATGCCGAACTTTCCATGTTGTCTAACACAACAACATTACTTGTTAATTGCTTTAAAAACTCAGGTTTTGCTTTGGGACCCGCAGCACACGCAATTATTTCAGCAAAGTTACTTGCCTTAACTTTTGGTAGGCTTTCTTTAAACACCATTAAATCTGATGGTGAGCCATCGGTCATAATAAACAGCATGGGTCTAAAGTCGCCTTTAGTATCATCTGAGGATTTAATTACATTTTTTGCTACTTTATCAACAACAAATTCCAGAGCTTCTCCCATGTGAGTAGCACCCGATCTAGGTAATTCAATCTCTGAAAATTGCGCACTTTCGAGCGGTGTTAAAGGTAAAATTTCTTTCACTTCACGATCAAATGTAATTAACGATAAATACACAGATTCAAGCGCGTAAGGGTCTTGTCTTAACGCGGTTAGCATTGAACTAATACCTACGTTAACAGCATGAATAGGCTCGCCTTGCATAGAACCAGAGCTATCAATTAAGAGGTATACAGGTAAACGTCGACTCATTACTGACTCCTATTTTTTGGTTAAATCAACTAAGTTAATTTCAGGTGGTGGCGGCGGAAGATCCGATAGTTGAGACGCTTCTGATTCGCCATTTTCTACTTTTTGAGAGTTTGTTGAAATACTTGCAGATACCCACTCAAAAAAGGACTGAAATTGCTTTAGAGTCTGCATTTTCTAAGATGCACAACATTTTCAGTTATTCTTGTAAGCTCATCTATTTTTGCATGATGACCAGCAGCGCACGCGACTATAATACCCATTTTTGTTGCTTTTAAATCATCGATACCTTTTTGAAAATCGTCGGTTGCACCACCATCACTAAATACAAAAACGAGTGGTCGCCAATCACCTTTTTCGTCAAGCGTTGTTGTTTTAACTTCTTCATTCACTTTATTAGCAAGTAAAGTAAGTGCAGCCCCAAGCGATGTGGTGCCTGAAGGTGTTAAATCGGGTGATTGAAACGACATTAAATCAGTAAGAGGCACTGACTGAACGGCTTTAGTGTTAAATTCAATTATTGATAAAAATGCAGTTTCTAGTGCGTAAGGGTCTTGGCGAAGTGAAGAGAGTAAGGTTTCTAAACCATTTTTTACTGATTCAATTGGCTCTCCATACATTGAGCCAGATGTGTCTAATAATAGGTATACTGGTAAACGCCTCATAATGAGTTCCTTAATAGATAATTAACGAAAACTCATGCGTAGATAAAGCAGTTATACATAAACTAATAACACAAAGTGGTAGTTGTCATTATTAATTTGTTAGCATATTTGTTTACTACCTTCTCTACACATTAATTTTGTAACTGATTTATAAATCAAACTCAGATGGTGCAATACCTACCGCATTACACGCTTCTTTAATTGCACGTTTTTCGTCAGCGTCAAAATCACCATCAGCACCGCCAATAACAATACCTAACTGAATACACGCTCGTGCTTGGTCTTGCTTACCTTTTAACGCGCTTAACGCTTGAATTGCTTCTATTTTACCAAAGTCGTAATCGGCTTCTAACTTGTTGCAATAAAAATCAAACTTCTCTTTTAAATCCGAAGCAGAAAAAACTTTTAAGGACTCGTTAGATACAATAAAACCAGCTGTTTTTTTACGCTCGTCCGCATCTATGTCACCATCAGCGGCTGCAACTAATGCACATATAGCCATTGATGCATCTGCAAATTTTTTGTTTTTAAATTGACCAATATTTTTTTGTAAACTATCGTTTGCATCGCTTATTTTTTCTTTAACGTTATTCCAAAAACTCATACTATTCTCCATTAATTGTTTATAAACGGACTTAATTGCCCTTTTTTAACATAAAACTTTTTTTCAGCGAGCTCTAGCATGGGTATGTCTACAGGTAAATTACCGTATGCTTCTTCAACTGAGCACGTTAACTTTTCGCTCGCAATTAACGTATTAAATCGTGCTACTTTTTCTTCAATTTGGCACTCTGTACCAATTAACCCATTTAGTACATTATCATCTTCTTTCAATAATGTACCAATTACTCTTTCAACGGGCCATTGTAGTTTATTAACGATGCCTTCAATAAAATATTGGGGCGAAGCGGTAATAATCCAAATTTCTACCCCTTGAGCGTGTAAATGCATCATTCTGTCTATAACTGGTTTAATAGGTGTTAATTTTTCGGCCGTGTTTACACCAGCTTCAAATACCAGTTCGTTGCTTTTATTATTTAAAGAAAGCATGTAAAAATGCTGCTTGATCGAGTTTTTTATTGTTTTTCTGGATACTTTTTGTTTAGTAAATATTGGTAAAAGATAAGTAAAAAGAGGTCTTTTACCTAAAAAATACTTGAACAAAAAACTCAAAGAATTTTCTTTAACCAATGTTTCATCAAAATCAAATACTGCTATTTTTTTCATAACTAATCTACATCTTTTATAAGTGCACACGCACCAAATGGCATTTCGGGTAATACACATACCTCAATGCTCTTTTCGTTGGCTATTGTAATCAAGTGCGCGGTATTTGGGTTACTCGCATCATTTACAATCAAAAGGTCAGGTACTCTGCGTAACATTACTCGTGTTGCTTCTGCTATACCGGGTTTAATTCTGTTTATATCGGTCACGCTAAATTTTTTCATTAATAAGCGAATATAATTTTGAGTTAGCTGATTACGCGCTGCTCTTTGCTGCTCATCTGGCACGGCTGCTAATTTATAATATGCCGTTTTAAAGCAATTAGAAATTTCTGAAATAAACCAATTTGAATAATCGTATTGAGCTAAATGTTCATACGAAATACAGCCATGAAAATCATCTTTTTTAATCTGATCATTAATAACTGAGCGACTAATTAAACCACTTACTGTTGAGTTCATTAACGCACTGGGTATTGCATAGTCCTCAAACGTAACGCAGTAGTCAGCGGTTCCACCTATGTCGGATACAACATATAAGGTGTTGCTTATATTAACTTTACGGCTAGTATTATAATCTTCAATCGCTTTTTTAAGCTCTTTAGTAATAACCCCTTTGGCAGTCCAACCATCAATAAATACAATGCTTTGAGGAGGTATTTTTAGATCAAAAATAAGATAATCCAAAGCATTAACATCAATACCTTTATCGCGAACAATGCTAATTGAGTAGTGCGTTGAGTTATATTGTGAGTAGTTGTTTATACCTTTATTAACAAGCACCCCAATAGGTGTACCCGCTCTAACTAAAGAAACAATACACACATCTTGCTTAACATTATTGGAGATGAGACACGATAAATTAAGAATTTCTTCAGCTAATTTGTGTTTATATTTTGCTGTTAAATCATGAAATAATTTTTCATATTCAGGGGTTGGCTTACTTTCTTGGCTAACCATTTGAGAGTAATGCAATTGCCCTGTTTGAATTAAGCGTTCTTTATCTTCGATAGAATGAAATTCTGGTTTTATTTTTTTCAATAAGAACAAGCAATCGTGTTCTGGATAACTACCCATTAATGGAGTTTTCATTGATATTGCTCCTTGTCTAAAATTTGCGAACCGTTGGGAGCAATTAAAAAATCAGACTCTTTCATAAAAGGTAAATCACTATTACTGTCGCCAATACTAAACACCGTATCATGCTCTCCTATCTTCAATTTATCTTTAATAAACTTAACCGCAATTTCTTTTCTTGCATAAGGTGGTAATATCGCAAAATTACGTCCATTGCTGTGCAATAACATGTCATTTGGAAGTATGCTTTTTAAATACGAATCAACCTCTTTGGCTTTATTTTCGCTGTAATCACTTCTCGATACTTTAACACACACATAAGCTGTAATGCCTTGATCAGCAATAAGCCTGACCAGCACTGCACTGTCTAATGCTTTAAAATGATTATGTAAATGATCAAACGTTTTTACCAGCTCGCTTTGCAATAATGCTAAGTTAAACTCTGCGTTAATAAATGCGTGCCATTGCCCTAGCAATGCATGATTTTGATCTAATATAACGGCGCCATGCGATACCACAGCATACGGTGTATTTTTAATAACAGGTAAAGTGCAATTTAAAAACGAATCTGTTCTTCTGCCTGTCACTGGTATAAATACGCCACCTGCAGCTTCAAAAATATTAAGCAATTTTTGTTGCTGTAACGAAGAATACCCTTGAGGCTCACCTTGGTTATTTGTTGTTGCCACAAAAGATAAGTCACCTTTTGTGTTTTTTAGGCTTTTAAATAATGTGTCGTCTAAATCAGTAAACACAAACAGCCTTGAGGTGTGCTGTGCTAGCATTTCCATTCGTGGTATTTAACCCCATCAGTAAATAGTAGCCCTTCATAATTTTTTTCACTCACTACAAATATTGATTTGTTTTCAGGGAAAAAATTATATAAATAATGTTCAGTGTCGTTTTCTACAGTCGTGATTCTATGCTTATTAACGATTGTATCGCACAGTAATATTGGCGATCGATTAATAGATTGAAAAACCACTTCCACCCCTTTATTCTCAAGTCTTTCGGCTAATAAAAATGGAATATATTGATGTTCTCCATCGGCAATAACTACCGTACTTTGAGATGTATTAATGCTCTTTATTTTTCTTTGTAAGGCATTAATAAACCACACCTGCCGGTATCATTTGCAGAGTCCGCATTAGAGAGCTTAGAATTTACTTTATCAGGGAGCTGAGGATTAAAATCAGGGTCTTTATCTAAACTAATATTAGCTTTGAGTAAGGAGACATAACGAATTGGAATATCCAAATTTAAGTCATGTAAATAATTTTTTTCGCCCATTAAATCAACGATTGACGTAACTACTATTTCTTCTAAATCAGGTAAGTAAGGTAGTATTTTTAAAAGCAAAACCTTAATAGTGCGCCCAGTGGTAATCTCATCATCAACTATAACAAGTCGTTTAGATTTAATTATAGAGTTTAATAAATTCGCACTTGGTTGGTAAAACATGTGATTAACTGCATGGCTATGTTCTTCATCTACAGTAAACCATAATTTTTCATCTAGTTTATGCCTTGTAGTGTGTTGAAAATAAACATCATCATTTTGAGTGTGAGCCAAGCTGTCAGCAACACCTGCACCTAAACCGGTTGCCGCTTCAGCAAAACTTACAACATAGGTTTGAGACCCTTCGCCTATCTTTTCGGCTAATTGGTTGTAAGTTTGTCTCATTACTTTAGGAGCAGTTGGGGTGTAACGTCCTATTAATTTATTTACTAAAATAAAATAGCGTTTAGGATTTTCTCGACAAGCAAATGTCAAAATACGATCTAATGTTGTTCTTTCTTCAGCCGTTTTTAACGAAAGTGTACCGGCTTTAATGTCGTAGATATGTTTCATATTTTCCAGTTATATCTTCTGCATGCTTATAAAAATCTCAGTTGCTATTATGCTCCTGTTTAACTGAAAAATTTTTAATACATTTATAAGTCAATTATGTGTGTTTAAATTAGGGTGTGTTGTTTTTACAAGTCACTTAAATATCGCTAACGTTATATTTATTACACTAAGTAAGCGGTCAATAATAGCAATTGTAAAAAGGTGCTATAACAAGGCAATAGTTTAGATATTTAATGTGCCAAAACGAGGAGTATATAAATAATGAATAAATTTATAAACCCAAAATTCATACCCCACAATAATAAATGGGCTTAATATTTAAGCCCATAACGTTTAATAATATCAAGCTTATAGCGCTTGAGACTAATTAAATACCTATTGAATAACGAAGTACATACTCGCTGCCCAAACAGTAAACATAGCAAGTAAAAAGTACGCTATGGTTTTTGTCACTTTTTTATAATTAAATAATAAGCTCGCAGCCACTGCAGCCGTTACCCCAACAATTGACCAACGTAATATTGTTAAGTTGTCATCTTGTACAAGTGGTAAAGAATCCACACCATTAATTATAAACCAAGCTAATAATGGGAGTGCAAATGCGATGGTCGTATCAAAAGTGTTAGATGCTAATGGATTAGCAACTGCATCTTCGTATTCGCCTTTTTGAGCGTCTTTAATTGATAAAATTAAGTCTGGTACAGACGATGCAGCAGCACCAAAAACTAAACCTGCAAAAAATTGAGGTACACCTAATACTGTTGCACTGCCTAAAACACCTTCAACAAGTATGTGAGAAGCACCCGAAATAACTGCAATAGCCAATGATATAACAACTACAGCACTTGTTGCTGTAAAGGTACGATTCGAGAAAAATAACGCGTTAAAGTTAAAGGTAAAGATATTCGCTATAACACCTCTATCCTCAATTTCTTCATACTCATACTCTTCTTCATCGTCACCGCTTACATGGTTTTTAGCATCAAAATATAAATGAACCGCATATAAAAAATAAATTACATTTAATATTACAGCCATCCAAATTGTAAAACTATTAAAACCAAGGCAAACAATTAACGTGATTTCTGCGGTTAAAACCCAAAAACATCACGTAACAGTACACGTTTGTTAAGTTCAATATGCTCTACCGATTTACCATTTCCATCTTTAGCCATAATGATAGACAAAGCAGGTATAACACAACCGTTAAAGATAGCAGAACCCGCTGTAACACCTAAAGCAACCATAACGAGAGATGGGTCGTTAAACCAAAATAAACAAGCGATTACAACACACATTTCCGGCATGCTAGAACCAATAGCATTTACTGTTGCACCTTTAACCCCTGGCGGGAAGTTACGACCTAAATACCCTGCAGCCTGCTCAAATGTGTCGCACGCAAATTTAAGTAAGTAACACGACAAAATAATATATATAAATGGTAATATTGTATCTAACACGTCTTTCTCCGACTAAGCAATATTAACGCCATAATTAACAGCCATAGCATGCAGACCACCTGCGTACCCTTGACCTACCGCTCTAAACTTCCACTCATTGTTATGTCTGTAAAGCTCACCAAAAATGATGGCTGTTTCGGTTGAATAATCTTCTGATAAATCATAACGAATTATTTCTTCGCCTGACTTTTCATCAACAACACGTATAAATGCATTCGATACTTGTCCAAAGTTTTGAGATCTGGCATTTGCATCATGAATGGTTACACCAATTATAATTTTATGAACGTTACTAGGCACGATTGATAAATCAATTTTAATTGACTCATCATCTCCATCTCCGTCCCCAGTTAAGTTATCTCCAGTATGCTCTATTGATAAGCAAGGTGAAGTTAACGCACCATAAAAAATAAAGTGTTGATCAGATATAATTTTTCCAGCTTCATTTAACATAAACGCTGATGCGTCTAAATCAAAATCTGCGCCATCTGATGATCGTGAATCCCAACCGAGCCCTACTAAACACTTACTGATACCAGGTGCAATTTTTTCAAGAGATACATTTGCACCCTTTTGTAAGGATATTGCCATTAATTACTCCTTTAATATCTATAAATACTTTACAGGTAGCTGCTTTCTGCTGTTTTGATTGTTTGCTCAAGCTTTTTATCACTTGTTGTTTCGCCAATCGCAGAAAATTTCCAGTTGCCATTATGCTTATATAATTTACCTAAAATCATAGAAACAGAACCCGCAAACTTAGGATCGTTTGCAATATCGTATACTGCGTGAATCGAATCAACGCGACTAGGTGTACCTTCGTATAAACGAATAGACGCAAAAGGAATTGTTTTAAAGTCATCGCCACTAAACGAGTTAAGTACAAATACAATTTGTTCTGCATTAGCTGGTAACTGGCTCAAGTTAACGTTAATTACTTCGTTATCTAGTCCATCATCGCCATCAGTATCACCGGTTAAATCGTCGCCAGAATGTTGAATACCTGTCGAGTTTAATTTTCCGAAATATACAATGTCTAATAGCTTTTTGTTTGCATCAAACACAGCACAACTTGCGTCTAAATCTACTGCAACCATTTTTTTACCAAAGAAGCCTTTTTTCTCGATAGCTCCCCAGTTAACGCCTACACAGATATTTGTTAAGCTAGAACCATTAGACTTTTCAAGGCTAATCTTTTGACCTTTTTGTAATGAAATTGCCATTTTAAATCCTTTATATTAAAAAAATCAGCTGAAACTAAAATTAATTTCAACTGATTTATTGGTTAACTATTTATATTCGGTATTAAACCGACACGCCGTATTGGCGAGCTAAAGGTGCAAGACCACCTTCAAAACCCTGACCAATCGCTTTAAATTTCCACTCACCGTTATGACGGTATAACTCACCGAAGATCAATGCTGTTTCGATTGAATAATCTTCAGATAGGTCATAACGTGCAACCTCATCATTTGATGAAGAATTAACAATGCGAATAAATGCATTTGATACTTGACCAAAGTTTTGTTTTCTTGATTCAGCATCATGAATAGTTACAGCAACAACTATTTTAGTAATATCTGCTGGGATCTCTTTAAGGCTAACTTTGATAGATTCATCATCGCCTTCGCCTTCACCCGTTAAGTTATCGCCAGTATGTTCTACTGATTTACATTCAGATATTAAATTATTAAAAAAGATAAAGCCGTTATCTGCTTTAACCTTACCTTCAGCATTTAACATAAATACTGAAGCGTCTAAGTCAAAATCAGCGCCGTCTGTAGCACGAGAATCCCAACCTAAACCTAATAAACAATTTGTCATCCCTGGAGCAACTTTCTCAAGAGAAACATTACCACCTTTTTGTAAAGATACTGCCATTTTTAAAACTCCTTTATAATTTATGTAAACGAATAAAAACAAAACACTTACGATACAAGTTTAATGTATCGACTTAAAAAAACAATACCATAATGAACTATCTAAACAAGAGCAAGATTATAAGACTTCTTACTCTCATATTTATTACCTTCATACCTTAAAATTGTAAAAAAACTCAAAATCTGATATGCTTTTAACTATAAGAGTGTAATACGGTAACATCTCTGAGCCTATAAGCATCAGCTCTTCTCATTTTTAAGGTCCGTTATTTACTTCCTGCGCTCCATTTAAAGCCCCATCCATATGCTTTATCACAATCGGCATGACCTTTAAAAAAGCGATTAAGTCTTTCTACCGCAACAGTATTGTTTTTTACGGTTAGCTCTGCAATTGCACAAAAACCTGTATTGCTTGAGGTTTCATTTAGCTGAGTTTCGATAGGCGGCATATCTGGTACATGCAACCTTACTACAGCATTTGCTTTGTCCCAATTTGGACTGCCTGAATAAATAAAAGTAAAAATAATAATACGTTTTACATTATTAATATTATTACCATCTATATGTATCCACTCACCATTTGAGCTATCCCCCGTTCTGTCATCCGCCAATAACTTAATATAAGGGCTATATTCAAAACGGTTCCCTAAGGCTTGCACTATACTTTTTTCACCATTTTTGAGCTCTATAAATGCACCAAGGTCAAGATCGATTCCAGAGCTAAAAAAGCTGCTTTTACCTTTTTCCCAGTTTAAATTAACCTTTATAAGACCTATTTGTCCTGCCTTTTTAGTAAGATCAACTTTAGGAGAGCTTTTAGTTAAACTAATTTTACTCAAATTTACTGTTAGTGTAGGCGTAGTTAAAGGTGCTGGCTTCGGTGATGATTCAACTACTGGTTCATCAGCTATATCTACACCATAATGTTCAGCTAATGGCTTTAGACCGCCATTGAAACCTTGACCAACAAACTTGACCTTCCAACTATTATTTCGTTTATAAATTTCTAATAAAATAAGTGCAGATTCAGAACGTCCATTAGTATCTAATTGACATTCAAAATCAGAACTGTCAAAGGAAATAGCTGGATGGGTTGCAAAAGTACCGTTATCCGTAGTGGCTGCAATAGCGAACTTTTCTATGTTAGAAGGTACATTATTAAGATTCATTAAAATTTCTTTTGATTCTAAAGTAACAGTACCACATGCACTTTTTGAAGCTCCGTAAAAAACCATACCATTGTCATTGTGTACTTTGCCATTTTCACCCAAGCAAAAAACTGAAACGTCTATTGAATCAGTCATAGTATGTTTTATTGTAAAGCTTGGTTGAGTAATGTTTGTATTACTACCTATAACGAGTATTTCCAAAACGATTCCTTTTAAAATATATTAACTGCTAATCAATGCGCTCTAAATCAACCCCATCTTCGTCAAAAAAGCTGTAAGTTGTTTAATATTATCACCTAATGATTCATACATAGGGTCAAACGAATCGCTTGACCAATCGCCACACTAACTTCGCCATTCAAACCTCGCACTCGAATCAAACTCATCATCTGTTTTTTACAGATTGCTCCCCGCGTAAAAATGCAACAAGCTCAGCTTATGTAAGCGTTTTATCATCAACGAGCTTTAAAATTTCGGGACCTGTGAGCGTTGTTTCGTCTTGCAGGGAAATATCAATACACGACTCAACAATAAGTTTGTAGCCTTTGTATTCAAGCAAAGCGGTCACATGGTTATAATTATAATGACCAACTAAACTACTTGCACAGTTATCGCTAATTTCCCCATTATCAAAAAACAATTTTTTAAGCGGCATTTAATGCCTTTCACCTATTTAATGAGGTAATTTATCTGATTGATCACAATTAATAAATCTTAAATTTGTAACTATATAATTCTGGAGCAGTAAATTTAGTATGTGGTTAAAATTACGTTCTACTAGAAACAAACCTACCCTTATGTTATTTTTTTCATGTAAATTAATCAATTGAATCAACTATAGGAGTCTTTCTTTTTTGAAACTTACGCCGCCCTAGGCAACCACTCCCCTTTTTCATCAGCACGTTGCGTGTAACCTTAATCGCCATCTGCGCGAGAATCATTGTTATTTAAATAAAATACTCCCCTATACTTTGGGAAACTAACTAATTAGGTTTATTACATGTTTGATCACGTAAAAAGAGATTGGCTCTCTAATGTTCGTGGCGATGTGCTTGCTGGTATTGTTGTGGCGCTTGCCCTAATACCGGAAGCGATTGCCTTTTCTATTATTGCGGGTGTTGATCCAAAAGTAGGTTTATACGCCTCATTTTGTATTGCGGTTATTATTGCCTTTGTAGGCGGACGCCCTGGCATGATATCGGCGGCTACCGGTGCAATGGCATTGTTAATGGTGACGCTGGTTAAAGATCATGGTCTGGAATACTTACTGGTTGCTACCTTACTTACTGGTGTACTACAAATATTTGCAGGCTTTTTAAAGCTCGGTGAGCTAATGCGGTTTGTATCGCGCTCTGTTGTAACAGGGTTTGTAAACGCACTGGCGATTTTAATATTTATGGCGCAGTTACCTGAGCTTACCAATGTTACTTGGCATGTTTATGCGATGACTGCAGCGGGTTTGGGTATTATTTACTTATTTCCGTATATTCCAACAATTGGCAAAATCCTTCCCTCCCCTTTAGTGTGTATTGTTGTTATTACCTTACTTGCACTGTTTTTAGGGCTTGATATAAGAACTGTTGGCGACATGGGCGAACTGCCAGACACCCTGCCTATATTTTTATGGCCCGATGTACCGCTAACGCTCGAAACGCTGCAAATTGTTTTACCGTATTCGATTGGTCTTGCGGTTGTGGGCTTACTTGAATCCATGATGACCGCCACTATTGTTGATGACTTAACCGATACAACGAGCGATCGTAATAAAGAGTGTAAAGGTCAAGGTATTGCCAATATTGGCGCAGGTTTATTTGGTGGTATGGCGGGTTGCGCCATGATTGGACAGTCAATTATTAACGTTAAATCGGGCGGACGTGGCAGGCTTTCAACCTTTATTGCTGGTTTATTTTTAATCATCATGGTGGTGTTTTTAGATGAGTGGCTGCGTTTAATTCCTATGGCGGCATTAGTTGCAGTAATGATTATGGTATCGATTGGTACGTTTTCGTGGACATCCGTTAAAGATTTAAAAAAGAACCCGCTTTCGTCAAACGTAGTGATGATTTCCACCGTTATTGTAGTAGTTGCCACGCATAATCTAGCCATTGGCGTTTTAGTTGGCGTGTTGTTAGCTACGTTGTTTTTTGCGAACAAAATTGGTCGCTTTATGGTTGTTACAACTAAGCACGATGAAACTAAAAACCTAGTAACTTATGAAGTTGTAGGTCAGGTATTTTTTGCCTCAGCAGAGCAATTTATTGCTTCGTTCGATTTTAAAAGTGCGGTAACAAATGTTGTTATAGATTTAACCCATGCCCACTTTTGGGATATAACCGGTGTATCGTCACTCGATAAGGTGGTTATTAAATTTAGACGCGAAGGTGCAACAGTTAGTATTGTTGGTATGAATAGCGCAACCGAAACAGTTGTTGATAAGTTTGGTGTACATAACGACCCTAAAGAAGTCGATAAACTACTTGGCGGTCATTAAGGAGAATGTAATGAAAAAAATAATTACCTGTATCGATGGCTCTGTCATTACACACGCTGTAACCGAAGCTGCTATTTAGGCTTCAAAAAAGCTAGATAAATCAATTAGCTTTATACATATGCTTGAAAAAATACAACAAACTAATGTAGGTAACTACACAGGTACGATTGGTTTAGGTGCCCAATCGGCCTTGCTTGAAGAAATGACAAAACTCGATGAACACCGTAGTAAAGTTTCTTTAAAACTAGCAGATGAATTACTCGACTCGGTTGCTGTACAAGCAAAAATTGCTCATATTCAAAACTATGAATTAATTAAACGTCACGGTGATGTAATCGACGCTATTATTGATTTTAAAGATGATACTCGCTTAATCGTTATTGGTCGAAATGGTGTTGATCATCGTGTTAATTTAAATGCACTTGGTTCACACATCGAAACGCTCGTGCGTAGCGCCTCGCAACCAATATTGCTTATTTCTAGAAAGTTTAAGCAGCCTAAATCATTTATGATTGCGTACGATGGTCGCGAAACAGCCGACAAAGCACTGCAACAAGTTATTGATGGCGGTTTATTACATGGGCTTCATTGTCATTTAGTGAGTATTAATAATAATGAGAAGAACTTAGAAGAGAAGTTTCTTAACGCTCAATTTAAACTCAGTAGTATGGGTTTTGAAGTGTCTGCAAGCTTTTTAGAGGGCAATGTTTTTGACTCGTTAATGCAATACAAAGAGCAAAATAATATTGATTTGATTGTTATGGGGGCTTTTGGGCATTCTAAGTTAAGGCAGTTTTTTGTGGGCAGTAATACCATTAAAATGCTCGAAAACAACGATGTGCCAGTTATTATATTAAAGTAAGTGGTTGTTTTAAGTAAGCGCTACATTTAAGTAAGCAACTGTTTTAAATTATATTTTAATAATCCACTTTA
>NZ_BADT01000187.1 GCF_000239855.1 Pseudoalteromonas sp. BSi20652 | reverse complement strand
TTTACATAAATGTGAACTTTAACTGTTTTGATACGTTTACTTTGATAGTTCCACCAGTAATATTTGGTGGGTTTTTAGAAAAGCAAGTAGATGAGCTCCACTGTGAGCAAGATGGGCAAGTAACTGTGAAAAAGCAAAGACCTGTAAATCTAGATCTAACAACTATATCTATGCCGGCAACGGCTAAAGCTTCAATTTTTCACCGCGTCACCGGTGTTGCATTATTTTTTGCTTTAACGTTTGTCATTTGGGCTTGGTCCGAGTCTCTCTCTTCAGCCGAAAGTTTTGAATTCGTCAAGGGTCTGTTCAACGGATTCATTGCCAAATTTATAGCTTGGGGAACTGTTTCTGTATTAGGTTATCACCTTATTGGTGGTATCCGTCATATGATTATGGATATGGGACATTGGGAAGAACTTGAATCAGGCAACCTCAGCGCTAAAGTTTCAATGGCTCTTGGTGTTGTGTTTGCCGTATTGGCAGGGGTGTGGATATGGTTTTAAATCAAGCAACTCTTAAACGTGATGGTGTACAAGATTTCGTATCTTTACGTACTACGGCATTAATAATTAGCGCATATGCTATCTTTATTATCGGCTATTTTTTAGCGACGCCAGAAGTCACTTTCGAAGCCTGGACAGGCCTCTTCTCTAACCTAGCAATGAAAGGGTTTACATTAATAACCTTGATTTGCATTATGGTTCATACCCGCATTGGCCTTTGGCAGGTTCTTACAGACTATGTTAAGTGTTCGAAGTTACGCGCTGTTTTAGGTTTTGTTTTAAACCTAATGGCCGTTGCTTACGTAGCTATTGGTCTAATTGTATTATGGGGTGTTTAAGTGAAATATTCTGTTCGTGAATTTGACGCCGTAGTAATTGGTGCAGGTGGTGCTGGTATGCGCGCTGCTTTGGCAATTACTGAATCTGGCAAAACGTGTGCATTAATATCTAAAGTATTCCCAACACGCTCACACACTGTATCAGCACAGGGTGGTATTACAGTAGCGCTTGGTAATTCACACGAAGACAACTGGGAATGGCACATGTACGATACCGTTAAAGGTTCCGATTTTATCGGTGACCAAGACGCTATTGAATATATGTGTCAAACAGGCCCAGAGGCTATTACTGAATTAGAAAACATGGGCTTACCATTTTCTCGTTTTGAAAATGGCCGTGTTTACCAACGTCCTTTCGGTGGTCAATCGAAAAACTTTGGCGGTGAGCAAGCTGCACGTACTGCTGCTGCTGCTGACCGTACTGGTCATGCTTTATTGCACCTTCTTTATCAGCAAAACGTTAAAAACAAAACAAATGTATTCTCAGAGTGGTATGCACTTGATTTAGTTAAAAACGATAATGGCGATGTAGTAGGGTGTACTGCAATTGAAATTGAAACAGGTGAAATAACCTACTTTAAATCAAAAGCAGTTGTACTAGCAACAGGTGGTGCAGGACGTATTTACGCATCAACAACCAACGCTCACATCAATACCGGTGACGGTATTGGTATGGCTACACGTGCTGGAATTTCTATGCAAGACATGGAAATGTGGCAGTTCCACCCAACGGGTATTGCAGGTGCTGGTACGCTGGTAACTGAAGGTTGTCGTGGTGAAGGCGGTTATCTTTTAAATAAAGATGGCGAGCGCTTTATGGAACGTTATGCACCGAATGCAAAAGACTTGGCATCTCGTGATGTTGTAGCACGTTCAATGATGACTGAGATTCGTGAAGGCCGTGGTTGTGATGGTCCTTGGGGTCCACATCTTAAGTTAAAACTCGATCACTTGGGTGAAGAAACACTTAACTTGCGTCTTCCAGGCGTATGTGACCTTGCTAAAACATTTGCTCACGTTGACCCTGCAAAAGAGCCAATCCCAGTAATTCCAACTTGTCATTATATGATGGGTGGTGTTCCTACTAATGTGAATGGCCAAGCTCTGCAAATCGATGCTCAAGGCAATGAAAAAATAGTTCAAGGTTTATTTGCTGTCGGTGAAATTGCGTGTGTATCTGTGCATGGTGCTAACCGTTTAGGGGGTAATTCATTACTTGATTTAGTTGTGTTTGGTCGTGCTGCTGGTAATTTCTTAGGTAAGTACCTAAATGATGTTGAAATATCTAAAGCCGCATCTGAGTCTGATTTAGAGGCTTCTCTTACACGTTACAATCGTTGGGAAAATTCAACGGCTGGTCAAGGCGAAGATCCAGTTCAAATCAAAAAAGACTTGCAACAGTGTATGCAGCTTAACTTCTCGGTATTTCGAGAAGGAGACTCAATGGCTACAGGTCTTCAAGAACTTAAAGAAATTCGTGAACGTTTACAGCATGCGCGTCTTGATGATAAATCATCAGATTTCAATACGCAGCGAATTGAATGTCTTGAATTAGATAACTTAATGGAAACAGCATACTCAACAGCAGTATCTGCAAACTTCCGTACAGAAAGCCGTGGTGCACATTCTCGCTTTGACTTCCCAGATCGTGATGACGATAACTGGTTATGTCACTCAGTATATAATCCTGCAACGGATGAAATGAGCAAGCGTGACGTAAACTACGCGCCTAAGACGCGTGAAGCTTTCCCACCTAAAGCACGTGTATACTAGGAGAAAGTCGATGGCACAATTAGAATTATCAGTTTATCGCTACAACCCAGACGTTGATAATGCGCCTCGTATGCAAGAATATACCTTGCAAATCGAAGATGGTCACGACATGATGGTGTTAGATGCACTTGTTCTTTTAAAAGAACAAGATCCAACTTTATCATTTCGCCGTTCATGTCGCGAAGGAGTCTGTGGCTCTGACGGTGTTAATATGAATGGTAAAAACGGTTTGGCATGTATTACGCCTTTATCCACGCTACAAAAGGGTGGAAAAGGTAAAATTGTTGTGCGTCCGTTACCAGGATTACCTGTAATTCGTGACCTTGTAATTGATATGAGTCAGTTTTACACTCAATATGAAAAAGTTAAGCCTTATTTAATTAACGATCAGCCTGCTGCAGGCGAGCGTCTTCAAACAATTGAAGAACGTGATAAGTTAGATGGGCTATACGAATGTATTTTGTGTGCATGTTGTTCAACATCGTGTCCTTCGTTTTGGTGGAATCCAGACAAGTTCATTGGTCCAGCAGGCCTTCTCCATGCTTATCGTTTTTTGGCTGATAGCCGAGATACAGCAACTGAAGAGCGTTTAGCGGATTTAGATGATGCGTTCAGTGTGTTCCGTTGCCACAGTATCATGAACTGTGTTAGCGTTTGTCCTAAAGGTCTTAATCCGACTAAAGCAATCGGACAAATCAAATCTATGTTATTAAACCGAGCGGTTTAATTACTTAGTAAATGCAAGATGGCTAATAATTAATTAGCCATCTTAATATTATAACTATTAATTTCTGCGCTAAAGAAAAGGGCTTATAAATGCACGAAGGTGTGATGAAGGCATGGCTAGAATCTTCACATTTAAACGGCGGCAACGTTGCTTATGTAGAAGAGCTTTATGAAGCGTATTTAGACGATGCGACTTCTGTGCCAGATGAATGGCGAGAAGTGTTTGAACAATTACCTAAAGTTGATGGTGTGGATGTTGAAGTAAAACATTCAGAGGTTCGAGCACAGTTTGCACAGCTTGCAAAAAACAAGCATAGAGAAGTAGTGGTAGCAGAGGGTAGTGGCGGTGACCTTAAACAGGTCAAAGTTCTACAACTTATTAATGCTTTCCGTTTTCGTGGGCACCAAAATGCAAACCTAGATCCATTAGGCATCTGGGAACGAGAACGTGTACGAGATTTAGAGCTAGATTACCACGACTTATCTTCAAGTGATTTTGACCGCGAGTTTAATGTAGGATCGTTTGCTGTAGGCCGCGATACTATGCCCTTAGGTGAGTTATACCAAGCACTGAAAACTACATATTGTGGTTCAATTGGCGCTGAGTATATGCACATCACATCAACAGAGGAAAAACGTTGGTTACAACAACGTTTAGAATCTGTGCAGTCTAGGCCAAAATTCTCAAAAGACGAAAAGTTGCGTATCCTCAAGGGACTCACAGCAGCTGACGGTCTAGAAAAATATTTAGGGGCTAAGTTCCCTGGTGCTAAGCGCTTTTCACTTGAAGGTGGCGATGCATTAGTGCCAATGCTTAAAGAGCTTATTCACCGTGCAGGTGAAAGCGGCCAACAAGAAGCTGTTATCGGTATGGCTCATCGCGGTCGTTTAAATGTTCTTGTGAATGTACTTGGTAAAAACCCTTCAGAATTATTTGATGAGTTTGCAGGTAAGCACAAAGACACTTTAAGTTCTGGTGATGTTAAATATCACATGGGTTATTCATCTGACTTTGCTACTAAAGGTGGCAACGTTCATATGGCGCTTGCGTTTAATCCATCTCACCTCGAAATTGTAAATCCAGTAGTTATGGGGTCTGTACGTGGCCGCCTTGATCGTCTAGGTGATAAATCAGGTATTAAAGCACTGCCTATAACAATCCACGGTGACTCTGCAATAGCTGGACAAGGTGTTGTACAAGAAACGTTCAACATGTCACAAACTAATGCGTTTAGTTGCGGTGGTAGTGTTCGTATTGTCGTCAATAATCAAGTAGGTTTCACAACGTCTAAGCAAGATGACGTTCGTTCAACGCCATACTGTACTGACATCGCAAAAATGGTTCAGTCTCCTATATTTCATGTTAACTCTGACGATCCTGAAGCTGTTGCATTTGTTACTCAACTTGCACTTGATTTCAGAAACCAGTTTAAGCGTGACGTTGTAATAGACTTAGTGTGTTATCGTCGCCATGGTCACAATGAAGCTGACGAGCCTAATGCTACTCAGCCTGTTATGTACCAAAAAATTAAAAAACACCCAGTTCCACGTCTAATCTATGCTGATCAACTTATTGCAGAAGGTTCTTTTTCAGAACAAGAAATTAAAGCACTTGCAGACGAGTACCGTGACGCACTTGATGGAGGAAACTGTGTTGTTTCAGAAATTCAGCCAGAAACGTCTCACTCTTCAGAGTGGGCAAAATACATTGGCCATGAATGGAATGTAGACTATGACGCAAGTGTACCTGTAGAGGAGCTTAAAGCCCTAGGTGAGAAAGTATCCTCTTACCCTAAGCAACACAAAGCACAATCTCGCGTCAAAAAGATATATGATGACCGTAAGTTGATGGCCTCAGGTGAAAAACCACTTGATTGGGGTATGGCAGAAACTCTTGCTTATGCAACAATTGCTTCTGAAGGTACTGATATTCGCTTAACAGGACAAGACACAGGCCGAGGAACATTCTTCCATCGTCATGCTGTTGTTCACGGTCAAGCTGATGGTACAACGTACACACCTTTACAGCATCTAAGTGAGAATCAAGGTACATTTGAAGTCTTTGATTCTGTTTTATCTGAAGAGGCAGTGGTTGCATTTGAATACGGCTATGCTACTGCTGAGCCTACGTCACTTGTAATATGGGAAGCGCAATTTGGTGACTTTGCCAATGGTGCACAAGTTGTTTTTGACCAATTTTTAAGCTCGGGTGAACAAAAATGGGGCCGTTTATGTGGTCTTACAATTTTGTTACCTCATGGCTATGAAGGTCAAGGTCCGGAGCATAGTTCAGCGCGCTTGGAGCGTTTCTTGCAATTATGTGCTGATCACAATATGCAAGTGTGTGTTCCTTCAACGCCAGCGCAAGTTTACGCTATGCTTCGTCGTCAATCAGTTCGACCACTTCGTCGTCCTTTGATTGTTATGACGCCTAAGTCGCTACTTCGTCACCCGCTTGCTACTTCATCACTTGAAGAACTTTCTGAGGGTATTTACCATAATATGATCGATGAGATCGATGATATTACCCCTGAGAAAGTAGAGCGCGTTATATTTTGTAGTGGTAAAGTTTACTACGAACTATTACAAGAGCGTCGTAAGCTAGAGCAAGATAATATTGCAATTGTACGTGTTGAACAGTTATACCCGTTCCCGCACGATGAAATGCAAACAATTATTGAGCGTTACCAACACGTTACTGATTTTGTTTGGTGCCAAGAAGAGCCACAAAACCAAGGTGCATGGTACTGCTCGCAACATCACTTTATTGATGCAATCCCACAAGGTGCTAAATTAAAATATGCAGGACGTAAAGCGTCTGCATCACCAGCGTGTGGTTACATGTCAGTACATACTAAAGAACAACAAGCGCTCGTTGCCGACGCGCTTACTATAGAAAATAAAGGATAAGCAATGAGCACAGAAATTAAAGTTCCTGTTCTTCCTGAGTCGGTTGCAGATGCTACCGTTGCTACATGGCATGTAAGTGTTGGCGACAAAGTAACTCGCGATCAAAACTTAGTAGACATTGAAACAGATAAAGTGGTTTTAGAAGTTGTTGCACAGCATGACGGTGTAATTACAGAAATATCACAAGAAGAAGGTGCAACCGTACTTGGCGATCAAGTTATGGGTTTACTTGGTGATGCTGATGCAGCGCCAGCAAGTGAAGGTTCAACTAAAGAAGAATCAGCACTAGCTAAATCAGAAGACGCGCCAGCAGCGCAATCAGCACCAGCATCAGAAGGTAAAGAAGTGGATATTAAAGTACCTGTACTTCCAGAATCAGTTGCAGACGCAACAATTGCTACATGGCATGTACAACCAGGCGACGCAGTAACACGCGACCAAAACTTGGTAGATATTGAAACAGATAAAGTTGTTCTTGAAGTAGTAGCTCAAGAAGATGGCATCATGGGTGATATCATTCACGGCGAAGGCGACACTGTACTAGGTGAGCAAGTAATTGGTTCGGTTAAAGCAGGCGGTGCACCAGCGGCTACAGCTACAAAAGCAGACGCAGCGCCAGTAGCAGATTCAAGCGAAAGTTCAGATGTGTTAACACCATCAGTTCGTCGTTTAATTGCTGAGAAAGGCCTAGATGCTTCTAAAATTAAAGGCACGGGCAAAAATGGTCGTGTAACTAAAGAAGATGTTGATACTTTCTTAAAAGCACCAGCACCAGCGGCTAAAAAAGCAGAAACTTCTGCTCCTACAGCACCAATGGGCGATCGTACACAAAAACGTGTTCCTATGACTCGTTTACGTAAAACGATTGCTACACGTCTTCTTGAAGCTAAAAACTCAACTGCAATGTTAACAACATTCAACGAAGTGAACATGGAACCAATCATGAGCCTTCGTAAGCAGTACCAAGAAGTATTTGAAAAGCGCCATGGTATCCGTTTAGGTTTCATGTCTTTCTATGTGAAAGCTGTAACTGAAGCACTTAAGCGTTTCCCTGATGTAAATGCATCAATTGATGGTGATGATATTGTTTACCATAACTATTTTGATATCAGCATTGCAGTATCTACTCCACGCGGTCTAGTTACTCCAGTACTTAAAGATTGTGACAAACTATCTGTTGCTGAAATCGAAAAAGGTATTCGTGAGTTAGCACTTAAAGGTCGTGATGGTAAGCTAACGCTTGCAGATATGACGGGTGGTAATTTCACTATTACTAACGGTGGTGTTTTTGGTTCATTACTATCTACACCTATCATTAACCTGCCACAGTCTTCGATTTTAGGTATGCATAAAATTCAAGACCGCCCGATGGCTGTAAATGGTAAAGTTGAAATACTTCCTATGATGTATTTAGCACTTTCTTATGACCACCGTATTATTGATGGTAAAGAATCTGTTGGTTTCTTAGTGACTATTAAAGAGTTACTTGAAGATCCAACACGCTTATTGCTGGATGTTTAATCCAGTAGTATGAAATGTAAGCTGTGAATGGATATTCGCAGCTTTTTTTTTGCGCCTTTAGTCATACTGGGGTTTTCATGTTAAGCCTTGGGAACTATACTAAGTGCGCAATTTGGGATAGTTGTTTATTTGAAAAAATATTCAGCTCTTTTAGTATAAAAAATTGGATAAAGCATCATGAATTTGCATGAGTATCAGGCAAAACAACTTTTTGCCGAATATGGTTTACCAGTTTCTCAAGGTTTCGCTTGCGATACACCTGAAGAAGCTGCAGCAGCTGCTGAAAAAATCGGCGGCGATATGTGGGTTGTTAAAACTCAAGTTCACGCAGGTGGACGTGGTAAAGCTGGCGGTGTAAAGCTAGTTAAAACTATCGACGAAGTAAAAGCGTTTGCAGCTAACTGGTTAGGTAAAAACCTAGTTACTTACCAAACAGACGAAAAAGGTCAGCCAGTTGCTAAAATTTTAGTAGAAAGCTGTACTGATATCGCGAACGAATTGTACCTTGGTGCAGTTGTTGACCGTGCATCTCGTAAAGTTGTTTTCATGGCGTCTACTGAAGGCGGCGTTGAAATTGAAACTGTTGCTGAAGAAACACCTGAACTTATTCACAAAGCTGAGATCGATCCACTTGTAGGTCCTCAAGCTTACCAAGCACGCGAGCTAGGTTTCAAATTGGGTCTTAACCCAGTACAAATGAAACAGTTTGTTAAGATTTTCATGGGTCTTGGTAAAATGTTCACTGATTTTGATTTCGCACTACTTGAAATCAACCCGTTAGTAATTACAGACGAAGGTAACCTTCACTGTCTTGACGGCAAAATTGGTATTGATGGTAATGCACTTTACCGTCAACCTAAAATCCGTGAATTCCACGATCCATCTCAAGAAGATGCGCGTGAAGCACACGCAGCAAGCTTCGAGCTTAACTACGTTGCTCTAGACGGTAATGTTGGTTGTATGGTTAACGGTGCAGGCCTAGCAATGGGTACTATGGACATCGTAAACCTACACGGCGGCAAGCCGGCTAACTTCTTGGATGTTGGTGGCGGTGCTACTAAAGAACGTGTTTCTGAAGCATTCAAAATCATTCTTTCTGACGACAATGTTAAAGCTGTTTTAGTAAACATCTTTGGCGGTATCGTTCGTTGTGACATGATTGCTGAAGGCATCATTGGCGCAGTTAAAGAAGTTGGCGTAACCGTACCAGTAGTTGTACGTTTAGAAGGTACTAATGCTGAATTAGGTCGTGAAGTTCTTAAGAACTCTGGTCTAGATATCATTGCTGCTGAATCACTAACAGACGCTGCTGAAAAAGTTGTTGCTGCTGCGGAGGGCAAATAATGTCTGTATTAATCAATAAAGATACAAAAGTTATCTGTCAAGGTTTCACTGGTGGCCAAGGTACTTTCCACTCAGAGCAAGCGCTTGAGTACGGTACACAAATGGTTGGTGGTGTTAGCCCAGGTAAAGGCGGTCAAACGCACCTTGGTCTTCCTGTATTCAACACAGTTCGTGATGCTGTAAAAGAAACTGGCGCAACTGCTTCAGTTATCTATGTACCAGCTCCTTTTTGTAAAGATGCAATCTTAGAAGCTATCGATGCTGGCATCGAGCTAATAGTTTGTATCACAGAAGGTATCCCTACACTTGATATGGTTGACGTTAAAGTTAAGCTAGATCAAACAGGTACTCGTATGATCGGTCCTAACTGCCCAGGTGTTATTACTCCTGGTCAAACCAAGATTGGTATCATGCCTGGTCATATCCACAAACCTGGTAAAGTAGGTATTGTTTCTCGCTCTGGTACTTTAACGTACGAAGCAGTTAAGCAAACCACTGATGCTGGTTTTGGTCAGTCTACGTGTGTTGGTATTGGTGGTGATCCAATCCCAGGTACTAACTTTATCGACGTTCTAGAAATGTTCGAAAAAGATCCACAAACTGAAGCAATCGTAATGATTGGTGAAATTGGTGGTACTGCAGAAGAAGAAGCTGCAGAGTACATCAAAGCTCACGTAACTAAACCTGTAGTATCTTACATTGCTGGTGTTACTGCACCAGAAGGTAAGCGTATGGGTCACGCTGGCGCAATCATTGCCGGCGGTAAAGGTACTGCTGATGAAAAATTTGCTGCATTAGAAGCTGCGGGCGTAAAAACTGTACGTTCACTTGCTGATATCGGTAAAGCACTTAAAGAGAAAACAGGCTGGTAATCGCTTGTTTCCTTTAAAAAGGCCCGCTTATGCGGGCCTTTTTGTTATTAGCTGGAAATTTAGAACGGATAACTAATATGCTGAAAAAAACGTACCGATAAGTCTTGGCGTTGTTTATTTATAGCTAGCTCATTACACAGAGTATGGATTGTTTTCTCTACTTGGTTCATAAATCGACCGTAACCCATTTCATGTTTATCCTGCTGCGTTGCTACCACTACAAAATGTAACGTTTCTACTAATTTATTTGCTTCATAAAAGTGCTTAATTTGATTTTCACTCGATTCTATATCAAAACTTAACTTTTGAAGTTCAGCATTGCCTTCACTTTTATCTATTTTACTGTTTCGTATAATAGGTGTTGCGCCGTTAGCCACCATGGCTCCGTGATTTAGGTTGTTGTTTTGACACGCACGTATAAATGAGTAAGCAAAGTAGTCGTAAAATTTGGCATAGTCGCTAGTGTTCATTAGTGTTTGAAACTGTGTTTTGATAGCGCGTGAAACCGGTATAGTAAAGGTTGCGTAAGTCATCTCTGCATAATCATTGGGTATGCTGCATTGTCTTGACTGGTAGCGAGGGTAAAGACTTCTTAATTTGTAACCATAGCTTTGCTTGTTGCCTTTTTCTTTAGCAAATAGGTCATACGTTAAATGTTGATGATCGCGTAGTTTAAACTGGGGTTGATTTATTAAAATTTGATCTTGTAAAGTGTTTAACACTTTTTGAACTTTATTATGAAATTCTGCAGAATTTGCTCGTAAATCCTCGCCTGTTGCTAAAAATAGAATGCGTATTTTTTTACTTGGTGTATTTTCAGTGTAAAAAATTTTATGTGCTTCGTGATAACGAGGATTATAAAAAAAGACCATTTGTTTGTCTGTTTCAAATTGGTATGACTCGTCATTAAACCTTACAACAGGTAATTTATCATTTGCTAATAAATGCACGTTATAAAGCTCATACTCATCACAAGAAGCGAACAGCTCACGTGCAATACGTTCATAGCAACAATTTATATCGCTAAAGCTAGTGTAAAAGTCGTTATTAGGTGATATTTCAGCTAAAAGATAGTGGTTAGCACGCGCATTAGTTGGAATATAAACACGATGTTGATTAAGTTTCGCCATCTTCAAATCCTTATAATGTAGGTTATGCATTCACTGTAAACTGTTTAGATGACTTAAATATTGCGTTAAAACAAATTTTATTTATAAACAAGGGTTCAGGTGAATTAAAGTTAACCAATATTAAAAATAAACCTTAATCTAGTGCTGTATGTTAGTGTATGTTTTTGTAATAATGCATTAGTTTTGTTATTACGTAATATTTTGAGGATCACACTCCTATGGCGGAAATTGAGAATCGCCCAAGTAACTTCATTAGAACTAGAATTGATGAAGACTTAGCAACTAAAAAGCATGCAACTACGCATACACGTTTTCCACCAGAGCCGAATGGCTTTTTGCATATTGGGCATGCTAAGTCAATTTGTTTAAATTTCGGCATTGCTAAAGACTACAATGGTTTATGTAACCTACGTTTTGATGATACAAATCCAGAAAAAGAAGATATAAACTACGTTAATTCTATAAAAGAAGACGTCCAGTGGTTAGGTTTCAACTGGGATGGTGATATAAAGTATTCTTCTAATTATTTTGACACATTATATGATTACGCTGTTGAGCTAATTAATAAGGGTTTAGCATACGTTTGTTTTTTAACAGCAGACGAAGCACGTCAGTACCGTGGCACACTAAAAGAGCCAGGTAAAAATAGTCCATACAGAGACACATCAATTGAAGAAAATTTAGCGCTGTTTGAAAAAATGCGCGCTGGTGAATTCAAAGAAGGCGAATGTGTTCTGCGTGCTAAAATTGATATGGCTAGCTCATTTATGGTGCTTCGCGATCCAATTATTTATCGCGTACGTTTTGCCCATCATCATCAAACCGCAGACAAGTGGTGCATTTACCCAATGTATGACTTCACGCATTGTATTTCTGATGCACTAGAAGGTATTACGCATTCATTATGTACACTAGAGTTTCAAGATAACCGTCGTTTGTACGACTGGGTACTCGATAACATTAGTTTAGAGTGTCATCCACAGCAAATTGAGTTTTCACGCTTAAATCTTGAATACACCATTATGTCCAAGCGTAAGTTAAGCGATTTAGTGGTAAACAACCATGTAGAGGGGTGGGATGATCCACGTATGCCTACAATTGCAGGTCTACGTCGTCGTGGTTATACACCCGGTTCAATCCGTGAGTTTTGTTTGCGTATTGGTGTAACAAAACAAGAGAATATGGTTGAAATGGGTATGCTTGAAGCATGTATCCGTGAAGACTTAAACGAAAATGCACCACGTGCAATGGCCGTACTCGATCCTGTTAAAGTTGTTATTGAAAACTACGATGCAGACAAGGTTGAAGTTTTATCTGTGGCTAACCACCCAAATAAAGAAGAAATGGGTCGTCGTGATGTACCATTTACTCGTGAAATATATATTGAACGAGAAGACTTTAAAGAAGAAGCGAATAACAAGTTTAAGCGTTTAGTGCTTGATAAAGAAGTTCGCTTACGTGGTGCGTATGTTATTAAAGCACAGCGTGTTGAAAAAGACGAAAATGGCGAAATCACAACTATCTTTTGTACTTACGATACTGAAACACTTGGTAAAAACCCAAGTGATGGACGTAAAGTAAAAGGTGTTATTCACTGGGTTTCAGCACCAGAGTCTATTACGGCAGAAGTTCGTTTATACGACCGCTTGTTTAGTGTTCCAAACCCAGCAGCCGCTGATGAGTTTGAAACAACATTAAATCCAGAGTCACTGGTTGTTTTATCAAACGCTAAATTAGAGCCATCGCTTGCTAATTCACAAGCAGAGCAGGGCTTTCAGTTTGAGCGTACAGGTTATTTCTCTCGTGATTCTAAATCAGAGAACGTTGTATTTAACCAAACAGTCGGTCTTCGCGATTCATGGTCTAAAACTCAATAAATAATACCAATCTGCTTAATTAAGTGAGCTATTTTGAGGTAAAAAACCTTGTCGATAACAAGGCAAAATTTCGTTATTTAGTTGTTCTATATCAGAAATTTTTAACACAGTTAGCGTCAGGTTTAATCCCTCAAATTGATCAAGTATTATTGCGGATTGGTATAGTACCTAAATATCTCCAGTATTTACTGGGGATATTTACTACAAGCGTATTTTAGATACAAAAAAACCTGCACTTAGCAGGTTTTTTATTGCGTTAAAAAGCGGATTTAGCTGTTAGCATCGCTAAATTCTTTACACGCAGCTTTATCATTACACTCGCCGTATAGGTATAAAGAATGGTTTGTAAGTTTAATGCCATTTTCTTCAGAAATTTCAAGTTGACGACGTTCAATCATGTCATCTTCAAACTCTACAACTTTGCCACATTTTAAACATACTAAATGATCGTGATGGGTGCTGCCAGAAAGTTCAAATACTGACTTACCACCTTCAAAGTGATGACGGCTTACAATGCCCGCGTCATCAAATTGGTTAAGTACACGGTATACCGTCGCAAGACCAATTTCTTCACCTAGATCCAAAAGAATTTTGTAAACATCTTCAGCGCTGATGTGTTGGTTATCTGGAGATTGTAAAATCTCTAATATTTTAATACGCGGTAAAGTTACTTTTAAACCGGCTTTTTTAAGTTCCAAGTTATGATCAGTCATTAAATCTGTCTCAATTTTATTTTGGTTATACTAGACATCTTGCAAAGATGTACACGACACATTAGCAACAAACAGGATAACGTGCCTAAGCGTGAAGTGCAAAGAACAATTGATTTATATTGCCACTAAAGCTTAAACGCTAACTGTTTGATAATTATTTAAACAGCTAGCGATATATGCAGTAAATTAGTCAGCTAATTCACTTAAACACATTTCTTCATATACTTGAGCAGACCATGCTTTAACACGTTGTTCTGTTAGTTCTGGTTGACGGTCTTCGTCAATCCCCAAACCTACAAAGTGCTTATCATCAGCCATGCCTTTAGATGCTTCAAAGTCATAGCTTTCACTTGGCCAATGGCCAACGACAATAGCGCCACGTTCAGTAACGATATCGTTGATCATGCCCATCGCATCTAAAAAGTACTCAGCGTAATCTTCTTGGTCTCCACAACCAAAAATAGCAACAAGTTTACCTTCAAAGTCCACCTCTTCAAGTTCTGGAAAAAAGTCATCCCAGTCACATTGTGCTTCGCCATAGTACCAAGTAGGGATACCGAATAAGATCAAATCAAATTCAGCAATCTCTTCTTTAGAGCTTTTTGCAATATCATGAACAGCCACAAGCTTTTTACCCAATTCTTTTTGGATCATTTTTGCTACGTGTTCTGTGTTACCTGTGTCACTTCCGAAAAAAATGCCTACACTTGCCATGGATTTAAAACCTTTTATGTATCAATAGCCAATCTTTCTTGTAAAATCGTTTCAATCAGCGCACTGCGGCTAATATTTTGTGCATCTGCCATATCACTCAATGCTTGATATAACTGCGATGAAACTTTAAATTCAACACGCTTTAAGCCACGTGCTTTATCTCTTTTTATTTGATTACGTTTATTTACCTTTAACTGCATATCCCGTGAAAGGGGATTGGTTTTAGGTCTGCCTGGGCGTTTTTCGTATTCAAATAAATCGAGTGTAGTTCTATCTGTTTCTGACTTCGCCATGCTTAACCTACACCTGCGCCTTGCCAAAATACTTGAATAAGACCTTTAGCAATAAAGCCTGAACAACCTAAAAAGAGCACGCCCCAAACAATGTATTGTCCAAACTTTGGTACATTGCCACTTTTTAGTACGTCTTTAATTGCCATGCCGATGAATATGAAAATACCGGCTAAGCCAAAATACAACCCTAGGGTATCAAATTCGTTAATTAACTGACTGACCATCAACGTATAACCTTTAAATTAAACGGCGCATACTATAGCATATAAATATGCATATATTTAGTGCGCAAAATCAAAAACACGCGATAAAAATTGCTTTAAACCACAGTTAAAAAGTCATTTATCGCTTTATTAACAGCAAGCGGCTTTTGGGCATGAAGCCAATGGCCAGCGCCATGGATAACTTTGGCCTTGGTGTTTTTAAAGCGTGCTATAATTGCAGTACGATGCTCGGGCAAAATATAGTCAGAATCATTACCTTTAATAAAAAGAGTATCACATAAACAAGAACTATTTTCATTAACGTTGGATGTGATTGTAGAATATTTTTCATCAAGCACATTTAAGTTGAATCGCCATGCAAAATGACCTTCTTCATTCTTAGCGAGGCTTTTAAGTAAAAACTGTCGAACACCCAGCTCTTCAATATAAGGCTGCATAATTGAATCAGCTTGTTTTCTATCATCTATTGACTGCGCTGATACCGCTTTTAACGCCTGTAATATTTTTTTATGGCGAGCAGGGTAACTGACAGGTGCTATATCAAGTACAACGAGTTTATTTACAAGTTCAGGGTGTGTTAGTGCTAATTCCATCGCGACTTTACCACCCATAGAGTGCCCAACTAAATGAGCTTTATCTATGTTTAAATGTGCTAATAACTCAACAATATCTTGAGCCATTGCTGGGTAGTTCATTTCATCACTATGAGGAGAAAGCCCGTGGTTGCGTAAATCAACGTTAATAACATTAAAGTGTTCACTTAATGGTTTTGCGATTACATTTAGGTTTTCTAATGATCCAAAAAGTCCGTGGATCAAAATAACATTAGGGCCTTGCCCTTGTTGCTTGTAATTTAACTGCATACACGTCTCCTGAAAATTTCGCCATAGTTTGCCGAGCATTGCTCTAAAAAGCAAAAAATACAGCGACTATTTATTTAATTGGGCTTTTGTTCGTTAAATCAACAACAATCAGGTAAATATTAATATGTTTATGGGAGTGTTTGTTGTAACTCGCATTTCTTATTGGTTTGGGTATAATCACACGGGAGAAAGCAATGTGACCCGTAATGACAGGAAGAACATGAAACAAATCGACATAGACGACGAGTTATATCAATATATTGCTAGCAATACGCAAAGTATTGGTGAAAGTGCATCCACTATTTTACGTCGTTTATTAAATCTGAGCGGCGAAAAAATTCAAACCGCAAACGTAGAACTAACTCAAAATAATCAAACTGCGACTACGTCTACCGCCACATTAAAAAGCTCAGAGCAATCTGCTGCTGAGACTTCAAAAAAACAAACGCCTGTAGCTCACGCACCCGTGAAGCAAAAAAGCGATAATGTTTTTAATATATTAAATAAAGAAGAGCTGGCAATGCAAAAAGGTGTTGTAGGGCGGTTTCTATTTATTTTAAGTGCGTTTTACCGCACACATAAAACTGATTTTTCGGCTGTATTAGATATAAAAGGGCGTGACCGTGTTTACTTTGCAACCAGTAAAGAAGCCTTGGTAAATAGCGGTAGTAGTATGAACCCTAAAAACATAACAGACAGTGAATACTGGGTTATGACTAATTCTAATACAACGCGTAAGAAAATGATGCTCCATGAAGTGGCTCTTTGCCTAGGTTATAGTGCAGAGCAAGCTGAAAAAATTCGCGATTACTTGTAAGGAAATATAATGGCTATTCACTCAGGCGCAGGTAAAACTGCTCCACAATCAGCATTAGTTAATGTACCAAAATTAGTATCTGCTTATTATTTGAATGAACCTGATCTTGAACAAAACCCTGAGCATTGTGTTGCTTTTGGTACATCAGGTCACAGGGGATGCTCATATGATGTGAAATTTAACGAATCACACATTTTAGCGATTACTCAAGCTATTTGTGATTACAGAAAACAAAATGATATTTTTGGTCCGTTATTTTTAGGTAAAGATACACACGCATTGAGTGAAGCCGCATTTAACTCGGCGATTGAAGTATTAGTTGCTAACGAAGTGCAAGTGATAACGCAAGAAGACGGTGATTTTACACCAACGCCAGTTATCAGCCATGCCATAGTGAGCCACAACAAGCTACACCCAAATGAATTAGCAGACGGGATTGTTGTTACGCCTTCGCATAACCCTCCTGAAGATGGTGGCTTTAAATACAACCCACCTAATGGCGGACCTGCTGATACCGACGTCACTAAATGGATTGAAGACAGAGCTAATCAACTTTTATTAGAAGATTTAGTTGAAGTTGAGTTATTCCCATTCGCTAAAGCATCGCATTCTGGCTTTATCCGCTACGAAGATTTAATGACTCCTTATATTGACGACTTAGTAAATATCGTTAATTTAAAAGCAATTAGCGATGCAGGTATTAAAATAGGTATCGATCCACTAGGTGGTTCAGGCATTAATTTTTGGCCAGTCATTGCAAAAAAATATAATTTAGATTTAACCGTAGTAAATGATGTTGTTGATCCTCGTTTTGCTTTTATGCCACTTGATAAAGACGGCAAAATTCGTATGGATTGTTCATCGCCTTATTCAATGGCAAATCTTATTGCACTAAAAGATGATTTTGATGTGTCTATTGGTAATGACCCTGACTATGATCGTCACGGTATTGTAACGCCAGATGGTTTAATGAATCCAAACCACTTTTTAGCAGTGGCAATCGATTACTTACTTAAACACCGTGATTGGAATGAAACCGTAGAAATTGGTAAAACATTGGTTTCTAGCTCTATGATCGACAAAGTAGCTACTCGTAACAACCGTAAAGTTAAAGAAGTACCAGTAGGCTTTAAATGGTTTGTTGAAGGTTTAAGCAAAGGCAAGCTTGCCTTTGGTGGCGAAGAAAGCGCAGGTGCTGCATTCTTACGTTTTGATGGCTCTGTATGGTGTACAGATAAAGACGGCTTCATTATGGGGCTACTTGCTGCTGAGATACTTGCTGTGACAGGTAAAACTCCATCAGCGCTTTATAAAGAATTAGAACAAGAATTTGGTTCTCCAATTTATAAACGCCTAGATGCACCAGCTACAAGCGGTCAAAAATCACGTTTACAAGCATTGAGTGCTTCTGATGTTAAAGCAGATACACTTGCTGGCGAGCCTATTTTGCAAAAATTGACTCATGCACCCGGTAACAATGCCGCCATTGGTGGTTTAAAAGTGGTCACTGAAAATGGCTGGTTTGCAGCGCGTCCATCAGGTACTGAAGATATTTATAAAATATACCTTGAATCATTTAAAGGTGAAGAGCATTTAGCGTTACTTGAAAAAGAAGCTAAAAAGCTTGTAGATTCAGTTATAAGCTAACTTAATCTAATAATTTTAAAACGGCTGATTTATTCAGCCGTTTTCGTTTCTATACCTTGTGTATTTATAAAAATATATGCACAAGAGTCTACTCTCACATTATTATTAAAGGGCTTATATGTCAGCCAATCCACCTTACTTAAATGAATTAAAACAAGCTGGCGACTTTTTAACGCTTAGTCGTAACAACGAATGGCATTTAGATGCAGGTGAGTTTGTTTTAGATAATGGGACTCGTGTAAATATACACGATACCGGCGTCATTGAGTTTCAACCTGCTGTGAAAACAAGCAAAGATGTAATTTATTCAAGCGCTGTACACGGTAATGAAACTGCGCCAATTGAAATTTGTGATGCACTTATTAAACAAATTATAAAAGGCGAGCTGATACTTAAGCAGCGCGCTTTGTTTATTTACGGTAACCCACAATCAATTAATATTGGCCTGCGTTTTGTAGAAGAAAACTTAAATAGATTATTTAATGGTCACCATACAGTTGAAGGTGTACCAATGAATAATGAGCGAAACCGCGCTGCAAAGCTTGAGCAATACGTAAGCGATTTTTATACACGTGGCGAGCAAGGCAGTAGCCGATGTCATTACGACTTACACACTGCAATTAGAGGCTCTAAAAACGAAAAATTTGCTGTGTATCCATTTTTACATGGTAAGCCATGGAAAAAGTCGCAGCTACAATTTTTATTGAGTTGTGGTGTAAATACCGTGCTTATGATGAAATCTCCTGCAACAACATTTAGCTATTATTCGTCATTTATACACGGTGCTGATTCTTTTACGGTAGAGCTGGGTCAAGTTAAGCCATTTGGTCAAAACGATATGGCTCGCTTTGAAAAAACGAAGCAAACCTTAACTGCATTAATTAGTCAAAATGAAGTTAAATATCCTGAATTTAATGCAAACGATTTTGAATTGTTTGCAGTGCACCGCACAATAAATAGAACGCAGAACGATTTTAGCTTTCCTTTTTCTGACGATGCTGAGAACTTTACTGGCTTTGCGAAAGGTGAACTACTTGCAACCGACGGTGATACAGCGATTTATGCTGACGTTGAAGGAGAGGCTATTATTTTTCCAAATGCGAGCGTAGCATTAGGGCAAAGAGCACTCCTTACTGTTATTCCAATGGTTATTGATAGCAATTTCGTCTAATTTAACTCATCAGACCACTAGTAGCTTAAAGTTAACTATATGATTACTATTAATTAAAGCAACCGTATCGTTAACTTGCCACTTATTTGACCAATATTTGCTTTTGTTTCGTCCCAGATCTGTTGAATAACACTTTACGTTAACGTAAAGTGTTGGTAGCTTTAATTAAAGATAGTGCAGATGTTGCAAAGTTTAACCAGTAACAATCACCCACAATAATAATTTAAAGGGGCACTGTTTTACCGACAACAAAATAAGGTAGGTTATGAGTAATCCAAATAACGTATCGCTGAATATTAACCACGAGCTTGAATTTATTGATGGTCAAGCGCTTAATATTCCAACCCTTAGTATTTTAACTGAGGACGGCGACATTCATCCTAGTGCAACCGCACCTGACATTTCAAAACATACCGCTATTAAGTTATATGAAACAATGCGTTTTATACGTTTGTTAGATGAACGTATGCAAGGCGCGCAGCGCCAAGGCCGTGTTAGTTTTTATATGCAATGCCTAGGCGAAGAAGCCGCAGTTACAGCCTCCGCTGCTGCACTTGATCAAGACGATATGATCATGGCTCAATATCGTGAACAGGCAGCACTGCATTATCGTGGCTTTACGCTTGATCAATTTATGAACCAAATGTTTTCAAATGAATTGGATTTAGGTAAAGGTCGCCAAATGCCAATTCATTATGGGTCTAAAGCGCTAAACTACATGACAATTTCATCGCCATTGGGTACGCAAATACCACAGGCAACGGGTTATGCATATGGCCAAAAAATAAAGCACATCGACGCTAAAACAGGCGATCTTGCCAGCACAATTGATAATGTGACTATTTGTTACTTTGGTGAAGGTGCTGCATCTGAAGGTGACTTTCATGCCGGTTTAAATATGGCCGCTGTTCACAGAGCGCCGGTTATATTTTTTGCACGTAATAACGGTTATGCGATATCTACCCCGGCTGATGAGCAGTTTAAAGGCGACGGTATTGCGTCGCGTGGTGTGGGTTATGGCATTAAAACAATTCGTGTTGATGGCACAGATGCACTTGCTGTTTATGCAGCAACTAAAAAAGCACGCGAAATAGCCTCAACACAAGGTGAACCTGTACTTATTGAATCGATTGCTTATCGTTTGGGTGCGCACTCTACGTCAGACGATCCAAGTGGTTATCGCTCTAAAGATGAAGAAGCGAATCATAAAACGTGTCCTATTGATAAATTTAGAAAATGGCTGGTCAAACAAGATTGGCTAAACGAAGAAGACGATATAAAAGCAAAAGAGTCGATTCGTGAAGAAATTTTAGCAGCGCTTAAACGTGCTGAAGTTGTTGCCAAGCCCGCTTTAGAAGAACTGGTATCTGACGTTTACGATACACCAATCCCCTTATTGCAACGCCAGTACGAGCAACTAAAAGAACATATAAAACAGCATCCAGATGCTTACCCAGTAACCGCAGGGAGAATTAAGTAATGGCTAAAATGAACATGCTCCACGCAATTAACTCTGCTCTCGATATTACGATGAATGAACACCCTCAAGCCTGTATTTTTGGTGAAGATGTTGGTTACTTTGGTGGTGTATTTAGAGCAACATCGGGCTTGCAAGAGAAGTACGGTAAACATCGTGTTTTTAATACGCCTTTAACCGAGCAAGGTATTTTAGGTTTTGCTAATGGTTTAGCAGCTTTTGGTGCGCCTGCATTGGCAGAAATTCAATTTGCGGATTATATTTTCCCAGCGTTTGATCAAATAGTAAATGAAGCCGCTAAATTTCGTTATCGCAGTGGTAATGAATTTAATGTGGGTAACTTAACTATTCGTACACCTTATGGTGGCGGTATTGCTGGTGGTTTATACCATTCACAATCACCCGAGGCGTATTTTGCGCACACACCGGGTTTGAAAGTAGTTGTACCGCGTAACCCTTATCAAGCTAAAGGTTTATTACGTGCATCAATTAAAGATGATAACCCGGTCATATTTTTTGAGCCTAAGCGTTTATATCGTGCATCAATTGGCGAAGTGCCAGAAGAAGATTATAGTATTGAATTAGGCACGGCTGAAGTAGTACAAGAGGGGGCCGATATTACGCTTTTAGCGTGGGGTGCTCAAATGGAGATTATTGAAGATGCAGCAAAGCAAGCAAGTGAGCAAGGTATAAGCTGTGAAGTTATTGATCTTCGTAGTATTTTACCATGGGATGTTGAAACGATTGCTAAATCGGTTATTAAAACTGGCCGTTTAATCGTGAGTCATGAAGCGCCTATAACCAATGGCTTTGGTGCAGAGATAGCCGCGACAATACAACAAGAGTGTTTCTTGCATTTAGAGTCGCCAATTTTACGTGTATGTGGTCTAGATACGCCATACCCGCTGGCACTTGAAAAAGAATACGTACCGGATGCACTCAAAGTGTTGGCTGCAATTAAACAATCAATGGATTTTTAGGGGTTACCATGGCTAAAGATTTTATATTACCCGATATTGGTGAAGGCATTGTTGAATGCGAAGTAGTTGAATGGCTAGTACAAGAAGGCGATACCGTATCTGAGGATCAGCCAATTTGCGATGTTATGACAGACAAAGCATTAGTACAAATTCCGGCAGTGCATGATGGCGTTATTTCAAAGCTATATTATCTAAAAGGTGAGATTGCTAAAGTACATGCCCCTTTATTCGCTATGGATGTAGCAGGTGAAAACACTAACAATGAAGTAGTACAAGAGCCAGTACAAGCTGAAAATAAAACTAATGATGCAGCTGATGTGGTTGAGGACTTTATATTACCGGATATTGGTGAAGGTATTGTTGAGTGTGAGATTGTTGATTGGTTAGTTGCTGAAGGCGACGAAATAGAAGAAGACCAAGCAGTTTGTGACGTAATGACCGACAAAGCATTAGTACAAATTCCGGCAAAATATACAGGCACAGTAAAAAAGCTATATTACCAAAAAGGTGAAATAGCAAAAGTACATAGCCCGTTGTTTCAAATGACAATTGCAGGCAGTGCAGCAAAACCAAATGTTGATATAAACCAAGCGGTTGTAAAGGCTCAAACTAATGCCGTCGCTGAAAAAGTTGCCCCTGTTAAAATAGAGCAAGCTGCTAAAGTTATCAATCAAAAAGCGGTTGCATCCCCTGCGGTTCGTCGTAAAGCACGTGAGCTAGATGTTGATTTAACGTGCGTACCAGGTAGTGGTAAAAATGGACGTATTTACAAGCAAGATATTGAAGAGTTTGTAAAAGGCGAAGTGCCAAATACTATTGATACTTCACCGCTTAATAGCGATGCTTCTCATAGTGCAATACAAAACCAAACACAGAATCAAAGCGGTGGCGTACGAGTAGAGCAAATTAAAGGCATTAAAGCGGCCATGGCCAAGCAAATGGTAGCGTCGGTTTCAACTATTCCGCACTTTACGTTTAGTGATGAAATCGACTTAACACAGCTTATAGCTTTGCGTAGCGCTTTAAAAGAGCAATACAAAGCACAAGGTATAAAGCTGACCATGATGCCATTTTTCATAAAAGCACTCTCGCTAGCAATGAAAGAGTACCCTGTACTTAATTCAAAAGTGAACGATGAATGCTCAGAGCTTACCTATTATAACGATCATAATATCGGTATAGCGGTTGATTCTAAAATTGGCTTGTTAGTGCCTAATATTAAATCGTGCCAGAGTAAAAGCATTGTTGATGTGGCAAATGATTTAACCCGTTTAACTCATTCAGCGCGAGAAGGCCGTGTTGCACCGGATGATTTAAAAGGTGGGACAATTAGCATCTCTAATATTGGTGCGATTGGCGGCACTATCGCGACCCCTATTATTAATAAACCAGAAGTGGCGATTGTTGCATTAGGTAAATTACAGCATCTACCGCGTTTTGATGATAATGGACAGGTTGTAAGTAAAGCAATTATGCAAGTGAGTTGGTCTGGCGATCATCGTGTTATTGATGGCGGCACTATTGCTCGTTTTAATAACCTATGGAAATCGTACTTAGAGAACCCATCGGCAATGATGATGGCTATGAGCTAATAGCTAAATTGCTAATATGTAAGAAAAACCAGCTTTTAGCTGGTTTTTTGTTTTAATGTCAGCTGTTTTTAATTAAGATACAAATGTTACTAAAAAGTAATAAAGTTAACCCCGTTAGGGAATATAAAAAATAACACTAAGGAAATTTCATGGAACATTATATGAACGCGTTGCGTAGCTACGCAGATTTTTCAGGGCGTAATCGTCGTAAAGCATTTTGGATGTTTATGCTAATTAATATTATTTTTTCGCTTTTAACAAGTGTGATAGATGGTATTACAGACACAATGTTCGTAAGCTCTATTTATAGCTTAGCTTTATTGATCCCTCAATTGAGTGCGGGTGCTCGTCGTCTTCATGACACAGGCCGTTCAGGCTGGTGGCAGTTACTTTGGTTAGTGCCAGTAATTGGTTGGATTGTTTTAATTGTTTTTCTTGCGCAAGATTCGCATGAAGGTGAGAATGATTTTGGTCCAAATCCAAAAGAAGATTTAGAAGGAATATCTTTAGCATAAAGCTTATATTTTATTAGGAGTATAAAATGAGCAGTGAAGCTATAGTAAAAGTGTATTCAGGAACTATGTCCGTAGCTACTAATCGCTTTCAAAACGCTAAATCTAAAAACTTAGAATTAGGATATATTGCTACTGAGCAAAATTATGAAGAGGGAAGTCGTGGAGGCGGAATATTTATTATCGGCTTATTTTTGCTCCCAGTTTTTGGTATAGGTTTATTCGTTTGGATTTATGCTTTATTAGTTAAACCAGAAGGGAGGCTAATAGTTACCTATGAAAAAATTAAGTCGTCAGATTTGGATACTAAAGAATGCCCAAAATGTGCTGAAATTATAAAGCTGAAAGCAAAGGTTTGTAGGTTTTGTGATTATAAATTTTAGTTCAAAAAGCTCAGCATTTGCTGAGCTTTTTTATATATGGCAATTTTTAACTCAAAAAATATATCCCACAGCCTGCCACTACAGCGGGAATAGACGTATAAAGTGTAGCTATAACTGCAGCTTTGGGCGCCATTGCTATTGCTGGAAATAACGCATCACCATCGTTAGAAATTGCGTTTCCTGCTAAAGCACTAAAGGGAATAATGCCTTGAATATAAAGCGTTGTAACAATTATTTGCGGGCCACAGCCGGGTAAAAAACCAATAAGCACTGCAATTAATGGGGCTAAATAGGCGTAATGTACTAACCACGTTTTTAAATCAAGTCCTGCAATGTTAACCAAAATCTCAAATAGCATAAAAGAGGCTACAACCCATGCCATTACAAAATGGGTATCTTGTAATACTTTTATTATTTTAGAAGGGGGGTTACATGCATCGTCTTCTGACGTTACTTCTTGATAGCTTTCACCTCTTGACGAAAGTGCCCAAATACTAACAATAAATAAAGCCATTAATGCACCAAATAGCGTAATTACAGTACTTGTGCTTGAACCAAACTGTAAAAAATCAACATTAAACGCAATCAAAAAGGCAATTATAAGGCTTGGGATAATTGCTACCATCCAAACCGGTTTACTGATTTTAATAATGTTAGTTGAGAGTATTTTAATTTGGTGCTTTTGTTCTTGCGCTGTTGGGCGTAAAAAATATTTTTTGTGTATTGTATTAACGAGTAAACCACTGAATGTACCCACAACTAACCCTATCCCCATAATTAGCAAGCCTTCAGTAGGGCGGGTAGCAAGTAATAAAAACGCTGCATCGCCCATTGTAGCTGTTAGCACAGCAACAATAGCACCAAAGCTTGCTTGGCCTTTTGTAAATTGAGTAACCACAATAATAGCCCCACCACAACCAGGAAGGGCACCTAAAACTGCTGCAAAGCTAATTTCTAGAACTGATGATCTCGCGCTTAAATAGCTAAGCTCTAATTGAGGTAAGTGTTCTATAGCGTAGTAATAAATTAAAAGGGTAGCAGCAACAAACACACTCACTTGAAAAAATGCATCACTTAGTGCGGTCATTGTTATTTCGCGTAATTGCGGTATTGCAAGGCAAGTTAAAATAAATAAAGGCAGCAGTAAGCGTTTATTTTGGATCAAAAATCGTTTTGAGGCAGGAGTAATAAAACCAATGTGAGGGAGTGAAATCATACAATGCGACCTAATAAATTAACTAGGTCACACTGTATACCATCCATTAAATGATAATCAATATCATTTGCATCTATTTAAATCGATTACTCTGTTTGAGTTTTTCGATAGCCAAATCTAAGTTAGTTTAAATTTGAATTTAAGGCTGTGATTAAATTGGGCTACCTACGCTGAAATTCAGAGTTTGTATTCCACGTTGGCCACTGTTCTGTTTCAGAAATATCAAAACCTACCTTATAAAACAATTGTAAGTCTTGAACAGCACCCGATAAATCCCATTCATCACGGTACCGGTCACAAGGTTGATGATAACAACCGCGAAGTACCAAGCTCATACGTTTACGGTAATTAGCTGTTTCTTCATCAGCAGCCACTGTGCCGCCACCTGCGTACATGGCCGGAATACCCATATTTGCAAATGCAAAGTGATCAGAGCGGTAATAGCCACCAGATGATGGTTTAGGATCGCCAGATATTGTTCTGCCTTGCTCTTTAGCCGCAGTTTCTAAAAACTCATCCATTTGTGATTTACCAATACCAACCACATTCATGTCTTTTACTTTGCCTAATAAATTTAAGCTATCCATGTTTATGTTAGCGACTGTTTTATTCGCTGCAATCACTGGATTTGCTGCATAGTATTTAGAACCTAGTAAGCCTTGCTCTTCAGCAGTTACCGCTAAAAATGTCATTGAGCGGCTAGGGTGCTTTGGTAATTTAGTAAAGGCTTCGGCTACTTCAATTAGCCCAGCGGTACCTGTTGCATTGTCGTGAGCACCGTTATAAATTTGATCGCCTTTACGTGTTTTGTCTGTACCTAAGTGATCCCAATGCGCCGAGTAAATAACATGCTCATCTGGTTTTTCACTACCAGGTAACGTTGCGATAAAGTTATACGACACCGATTTTTTAATCGTGTTTTTAATACTAACAGAAGCAGTTAAATCGCCCATATCAACATGGTAAGCACCTTTGGCAGCATTCGTTTTAACGGTATCAAAATCTAAACCTGCTTTAGCAAAAAGCTCTTTTGCTACGTCAGTTGTAACCCAACCTTCAACGGCTACGCGGTCCATGTTGTTGTTTTCTTTTTGAAAACCAAACTGCTCGCCGCTCCACGAGTTTTCAACAACCGACCACGGGTAAGATGCAGGTGCAGTTTCATGAATAATAATTGCACCTGCGGCACCTTGTCGACTCGCTTCTTCGTATTTGTATGTCCAACGCCCATAATAGGTCATTGCGTCGCCAGTAAATAACGCAGGATCTTTTGTTGCAAAGCCTGGATCGTTAACCAGCATTACAACCGTTTTGCCTTTAACGTCTAAACCTTCGTAATCATTCCAATTGTATTCAGGTGCATTAACGCCGTAGCCCACAAATACAAGTTCAGAATTTTCTATGCCTTCTTGTGCGCTTATGCGGCTGCTACCCATAACCATGTCTTTTTTGTATTGGTAGTCTTTACCACCAATACTAAGCACCATGTTCGAATCAGCTTCTAAAGAAACTAATGGCACTTCTTGTAAGTAACTGTCGCCATTACCTGGTTTTAAACCTAACGCTTTAAACTGCGCAGTTAAATAATCAAGTGTTAGCTTTTCGCCAGGTGATGAAGGAGCACGACCACCAAATTCGTCCGATGCAAGTACTTTTACATGTTTAGCCAGTTCATCAGCTTGAATACTGTTGTAACCATTTGTTACGTCAGCCGGAGTTATACTTGTTGTTGCGCAACCTGCTAAAACAGCAGTAGCGAGGAGTGTGAGAGAAAAATAATGTTTCATATCAGCTCGTTTCTTGTTTTAAGTTGTGATTAGTATATTAACTTCTATTAAGTAGAACCAGTTTTTGCGGTAAACTGTTACAAATTTTAAGGTATAAACTAGTAAGTAATTAATAATAATGAAGCGTTTTACTCCTCCTGAGCAGTGGCAACCAAGTAGTTTACAAAGTGGTGCATTTTCCCATTTAAATACTCTATTTAAAATTAATGAACAAACAAGTTGGCCAAGCCCACAATGGTTTACTCCATACCTAAAGGCAATTAATGCAAATAACTTACCTATACAATTTATTGATGACGCAAAAATAGATTTTGGCGATCGTTATTATGAACAAGTTATTTTTGAAACGGGTGTTGTACCCACACGCAGTGAGAATTGGCATGACTTATTTGGTGGCTTTATTTGGTGTTTATTTCCTAAAACCAAAGCACTTATAAACCAGCGGCATGTACAAGATATAGCTGAGCATGGATTACAACAGCGTACTAAGCATCGTAATGCGCTAACGCTCTTTGATGAATGTGGTGTTGTATTAGCTATAAGTGAGAGTAAATGGCAGCAGTGGCTTTGCGATCATCAATGGAAAACAGCATTTGTTGAACACAAACATGAGTGGGGTAAAACAATAAAACCTTTTATGTTTGGTCATGCAAATTACGAAATGCTTACTAAACCTTATATAGGCTTAACAGGTAAAGCGTTATTTGTTTGTGTACCTAATGAAATATTTTGTAAAGATTTAGTAACTCAATACCAGTACCTTGACCAAGCCCTTTATGAGATGATTAATACAGATAACTGCTTAGCTGATAACAAACAGCTTTCACCACTGCCTTTATTAGGTGTGCCTGGCTGGCATGACGAAAACAAAGACGACTCTTTTTACAACAATACAGATTATTTTAGAGCGAAACGAAGGATACGAACATGATAGAAGTTGCTGGGCTTAAAAAGAAATTTAAGCTAACTAAAGATCACAAAAAAAATAAAATAGACGATATCGACCCTCGTGAAGATAAAGATTACTTTCACTCAGTACGAGATGTGAGTTTTAGCTGCGCAAAGGGTGAAGTACTTGGATTGCTGGGCCCAAATGGTGCGGGTAAAACAACTACACTTAGAATGATTTCAACTGCGTTAAAGCCCGATGAAGGCTCAATAACAATTGCCGGAAACGACATTGTAAAAAAACCGCTACTTGGGCGTAAGTCTATTGGTTTTTTATCAGGCTCTACTGGTTTGTATGGCCGCTTAACTGTAAAAGAAAACATAGAGTATTTTGCAAAGCTCCACGGTATGAGCAAAAGTGATATTGCATCGCGTTGTGATGAGCTGTTTACGTTGCTTGATATGCATAAATTTGTAGATAAACGCGCTGAAAACCTATCAACAGGTATGAAGCAAAAAGCAAATATAGCGCGTGCTGTTGTGCATCGCCCAGCAGTGGTGGTGCTTGATGAGCCAACAACGGGTCTGGATATAATGACCACGCAAACCGTTATTCAATTTATTAAGGGTTTAAAAGCGCAAGGTACTCCTGTTATTTTTTCGACCCATCATTTAGATGAAGTTGCACTTTTATGTGACCGTGTCGCTGTAATTAACGAAGGTATTAGCTGCTTTGACGGAACAGTAGATGAATTTAAACAAGCAGGCAATAGTGATGAGCTTAATCAAGCGTTTATGAACATACTAACGGAGAAACATGATGTTTGAGGTATTTAAAAAGGAATTAAGAGAGTTATTACGCGATAAAAAAACGCTATTATTTGTTGTTGCGCTTCCTGTCGCTATATTTCCGTTATTGTTTGCTGTAATGGCATTTATAAGCTCACAAGCAGCAATGGACGCAGAACAAAAAGTAAATACGTATGCCATTATTAATGGTGAATATGCACAAGAATTTACTGATAAAGTGTTTTATCACAAAAGTTTTGAGCTTTATAAAGGGGCTAAAACCTTTAATAACATTGAAGAGCTTAAAGCTGGTGTTATAGCTGGCGATATTGATATGGGTATTTATTTACCAAGCCATGCTGAGCAAACACTAGATAATGGTGAACAAAGTCAGTGGCAGGTTGTTTTTAACGATTCAAAATCTATTAACTTTTTATTCGAACGCGTCAAAGAGCTCGCAAAAGAATACAGTGACGTACTGCAAACTCAAAAGCTAATCAGTTTTGGTATTGAAGAGTCTGTTCAAAAATCTATTCTTAACCCAATTGAAGTAATTAAGGTGGATACAGCCGATAAACGTGAAAACCTTGGCGAAAAAATTGGCGGTTTTTTACCTTACTTACTAATACCATTAGTACTAATGGGGGCTACTTATCCCGCTATTGATTTAGGCGCTGGTGAAAAAGAACGTGGCACGCTTGAAACACTCCTACTTACACCTATTACGCGTACAGAGCTGGTGCTTGGTAAATTTATAACTTTGTTAACTACATCCATTGCCTCCACAACCATAACGGTCTTAAGTATGGGCTGCTGGATAGCACTGGCGTTAGCATTTGCCGATCTAGATTTTATTAAAGCGGCATTTAGTACATTAGCGGTAACCGATTTACTGATGATATTTGTATTGCTACTGCCTGTGGCTGCTATATTTTCGGCTTTGGCACTGGCTATATCTATTTATGCACGTACGTTTAAAGAAGCACAAAACTATATGGCTCCGCTTAGCATGGGTGTATTTTTCCCTATTATTATTTCAATAATGCCAAATATGGAGCTTACTGCTAAAACAGCATTCATTCCTGTTACAAACGTGGCTTTAGCAATTAAAGAAATAGTAAAAGGGACTGTTGATTACACGTTTGTAGGCTTAATATTTTTAGCAACTGCAATCATTGCAGCCGGACTACTGGCATTTTGCGTTAAATGGTTTAACAGAGAAGATGTGCTGTTTAGATAATATAGATAAGTTTTAGTAACCAAATATATTTAAAGGTAGCGATTGCTACCTTTTTTATATTTACAGCTTTAGTTCATGTGTTGCTTAACCGTGTTTAAAGTAATTAAAGTTAAGTTTTTTCATTATTCATTTAGATAAATTTTATATTTTGTATAAATCTAGTAGTTTAGCTTTTTATTATAATTATAAAATAGTCGAAATAGTGCTCTTGTTATTTAGGAGTGATCTATACTATTTGTACTAAAATCTAAAGGCGAAGGTAAGTGTTTTAAAAAAAATACAGCACTTAATGTTGCAAAGAACAATACATTAATCATTGTTGCAGTAATATTCTTTATGGTTTTGTTTTTGCCATCATTGTATGTATTTGAACAAAAAGTAAGAAGCGATATTTATGACTCTTCACTAATTGAACTAAAGCGTGAGCTTGAAACTAAAAGCATTTCATTAAAAAAACACCTTACAGACAGTGTTACCGCCATTCGCTTTTTAGATGCTACACCACCTATTCAAGGCATTACCCGTGCAACAGAAAATAAACTCATTGACCCATTGCTAGGTACTCCGATTACGGTTTGGCAAGACCGTTTAAGCAGTATTTTTACCGGTTTTATGCGCACTGACAATAGCATACTCCAAGCACGGTATATTATGTTAGCCGATGGTGGAAAAGAAGTTGTAAGAGTTGATCGAAATCATCAGGGTGAGCTTTTCAGACGTGAAGCTGATCAATTACAAAAGAAAGGGCAACGAGATTACGTAATTAAAGCAAGTATGTTAAATGAGTATAGTGTTTATATTTCTCCTATTAACTACAACAGAGAAAACGGCGAGATTCAAAAGCCTTATGTAAGTACTTTTAGAGTAGCTAAACCTGTTTTTGATGAAGATAAACAGGTTTTTGCGGTGTTAGTAACAAACTATTTTGCTGAGCGCTTGATTAATAGTTTAACAATCGAACTGCCACAAGGTACTGATATTTACTTAATGAACAACGATGGTGAATTTTTATATCACCCAAACCCTGACTTTAGATTTAGTTTTGAGTTTAATAAAAGTAAAACATGGAACCAAGAATTTACTGATGCAGAAAATATGTTATCTGGTAGCACGCTTCCTTTAAGTAATCACCCTAAATATTACTATTTAAAAAAACGTATTTACTTTGATGACGATATCGCCATGTTACCCCTTGAGATTGCAGTGAGTATCAGTACTGATGTTTTATTGGAAAAAGTACATAAAAGGCGTCAAAATTTTGTAATGGTATTGCTCGTCTTTTTTTGCATTTTTTAATAATCACATTTTTATATCAGCGATATATAAACCGTAAGTTACTTATACACTCTTTAAAAGAGCAAAATAGCAGAGTAATTGAAAACTCACTTGATGCCATTTTTACAATTGAAGAGACAGGAGAGATAGTACATTTAAATAACACTGCTAAAGACGTTTTTGGGATCGACCTTGAAAACGAAGGAACGCAATTTACTTCACTACTAACATTAAATGAAGCGGATAAATACTGTCTTAAGCAAACACTATCAAATGGATCAAAAATGCCATTTGAAGCTACATATACAGACAATAAAGGATATACACACTATTACTCAATAACCCTCACCCGTATCTTTGATGTGTATAACAACCGCTATCAAGTTGGTGCTATTTTAAGAAACATTAGCTCATTAAAAAATACGCAATCAGAGCTCGAAGCGTTAAACAGTACTTTAGAGCTAAAGGTTTCACAAAGGACCATTGAACTAGAGCGTGCAATTGACCAAGCATTAGCAGCGAGCCAAGCAAAAAGTGACTTTGTAGCGAATATATCTCACGAAATACGGACACCGATGAATGGCGTTTTGGGTATGCTTGAAATGCTCAAAGAAGATGGCTTAAGTGAACAACAATACCATTACTTAAAATTAGCTAATAGCAGTGCTAATTCACTGATGAATTTGATTAACGATATTCTCGATTTTTCTAAAATAGAAGCGGGTAAGCTTGATATTGATAATCATATATTTGATGTTGTTACAGTATGTAGCGATATGATTAGCTCTTTAGCGTTACAGGGTCAGCGCAAAGGGCTTGAAGTGCTTTTAACTACTAAAGATGTAGCAGACAGAATGGTTATTGGCGACAGCCATCGACTTAAACAAATATTAATTAACTTATTTAATAATGCATTTAAGTTTACTCACAGAGGTGAGGTAAGTTTAACTGTCAGCTCTAAATATATTACTGATTCTCAATTATTAATGAGCTTTACAATAAAAGATACTGGCATCGGGATAGCACCTGAGAACATAAATAAATTATTCGATGTATTTACACAAGAAGATTCAAGTACCACGCGTAATTTTGGTGGAACAGGCTTAGGTTTATCTATATGTAAAAAGCTAGCTCAATTAATGGGTGGTAATATTACGGTTGTTAGCGAAAAAGGCGTAGGTAGCACGTTTACAGCAACTGTTGAATTGCATGTTGCACCAACGAAAAAGTTAAATACAGCGATTGAACTTGCTACTCATATCAACGTAGCAGCACTAATTGCACGGGATAATGTATATAAAAATGCGTGTGATTTATTACTATTAACTTGTAAGGTAAATGCAGAAAACATTGTAAGACTTGACTACTTTAGTGAGCACAAAGAGTTTGAAGCTGATTTATTGTTAATTGATGATGAGCATCCTCAAATTGATGCGTTAATTAATTATTGTAAGCAGTTTAATAAAAAGTACGTCTTAATTTTACGAGATATGGTAACAGATAGGGCAACTAAAATGAGGTTACCTGAAGGCAGCCATATTCTAAATAAACCACTCACTCAAGATCAATTCAGCTATAAATTAGCCAGCTTATTTGGTGCTAATAATGATTGTATTATAACGCCGCCTAAAGGCTTGGAAGAAGAACAAGTAGAACTTGACCTATCTGCTTATCACCTATTATTAGTAGATGATAATATGATAAACATTGAAGTAGCTAAGGCAATTTTGAAACGTACTAAAGTAAAAATTACCTGTGCATCAGATGGTATTGAAGCCTTAGAGGCATTGAGGCTAAACGAAGAGCAAGCTTTTGATATAATTTTAATGGATTGCCAAATGCCTAATTTAAATGGCTACGACACAACTAGTGAAATTAGAAATAGTAAAGCAGGGGTAGACTACACTTACATACCGATTATTGCTATGACAGCAAGTGCGATGGAAGGTGATCGAGAACGTTGCTTAACTGCAGGCATGAACGATTATATTACTAAACCAATCAAGCCAAGAACGCTAAAAGATAAGTTAATCACCTGGCTAAGTTAATCGTTATTAGATGAGAATCAGCTGCTATGCAGCTGATTTTTTTGGTTTAGCATCAGTTGATATACTTAATCTTGTTATGTCGGCGCTATCGAGTACGGTTTGTATGTCTGACCAATGTAGTAATTCAATTTTTCCATCTTTCTGCTCTACCAGCGCCGTACAACTCTCAATCCAGTCCCCATCGTTACAATACATAATTCCGTCATCTACTTTTATTTTGGGATGATGAATGTGTCCACAAATAATACCATCTACGTTTTGTTTTTTAGCTTCATAAATTGCGGCATCTTCGAAGGCTTTAATCGCTTCACGTGCTTTGTGTACACGCGCTTTTATCCATGATGCAAGCGAGTAGTAATTACCACCAAATGGCTTGCGAATACGATTGGTCCAGCGGTTTAAAAATAATAAAAAGTCGTACCCTGCATCACCCGCGATACTAATAAGTTTGTTATAACGTGTCGCTGAATCAAAGTCATCGCCGTGTATAAGTAAAAACCGTTTATTAGCTTTAGTGGTGTGAATAAACTGCTGGTGGATTTCAATACCAAATAACGTTTGATTTATATAGTTTCTAAACGTTTCGTCATGATTACCGGGAATATAAATGACGCGTGTACCGCTAGCTGCTTTTTTTTGTTATAGAGTTTAATACTTGATAATGCGAAGGGTGCCAATAAAACTGTCGTTTCATTGACCATAAGTCAATAATATCACCCACTAAATAAAGTGTGTCGGATTCTACCGAGTTTAAAAAATCAAGTAAGTAATCAGCTTTACAATCTTTGTAACCTAAATGAACATCAGATATCCAAATGGCTGGATAATGTTGTTTTTTACGCAGTTGATTGTTTGTCATGCCCGTCATCCATAGTGTAATAATTAAACACTGTAGATAAATCTAATTACACTTATGAGACACTTTAGCGAAGCCTCCATGACAATTTATACCAAGGTACGTAATTAAAAGATTTTTATAGAGCTAGGAAAGGTGAGTCATTGATCAGTTATTATTACGCATTGCTATTAATCGCGCATAAAAAA
>NZ_BADT01000188.1 GCF_000239855.1 Pseudoalteromonas sp. BSi20652 | reverse complement strand
AGCCATATGACACCCTGCTTGTTTTTTACACTAAATAAAGGCTAGCCTCTAATTGCGTAAAGTGCAAAATTTAGGATGGGTGTCTTGTTAAAATTCTAGGATGGGTGTCTTGTTAAAATTAGTTCAAAATTTAGGATGGGTGTCTTGTTAAAATTTACTTGTTAATTACAAGCGTGTAATAGGCAAAAAATAGTTCGTTAAACAAATGATGAAGGAACAAGACTAACCGTTGTTATTTAAAGCTTGTTAGCTGTACTTTACTACCCAACTTTAACATGACCAAAAGGTAATAAAACTAGCATTAAAACACACAATAAACTTATAAAGATAAACACCCATTTTGCATCGTTTGGCTTTGAGGCTGAGCGCATAACAAAATTAGATACTTTCTGTTTTTTGAAAATACTCGCGATTCCAATCAAAGTTCCTAACAAATACGCAGCAGCTATTACGTTAATGGTAAATTCACCCACAAAGTTTTGAAGTATATTTATAGTAATAGAAAATAAAAACTGAAAAATAACAAATGGTTTCAAAAATTGCATATTGAAGTGATACCAAAATATATCCCCACCAAACATCCAATATAATTTTGATTTCCTTAACTCATACTTCGAATCTTCCACAACTTTTCCTGTACTACTAAACGCCGTTTTAAGCGGCAAATTGCAGTTGGCTAAAATAAGTGAGGCACGAACAAAGAGCCAACTGTAATTTGTCCGACTTGAAAACCCTTGTTAGGTGTTCGTTTACACCGTGACTATATTATTAATATCATCTGTTGCCACAACTTTTAATAATGGCGGTCCGCCACCATGCATGTGACCTTGAGGATAAGATAAAAGCCAAAAACGATCATCTACTGGATCGTTGAAATATATATCCCAACCACATTTTGATGTACCAACTTTTTGCAAATGGTTATTCACAAGCCAGTCGATACGCTCGCAAACAGAGTCTGCAATTACTTTTGCATCAGATTCCACCCAACATCCAGCTAATGCCGATTCGGATGATTGCAGTAAATCCATTTAGTACACCTAACAATTTTATAGTGCGCTCATGTATCTAATAAATCATTTTTACCAAATAACTTAATACATTGCTATATGTAATTTTTTATTACCACTCAAGCAATTAATAAAAGAAAATGCGCTCGTCACTCATTTTCATGAATATATGAGCAAAGAGCAGTTTGACCAATCAATTTTCTATTTATATTTAGTCAACCTCAATGACTGGTTTTCGCTGGAAGCCCAAACACTCATAGCGACCTGTAGGTTATGTCTAAAATTAACCGCATAGATTGTGGAGCAAGTATGAGCCACTGCGGTTTAATTAATTGTAATCATTCACTTTTAATTCAGTCGCGTTCACATACTCTGGGGCTATATTAACGCATTAAGCAGTAGGATTTGCCGTGACCCCATCACTTGAACGAGAAGAGCTCGACTTTATTTTTAGTTTATATAAATCAGATAAAGACGCTGAGCCTGAAGCAACTAAACCACAGCACTCACGTAAACGACCTTCAAAAAGTACCGCACCTTGAGGTACAAGGTGTATCTCAGTACTTAATTTAACCTGCGCTGGTTAGCTTGGCTCATCGCTTAAAAACGCTTTTATACAGCTTATTTCAGCCAGCTTTACTGCCTCGCCTATTTCTGGGCCTTTTTTGCCACTTTTAAGTGCCTCTTGCACTATATGTTTTTTATCCATTTGCTGTAATTTACTATGAATGGCGCGCAGCTTAATTGCCTGCGGGTAAGGTTTATTAACCAGCGTTTCTCCGCGGCCTTGCGCATCACATTGGCAAGCTTGAGTAAATGCTAAAAAGCGCTCAGGATGCACCAAGCCATTTAAATTAGTAACAATTAATTTATGAATAGTTTGCGGCCTAAGCTGCTCAATTGTATGGCATAAAGTATGGTTATAGCTGGTAAGCACGCCAATATCACGAAAACGATTAGGCACTTTTAAGCGCTCACAAAACGCCTCAATAACTGCAACACCTTCGCGTTCGTGCCCACGTAGGTTTCCATACTTTTTAAAACTAAGCGCTTTTCCAAAATCGTGGGTAAGCGCAGCAAAGCGGGTTTCTAAATTAAAATTTAAGTCGGCTGCACGCCTGAGCACCAACATTGTATGCACAAATACATCGCCCTCAGGGTGATGATTGGCAGGTTGCGGTACGTTTTTCATTTGTTCAATTTCAGGAAAAATTCCCAGCCCATCTAATGCCTGGAAGTAAAGCTCGGGGTGTTTTTCGCCAAGCGCTTTTTCGGTTTCTAGCCATACGCGCTCGGGCACTAAGTGATTAAGCTCGCCTTTATTTTTGAGCTCTCGCATTAACGCATAGGTACTTGGGTGAATTTGCCAATCGCTGCCATAACGCGCTAAAAATCGCGCAATACGCAACACTCGCACGGGATCTTCTACAAATGCTTTTGTGGTGTGGCGCAGTATTTTATTTTGTAAATCGTGTTGACCATTAAAGGGGTCAATAATTTTACCATTTTCGTCAAGCGCCATAGAGTTTATGGTTAAGTCGCGCCTTGCTAGGTCTTCTTCGAGTGTTACGTTAGGGCTGGCGTCGACCACAAAGCCAGTATAGCCTTTGCCACTTTTACGCTCTGTGCGCCCAAGTGCGTATTCTTCTTTTGTTTTTGGGTGTAAATAAACCGGAAAGTCGCTACCTATCGGTACAAAACCAAGCGATTGCATTGTGTCTGGCGTTTCACCAATCACTACATAATCGTTATCTTTTGATTTTATATTTAGCAGCTTGTCGCGCACTGCACCACCAACGAGGTAAACTTTTTTTAAGTTACTTTTCACTTTATTCCCAATAACACTTGCCCAATTATTTGACGCTAATCATATCATTAATTAAAAAATTCTGCGGTGTTTGCCAAGCATATGTAAGCTCATTACAATAGCGCATCATTTTTTGCTTAAGCTGTTACTCAATGAAAAACCATTCATCAAAAAAAGAACTTATGTTACTACCCATTTTATTAGTGGTTATTTTAATGTGTGTGGCGGGTCACTTTTTACTACAAGCAAATTTTCAAGACAGTAATATGGTTGAATACATGTTGGCAGCGCTGCCGTTTGCTATGTTTGGATTGGTTATTGTGGCGTTTAAAATGGCGGCTAAAAGCGAAAAGGATGAGCAAAGCGAGCAGGACAAATAACCTGCCCGTTTTATATACTTATTTATAAAACATGGTAGCCAAACCAGTCTGGCTTTATAGCCTGCGATATACCGCTGGGCGTGAGCTTAATGTTTAGCTGGCTGTCGAGTAAATCAATGGCAAAGCAGTCGTCTACGTCATGTAAATCATCTTTATGAATATGGCTAAGCCCTGCGAGTAAATCGTTTTTAGCACGCTCTTTAGCTTCATGGCTACTGCTTGCAACATAAAGTGCAAAGTCGTGTTGCTCAGCCATGGAATCACTTCGGTAAGCGCCTAAATTTACAAAATAGAGTTGTTTGTTTTGCTCAACATAAGTATCAACAACTTCTATTTTGTAGCCATCAATATTGTTAACAGCCATAAAACTATCCATGTGTACGCTGCTTTTATCGCCAACCCATTGGCTTTTTAACTTTGTATACGTTTGCTCTATGGTTTGCCCAACCACAAAGCGAATGTCGTGCATTTCTATGTGGCATCCTTGAATTCGCCCGCCTAAATACACCATAAATAACTGCATGAGGATTCCTTTTGTGTGTGCTTATGCCAAACTATCAACATCAATATTGTGTTTTTTAATTAGTTTATAAAAGTCTGAACGATTACGCTTAGCAAGCTTAGCGCCTTCGGCGACATTGCCGCCTGCCATTTTTAGCGTGTTAATTACATAGTCGCGCTCAAACTCTTTTTTAGCGTCGTTTAGTGATAATGGCTCTACGTTTTTTTCGTTGCTATCGAGTGCTGTTAACACTAAATGCTCTGAAATAACATCGCTTGGCGTTAATGCTACAACCTGCTCTACTACGTTTTGTAGTTGGCGGATATTACCTGGCCAGTCGTAACGCACAAGCGCATGCATAGCATCGCTTGCAAAGTGTTTTTCATTTTGGTTCATGCGCTTAGCAATGCTTGCACTAAAGTGCTGTGCTAATAAGCTTATATCTTCGCGGCGCTCACACAGTGGTGGTAATTTTAAATTAACTACGTTTAAGCGATAGTATAAATCTTCTCTAAATTGTTGGTTTAAAATAGCCTCAGGTAAGTTTTTGTGAGTTGCCGATACGATGCGTACATCAATTGCTATTTCTTCTTGAAAGCCTACGGGGCGAATTGTTTTTTCTTGTAATACGCGCAGTAACTTAACCTGCAAGTTAAGTGGCATATCGCCTATTTCGTCTAAAAATAGCGTGCCCCCCTCTGCTTGTTGAAACAAACCTTGGTGATCTTTAATTGCGCCCGTAAAAGAGCCTTTTTTATGACCAAACAATTCTGATTCTAAAAGCTCCCCTGGTACAGCGCCGCAGTTAATTGCAACAAAAGGGCCATCACTTACATGGCTATGCTGATGAATCGCCTGTGCAAGTAGCTCTTTACCAGTACCACTAGCCCCCGAAATCAATACATTAACGTGTGTTGGCCCAAGTAGTTTTACTTGCTCTAACAAGTGCAGCATTGCACCACTGCGCGTAACTATATTACTTTTGGGCGCGGCTTCATCGGCGTTAACACCGTGAATTTCTATCGCTTTAGCAAGGCTGTCAAATAGCTCATCCTTATCTACAGGTTTAGTTATAAATGCAAAAATGCCCTGCTTAGTTGCCTCTACCGCATCAGGAATTGAGCCGTGCGCTGTCATCATTATTACAGGTAATGCAGGGTATCGGCTTTGCAACTGACGATGCAACGCCATACCATCCATTTCATCCATACGTAGGTCGGTTATTACGGCGTCAAACACTTGGCTTTTTAAAATTTGTAACGCTGCTAAGCCGCTTTCACAGGTCGTTACTTCGTATCCTTTTGATTCGATACGAATAGCGAGCAGTTTTAATAAGCTAGCGTCGTCGTCAACGAGTAATACTTTTGCACTTTGCACTTTAATTGCTGCCATAGTTACTGCTCCTTAGTTTCTTCTCTTAATAAAAGCTGCTGCTCAATCGTTGCTAATGACGAGAGGGTTTCTTGCATTTGATTATTAAGCGCTTGTTGTTCTTTTTTAGCATTTATTTGCATAGCCACTTGCTGCTTTTGCAGCCATAAATATTGCTTTATGTCGTCTGGCCAAAAGTAAGCAAGATCGAGTTTTAACAACTTAGTCATTACCGTATTTGGATCTTCATTTATGTTTAAGCACATAAATTTAAAAAAGCGTTTAAGATCGTTTTCGCCTGTAAAAACATCTTTGCTAGGCACCAATTTAAATCCGCCACACTGATTAGCGTGCCATGCTATAACTTGCTCTGCAGGTGGATAGCTTGGTTCAATTTTTGGTCTGGGTTTTGGACTAGGTTTACTGTTTTTGTCGTTCGTTATTTTAGTATCGACCACTGGTGCAGGTGTAATTGACACACGCTCTTCTTGCCCATTATTAATTTCACAACCTGATATAACCATGCTGCTACTGAGCACACATAAAATAGCGATTAAACGCAAGCGCATGTTAATTAACTCCTAGATTTTTTGTTATGGGAATTTTAATTGAAAACCGGCAACCATGCGGCTCGTTATGCTCAACAGTCAGTGTACCTCTTAGTTGTTCAACAGACTCTTTTACAATAGTTAAGCCCAGCCCACTGCCTTGCAGCGTAACATTTTTACTGTGTTTACCTTGATAAAATGCGCTGAAAATTTGCGTTTTTTCTTGCTCTTTAATACCACATCCCTCATCAATCACAGCAATGCAAAGTTGGTTTTGCTCAAGCGCTAAATTAATAGTAACGCTTTGCTTATCTCGTGAAAATTTTAAGCCATTTGAAATAAGCTGAATTAAAATCATCTCAATAAGCTCACTCGGCAAAGCGAGTGGTTTATTAGGTAGGTTATTTTGCCACTCAATGGCTTGCTCTCGAGGACCTAAACGATGTTCAAAATGACTGTTTATTTTATTAATAAGATAAGTAAATTCAACTTTGCTTAGGCTGTCTTTACTGGTGCGGATCGCATTATAACTCAGCAGGCTGTCAATCATTGTACGAAGGCGCACCATAGATTGGCTAATAAGCTCAAGCACTGCTTTTTGCTCAGCAGTAATTGGGCCTACTATTTCATCAGTTAGTAAATCAGTGCCTTCGACCATTGAAGCAAGCGGCGTTTTTAGCTCATGAGTAACATGTCGTAAAAAAGTATCTTTTTGCTGCTCAAGCATATGAAGTTGCTCTTGCACCCATTGGAGTTTTTCTCCTAGCTCAACTAGCTCAGCGGAGCCTTTCACTAATATTTTTTGCTGCCAATGTCCCTGCCCTAGCTTATCAATAACCGTAGTTAACCCTTTTAGTCGCCCACTTATACGCCATAAAAAACCACCACCAACAATTAAAGTAAGCGGAATAAGTGCCACCAGCCAGTTTATAAATGAAGTTTGTAGGCTTGTAAGCTCATTTTGGTTATTGGTAATTTGCGCTTCATTTTTATCACGTAACCATAAAGTAAGTTCAGCAACTAAATCGCTCACTGGCACAAATAGCTCCGCTTGCTGTTGTTTTTGCTCAACAAGCTCTACATGCGCGGTTTGTAAGGTGGTATATAAGCGTTGCCATTGGTGAGTATAATCTTTATCTGTGTTTACAAATTTGAGTTCATCAATACTTTGTAGGGATGATTGCCATTTATCGACAATGAGCTTATCTAGCGATTCGCTTTTTAATACCCAGTTTTGCCTAGTGGCGCGCTCAAGGCTGTTGAGTTCTTGTTTTAGGATATTAAACGATTTGGTAACTTGGTAGTTGTTACTCACAATACTTTGAGTCATTGCTAATTGCTTGTTAAGTGCATTTAAAAATACAATCACCACTATAGAAAGCGGGAGTAACGAAAGCAGCATACTCATTGCAAATTGCCCAATTAAATTAGGCCGCCAGTTAAGCATTGCTTGGTATTTTTTAGCTATGGTTGCTGGCATTTCGTTTAGTCCTTTTAAGTTAAGCGCTCTATTATTAAGTGCTTACCTTATACACTAGCTGAACCAGCTATTATATTTAATACGATTAACAGCCAGCACTAAAAAACAATGTGTCGCCAAATAGAGACAACGTAACTCGTTGATTTTAATAAACTCCCTTTCAACCTCACTAAATAGTGTTGCAAAAGACACACAAAAATTACAATAAACCCAGTAAAAACTTCTCACTGGCTTAAAGCAAAAACAATAACCAATTGAAAATAACAATAATTATTATTGGCACCATTTTTGTAATAGGAGTAATAACTTTAATCAATAAGGAAATAATTATGAACAAACGCATTTTAGTAATTTCATCATTACTGGCTTTAGGCTTGTTAGGCGCTAACGCACACGCAATGGACGTTCACGCGACTTTTAACGAGCTTGATAAAGACAGTAATGGCACATTAAGTGAAGCCGAAGCAGGAGAAGATGCCGTTCTACACGAAAATTTTTTACAAATTGATACTAATAAAGATGGGCAATTGTCGCTAGATGAATTCAAAAAATTTATTCAATAAACTCATTTAATAAGGAACGTGATTATGAAACAACTTATAGCCGCTTTTTCATTAATGTTTTTAGCAATTAGTGCCACCGTAATTGCATCGCCAACAAACGTGCGCTTTGCCCATTTAGATAAAGATATGGATGGACAAATATCAATTGTGGAAGCAAAGGAAGACAAAGAGATAATGAGACAATTTGCCGACATAGATGAAGACGGTGATGAAAAAGTCTCAAAAAAAGAATTTGAAAGCTTTAAGCCTTAATGAGTAACTACTGATTAAGCTTTACTTAAGCTTGTTACAGGTAAGCTAAATTTAAAAGCATTTGCCATAATCCCTGAGGGAGTGTGTAAAAGGATTTAATGTTGGGAGTTAAATTACGGCAAGTGCTTTTTTACTTTTACATTATTTTAGCCACAAACTTTAAATACGTCTTTTGGAAGGAGCACCATGAAGATACTTTTCCTTGTTATATGCATTTTGATGCTATTGAGCTTTGACGCCACAGCACTTGATGTAAAGCAGCGCTTTGATCACCTCGATAGCGACAAAAGTGGCTATTTAACACACGACGAACTTGATCCCCAACCACAACTGCTCAGCATGTTTGTAATGTGGGATAAAAACCAAGACAAAAAAATTTCTTTAATTGAGTTTAAAAATTACCTTACTAACAATCTTTACTGAGAATTTTAATGAAACAAATAAGCTTTGTAATTTTATACATCTTCTTAATTTTGAGTGCATCAAGCTTTGCCGCTAATGGCAGTATTACCAACCAATTTAAAAAATAGACAGAAACCAAGATGGTTTTTAACCCGTTCTGAAGCCTCAATAGATCCAGCCTTGTGGTCTAAATTTGTAAGTTACGACAAAGATAAAGACGGCAAGCTAACAATCAACGAATACCGTTTATATGCAAGCAAATAGTCCATGTTTAGGTTTCTTTTTTAACTAGGATTTTAGGCAATTAATTTCAATTAAGACTTACAACTTAACTTTAACTATCTATTTTACGACCTCATCGCATCCTATTGGTATTCTAAAAAAAGGTTTGCTAGTGTTATTGCACTAAAAATAACAAAACAGTGCCCTATGTTACTCAAAAAAATAATCAAACCACTCATACTAGCCAGTCTTTGTGCAAGCTCTAGTTACGCTATCGCACAAACAAAAGTAATTTATAACGCAAATGGCTATACACCTTTACATAAAGGTAAAATGCTAAAAGGTGAAGTCCAACAATTTTCCACTCTCGTAATAAAAGATGGAAAAGTAGTTAAAGTGGGCGGTGATGCATTAAAAAACAGCTATCCAGATGCCAAGCTAATTGACGCGAATGGTAACACCTTATTACCTGGCTTAATTGATGCGCATGGACACGTTATTGGCCTTGGCGATAATTTATCGCAACTTGACGTACGCGGTGCAAAATCGGTTAATGAAGTAACGAGTAAACTAAAAGTATTTGCCGATAACAAACAAGGTTGGATTATAGGGCGAGGCTGGAACCAAGAGCTTTGGGCTGATACACGCTTTCCTACAGCTAAAGATTTAGACAAAGTCGTTAGCGACCGACCTGTAGTACTTTCTCGGGTTGATAGCCACGCCATTTGGGTTAATTCAAAAGCGCTCGAACTTGCTGGCATTACCGCTGATACACAAGCGCCTGATGGTGGTGAAATAATTAAAGACGAATTTGGTAATCCTACGGGCATATTTGTAGACAAAGCGGAGTCGTTAATTGTTCAACACATGCCAGCCCCCTCAAAACAAGATATAAGTGACTCACTAGATGCAGCAGGTAAGCATTTATTAAGTTTAGGCATTACCTCTACTCACGATGCGGGTATTGATAAAACAACGTGGGAAGTTTACAAAGAACGTGGTGACCTTGGTAACTTGCCGCTTCGAATTGTGGCAATGCTCAGCGGTGCAAGTCCTGATTTAGATACAATGCTTAAAGCAGGCCGATACCACGACAAAAATGACTTTATGGAAATCCGCAGTGTTAAAGTTTACGCCGATGGCGCGCTTGGCTCTCGCGGAGCCGCTCTTATTGAAGAGTATGCAGACAGAGCTGGGCATCATGGATTAATGCTCGAAACACAAGACAAACTAGAAGCACTTTTTACGCAAAGTTTTAAAAGTGGTTTTAGCGCAAATACTCACGCCATTGGTGATAAAGCAAATAAAGTAGTGCTTGATGCCTATCAAAATGTGTTTAAAAAAACGGGCGGTATTTTACTGCGTAACCGTGTAGAGCATGCACAAATAGTTACTCCAGACGACATTCCTCGTTTTAAAACATTAAAAATAATTCCTTCAATGCAACCTGTTCATGCCACCTCAGATATGCATATGGCAGAGCAGCGCTTAACTGAAAAACAATTAAGCGGTGCCTACGCTTGGCAAACATTTTTACAGCAAGGGTCTGTTATTGCAGCAGGGTCTGATTACCCGGTAGAGCTGGCAAATCCATTTGATGGTTTGTATTCAGCCATTACACGGATGGATCATAACAAACTACCTGAAAACGGCTGGCGTGCAAGTGAAGTACTAAGTAGAGAAGATGCCCTACGAGCGTTTACTTTAGGAGGCGCTTATGCGGCTCATCAAGAGTTTAAAATTGGTAGCTTAGAGCAAGGTAAATGGGCTGATTTTATTTTAATCGACAAAGACTATTTTAAAGTCCCCGTTGACGAAATTTATAAAACTAATGTGCTACAAACATGGGTTGCAGGTACGCTTCGCTATAAAAAAGAAGAGGATACACCAACCCAATAAATGTAAATAAACAAATTAACTATAAAAATTAACTAAAGTAATCAAAAAGTGTGTCGATAAGGTTGTGTAATTTAATACTCCCCTTATTTTTCAGGAAGAAAATATGTTATCAAAAAAGATATCTCTGACCTTATCGGCACTTTTTACCCTTTCACTTTCAGCTTGCTCTACTCACCCTGTATATAACGGCCATGCTCCACATAATAACAATTCGCAAAATCATGCGCATAATGCTAAGTACACTGAAAACTATCAGCCTCGCGTAAGTAACTGGCAATTTCCAGAAAACAACTACCGCCCAATCAATAGCAGTAAGTTACTAAGTAATTACACTGAACAGTTAGCCATGAAACTAATTGAAAACATGAATTACATAAATAGCGCAACACCTATCGCTATTACGTCTTTTGTAAATTTGGACGACAACCTGCAAACAACGAATATTTTTGGTAACCATTTAGCTGAGAGTTTTATTACAGAGCTACAAGAATTTGGATTGTCTGTTATTGATTACAAACACACAGGTACTGTGCATGTAACACCAATGGGTGATTTTTCGTTCAGCCGTAATGGTAAAGAACTTAAAGGTTATCCGCATATAGAATACACATTAACGGGCACACTAACTTACACAAACAGAGGCGTGATTGTTAACGCTCGTATTATTGGTGCTAAATCAAAAGTAGTGGTGTCTTCAGCTAAAGGGTTTATACCTAGCTTTATAGTGGAATCGTTATACCCTACTCGTAGAACAGATGGAATTATGCTTGGCGCTAGCTATTGATTAAAACCAAAAAAGGTA
>NZ_BADT01000189.1 GCF_000239855.1 Pseudoalteromonas sp. BSi20652 | reverse complement strand
ACACAGAGAAAACACGAGTAATGGTTAGTCACTGCTCCTTATTTTCTCCTTCACTTCTCGGTGGTGATTTAATTACTTGTTTACTGATGCATCCGACTAAATGTAAAAGTGTGCTTTTAAACGCCTATAAGCGTTTTTTATACAAATGTTGCAAACTAAGTGAGTTAACTCAAACGTGTTACTTTCAATTTAATCTTACCGGTATTAGCACCATAAAATCGGTCTAAGTCATTTGCAAACGGGCAAAACGCACCGGATTTTTCTATTTGAATATCAGCGCCGCCTGCTATTTCAAATAAATAATCGTCGTTTTTATTAATGGCACCAACTAATGAAAACCACTGCGCGCGTGCAAGTCTTCTAAAGGGTTCTAGTAAAGCAATGGGAATTTCTTTTACGCCAAGTTTCACGTTATCGCGATGCCAACCCAAAGGTGAGCATTTTATACCATCATCAAACCAATACTGATCAGGGTAGGGCGTAAAGCGATAAGTTGCGCCTTGCTCTAGCATTAGCCCTGTATTGTTATAAAGTTCAGAGGCAAATACCATTACATCTTGGCTTTGGTTTATTGCCAATACACTCATATTTTGATTTGCGAGCATAATGTGCGCGCTAAGACCTGTAAAACTAAGCGTGTTGTTGTCGCTGTAGCTAACTTTGTAGTGCTGTTTTTTAAGGGATTCAGGACGGTAACTCGTTAGTTTGTTTATTCGCTCAGCTACGCTGTGATGTATTAAAGGCTCAAGTTTACTGGCTTCGTTATTAATGAGTACATGGCAGTCTCTATCAATTAATTTAAATAGTGGATTGAACCAAAAGTAATTTTGCTGATGGCTTAATGCGAGTGGATCAGGAATAACGGTTACATCATCTTGTGCTATTAAATTGCTATTGGGCAGCAATGCTTCGTAATCAATATCGTGACTGGTTAACAAGGATATAGTAAGCGGCTGCTCTATTAACCACTCCAGTGCATAGCGCAGGCAAATATCAGCAAGGCCATCGCGATAATAACCTCCACCAATATCAGAGTGCGCACCTGCAAACCACAGTTCGGTAATATTACTTTGATGGTTCATTAGCGTGGGTTCAAACGCACGGCGTTTTTCGTCAAGGGCTACGCAGTGCAGCGCTTGAGTAATATTGTTGGCAATGGTGTGGTTTTCAAAAATAACGTGTTCTGCGCCGCGTGTAGCTTTACTTACTTTAGATAAACCAATAGAGGCGACAGTATCAAACACACATACATACACGTTGTTGCTTATTAAGGGCTCTAAACATTTAGCAAAACGTCTGGCAAGCGCAGCGCCTCGGCTAAAGCCTGTTAGCAGTATAGTATCGCCTAGTTGATAGTGAGCTTTAAAGTCGCTTAATGCTTGATTTAATATACTGGCTACGTCATCACTTTGTGGTGCGAGGGCTTGGTTTAAAATACGTTTAAGGCGGCTGCCTTTGGTACCAATACCTTGATAATAAAAACTGAGTTGGTTAGCAAATGGAGTAACGGGGGAGTCTTCTAATTTACCGCCAAGTAGTAAATGCAATTTTAGAATATTAGAAATACTGACGTCTTCTTTAAAATGATCTGAGCTAAATTGCTCTGCATCACGGGGCTCGTTTCCTGTGCCGTCAAAGTTAAAAATTAGCGTTTTGCCTGTCATAACCCAATTCCCTTAGTTGTTTTAAATACTCTACACAGACAATGTTAAATATTAAAGACAATATTTAGGTTAGTAACAAATACGCCAACTAATTTGTTGGCGTATTAAAAGTGCGGGTTATAGGTTATTAAAAGTATAGTGATTTAGCTGCGTGCCCTCTGCGGGTTTCAATGCGGGGTTTAACTTAATTAATTGCTCGTAAACCTCAGGATAAAACGTTTTTAATCGTGCTGCGCGAGAAAGGTGATTCGGTTCAATTTTCTCAACAAGCTGCAGGGCTAAAGGAATCATTGGGCTTAACTCCCCTTTGGTGTAGCTTTGCTCAAGCGCTAAGTCGAGCATATCTACGCCTAATTTTTCTAAATCAGCGGGTATTTTATTATCAATTAAAAATTGTACTACGTCGCTGGTGACTAACATAGCTTGTGTATAAACGTCGCGCCCATGTATATCGGTAATCGAAAAATCAAAACCAGCTTGTTTAAGCTTTTGCCATTGCTCAAGCGGAAAACGACTTAATCTTGCTAAATCACTCGGTGGCTTAGGTTCAACTCGGCTTTGCCAGATCGTTATAAAGTCATGAGGCTCTAATAGTAGGAATGTAAAAAGTGTATCGGTTTCTGTTTGAGTTAATGGTGTACTAAGGCTGTACTCATAAGCTTTTTGGTAATCTTTTTCAGACAAATATTCGCTGAACGCGCTATGACTTCTATCGTTTGAAAGCTGATTACTTAGTATACTCCACCAGTAATTAACTAATACGGGGTCTTGTTCTTGTAAAACATATTCGAAGTTATTACCGTGCTCTTTTTTTACCTCTAGCACCGTATTATATGCTCGCATAGTAGAGTGTAATTGTTCAGTAGCACTTAACTGCTGCTGTAATAGTTCACAGTTTTGTCTTTTATTATCTAGATCTTCCTTTTGTTGCTTCAAACCTACTAAAAAACGTGCAACATCAGAATTATCGGGCTCACTCACTTGAGGCAATGTGGCGTTATCTATTTTACCAATAGGGTTAAAGTAAGCATATTGCTCAGGGTTTTCCTGGCCATTAATATAGGCGCCTTGCTGGTAAATAAAATCACTTACAAAAAAAACGCCTTTGCTATTTAGATCGTCATTAGCATTGCCGCTATGAGCTTTATAGCCCTGCTCTGTAAGGTAGTTTAACATTTGAGTATGCTTTGCATCTAAAGGGGCTAGTGTTAAGTTACCACTTTTAGGCAGGCTTACTATTGCAACGTCTAAACCCGTAAATAAGCCTGGCTGATTGGTTGGTGTTACGCCTAGTTGCTGCAGTGCTTTTACAAGCGGTAAATTAAACTGGCTTACGGCAATATCAGCCATGTTATACAAAACAGAATTTTCTTCGTACAGCGGCATAGCATCGAGTAACGGCACCTGCTTCATAAGCGCAAAAATATACTCATTAGGAATGTTGTTTTTAATCGCAGTAGCCACTTCATTTACTGTAAATTGGTTAGATGAAATTGCCTGCTCAAACTCTTTTGGGGTAAATTTATTTGCATTAAGCACAAACAATGTAGCCGGGGAAATAACCTCACTGCCTTCAAGTTTAATAAACGTTTTAGAGTAAGTGGTAAATGTATCAGTGTTGTTTAATAAAGCATAAAGGGTTTCTTTTTGTACATTTTCATCAAGGGGTACACTCAGAGTAAGTCCTGGAGGGCTATGCTTATTACCTCCAAGCTGTTGAATCATTTCTTTTACTTTATCATTGGTGAAGCCTTTAATTGCCTCAATGCCTTGCCAATTAGCTAATTCGTTTAAAGAGCTAGTAATATTAAGCTGCTGTTTTTGCTCCGCAACTATGGCATCTCTTAAAAAGGCAATATATTGACGCTTATTGATTTCTGATAGGTTTGCATACTTTAAAATCGTAGGGACCGACGTCCCTTTTTTAAGCTCACTCACAAAAAATGAAACAAGCGATTGGTTTAAATTATTTATTTTTATATGTTGTTGCTGTGATTGATCTCTGCAAAGGCGAATATCTTTTTTTAGATCTGTGACTATTCGTAGCGGGGTGCCTTCTGCGGGCTGCTTTTTATTAACTAAACTAGGCTCAGTGGCATTTGGTGCAGCCACGTTGGTCTGCTCTACAGCGGCTGTGTTAGGCTGGGTTTTAAATAGGTATAAAGCCAAAGCCGCTATAATTATAAGTCCGAGAAGTAGCTTTTTCATAACCGCCAATCCTTTGATGTTATTAAAATATTCTCATATCGTACTACTTTAGGTACGCAAAGTGCAAAAAAG
>NZ_BADT01000190.1 GCF_000239855.1 Pseudoalteromonas sp. BSi20652 | reverse complement strand
ATTTCTCTTTCACTTCTCTTTGTGCAATAGATCTTTAAGTGGTTTATTAACAAAGATATTAAATAATCAGAAGCGGTGCTTCACGCAATAAGCGATTTATTCACAAAGAGGTTTAGAGACGCTGCGCTTTTAGAGGGTCAATAAAGCTAGGTTTAGCTAACTTGAAAAAGCGCGCTAATAAGCCATGGCTTGTGTTTTCTCATTT